>DASTUX010000001.1:0-23648 GCA_035759395.1 Nocardioides sp.
GCGGGTCGACGTGATCCGCTCCTGCAGCGTGCCCATCTCGTCGGCGAGGTTCGGCTGGTAGCCCACCGCGGACGGCATGCGGCCGAGCAGCGTGGAGACCTCGGAGCCGGCCTGCGTGAACCGGAAGATGTTGTCGATGAAGAGCAGCACGTCCTGGCCCTGCACGTCGCGGAAGTACTCCGCCATCGTCAGGGCGGACAGGGCGACGCGCAGACGCGTGCCCGGCGGCTCGTCCATCTGGCCGAAGACGAGGGCGGTCTGGCCGATGACGCCGGCCTCCTCCATCTCGACGATCAGGTCGTTGCCCTCACGGGTGCGCTCACCGACACCGGCGAACACCGACACACCACCGTGGTCCTTGGCGACTCGCGCGATCATCTCCTGGATGAGCACGGTCTTGCCGACACCAGCACCACCGAACAGGCCGATCTTGCCGCCCTGGACGTACGGCGTCAGCAGGTCGATGACCTTGATGCCGGTCTCGAACATCTGGGTCTTCGACTCGAGCTGGTCGAAGGCGGGAGCCTTGCGGTGGATCCCCCAGCGCTCCTTGACGTCGAGCTTCTCGTCGCCCTCGAGGTTGAGGCACTCACCGAGCGTGTTGAACACGCGGCCGAGGGTGGCGTCGCCGACGGGCACCGAGATCGGGCCACCGGTGTCGGACACCTGCGCACCGCGGACCAGGCCGTCGGTGGGCTGCAGCGAGATGGCACGGACCATGCCGTCACCGATGTGCTGGGCGACCTCGAGGGAGAGCGTCTTCTTCTCGCCGCCGAGCTCCAGCTGGGTCTCGAGCAGGTTGTACATGTTGGGCATCGAGTCCACGGGGAACTCGATGTCGACGACCGGGCCGATCACCCGGGCGATGCGGCCGATGCCGCCCTTGCCCTTGGTCTCCACGGTCTCGTCAATAGTCGCAGTCATTGCTCTCACTCACTCCCGGCGTTGGCGTCGGCGAGGGCGTTGACGCCACCGACGATCTCGCTGATTTCCTGGGTAATACCGGCCTGGCGGGCCTGGTTGGCGATTCGGGTGTACTTCTTGATGAGCTCGTCAGCGTTGTCCGTCGCGGACTTCATCGCCTTCTGACGGGCGGCCAGCTCGGAAGCGGCCGACTGCAGCAGGGCGAAGAAGATCCGGCTCTGGACGTACTGCGGAAGCAGTCCGTCCAGGACGTGCTCGGCCGACGGCTCGAACTCGTACAGCGGCAGGACCTCGGCGGAGTCGGGCTTCTCCTCGCCCTCCACGACCTCGAGGGGCAGCAGGCGGATGGCCGTCGGCTCCTGGACGAGCATCGACTTGAAGCGCGTGTAGACCACGTGCACCTCGTCGACGTTGCCGTCCTGGCCCTCCTCGCGGAGGAACGCCTCGATCAGCACCTTGCCGATCTCGTGCGCCGCGTCGTTCGACGGCTGGTCGGAGAAGCCGGACCACGACTGCATCACGGGGCGGTTGCGGAACTTGTAGTAGGCAAGTCCCTTGCGTCCGGCGATGTAGGTGTCGACCTCCTTGCCCTCCTCGCGGAGCTTCTCGGCGAGTCGCTCGGACTCCTTGAGGACGCTCGACGAGTAGGCACCGGCCAGACCCCGGTCGCTGGTCACGATCAGGACGGCGGCCCGCTTGGGCTCCACCGGCTCCCGGGTCAGCGGGTGGTCGACGTTGGCGTACGTCGCCACCGCCGACACCGCTCGTGTCAGCTCACGGGCGTACGGAGCCGCAGACTGTGCCCGCTGCTGCGCCTTGATGATCCGGGACGCAGCGATGAGCTCCATGGCACGCGTGATCTTCTTCATCGACTCCGTCGACTTGATCCGCGCACGGTACTCACGCACCGAAAGAGCCATGGGTCAGCCCCGCTTCTGCTTGACGATCTGCTCCTGGTCCTCGTCCTCCAGCGCCTCGGCCTTGGGCTCGTTGCCCGGCTTGATCGAGTTGCCGTCGGAGGTCTCGAACTGGTCGAGGAAGGAGTTGTAGGCGTCCTCGAGGGAGCTCGCCGTGTCGTCCTCGAACTTCTGCGTCTCGCGGATGGCCGACAGGATGCCGTCCTTCGAGCGACGCAGGTAGTCGAGGAACTCGTGCTCGAAGCGGAGCACGTCACCCGCGGGGACCCGGTCCAGGCGACCCGTGGTGCCGATCCACAGCGAGACGGTCATCTCCTCGAGCGGGTACGGCGAGTACGCCGGCTGCTTGAGGAGCGCCATCAGGCGCTGACCGCGGTCGAGCTGCTGGCGCGAGGCGGCGTCGAGGTCCGAGGCGAACATCGCGAACGCCTCCATGGCGCGGAACTGCGCCAGGTCGACCTTGAGCGAACCGGTCACTGCCTTCATCGCCTTGGTCATGGCCGAGCCACCCACACGCGACACCGAGACACCGACGTCGATGGCGGGGCGCTGGTTGGCCGCGAACAGGTCCGACTGCAGGAAGATCTGGCCGTCGGTGATCGAGATGACGTTGGTCGGGATGTAGGCCGACACGTCGTTGGCCTTGGTCTCGATGATCGGGAGACCGGTCATCGAGCCCGCCCCCATCTCGTCACTGAGCTTGGCGCAGCGCTCGAGCAGGCGGGAGTGCAGGTAGAAGACGTCACCCGGGTAGGCCTCACGACCCGGCGGGCGGCGCAGCAGCAGGGACACGGCGCGGTACGCCTCGGCCTGCTTGGTCAGGTCGTCGAACACGATGAGGACGTGCTTGCCGTCGTACATCCACTGCTGGCCGATGGCCGAGCCGGTGTACGGCGCGAGGTACTTGAAGCCCGCGCTGTCCGACGCCGGGGAGGCCACGATCGTGGTGTACTCCAGCGCGCCGGCCTCCTCGAGGGCGCCACGCACGGAGGCGATGGTCGAGCCCTTCTGGCCGATGGCGACGTAGATGCAGCGAACCTGCTTGGTCGGGTCGCCCGACTCCCAGTTCTGCTTCTGGTTGATGATCGTGTCGATCGCGATCGTCGTCTTGCCGGTCGCGCGGTCGCCGATGATGAGCTGGCGCTGGCCGCGGCCGATCGGGGTCATCGAGTCGATGGCCTTGATGCCGGTGGCGAGCGGCTCGTGGACCGACTTGCGCTGCATGACCGACGGCGCCTGGATCTCCAGGGCGCGACGGGCGTCGGCCTGGATCTCGCCGAGGCCGTCGATCGGGGTGCCGAGCGGGTCGACGACGCGGCCCAGGAAGTTGTCACCGACGGGGACCGAGAGGATCTCGCCCGTACGGCGGACCGTCTGGCCCTCCTCGATCTTGTCGAAGTCACCGAGGATGACGACGCCGATCTCGCGGGTGTCGAGGTTCAGGGCGATGCCCAGGGTGCCGTCCTCGAACTCCAGCAGCTCGTTGGCCATCGCCGACGGAAGACCGGTCACCCGGGCGATGCCGTCGCCGGCCTCCGCCACGGTGCCGACCTCTTCGCGGCTGGCAGCCTCGGGCTTGTAGTCGGCGACGTACTTCTGCAGCGCGTCGCGGATTTCCTCCGGACGGATCGTGAGCTCCGTCATCTTCGTCCCTACTCTCTGTCTGTCTTCGGGTCTTCAGGCTGTGTTGGTCGCGGGGTGGTGCGGGGGGTCAGCCGACGAGACGACGGCGGGCGTCGTCGAGGCGGCTGGCGATGGTGCCGTCGATGACCTGGTCACCGATCTCGACGCGGACGCCGCCGATCAGCTCCGGGTCCTCCACGACGTTGAGGTGCACGGGACGGTCGTACTGGCGTGCCAGCACGTCCCCCAGCCGCGAGTGCTCGTCGTGGGTGAGCGGCCGGGCGGCCCGGACCAGAGCGACGAGACGGTTGCGCGTCTCGGCCGCGAGCCTGGTGTAGGCAGCGATGGCGCGGGCCACGGTGAGGTGGACGCCGGAGACCGAGCGCTCCGCGAGCCGGACCGTGCCATCGCTGGCCCGTCCCTCGAGGAGGCTGCGCACCAGCGCCTGCTTGTCCGCGACCGACCGCGCCGGGTCGGACAGTGCGTCACGCAGCTGCGGGTTGTCGTTGACCGCGCGGCCGAACCGGAACAGCTCGTCCTCGAGTCGGTCACCGTCACCCTTGGCATCCGCGGCCTTGACCAGTGCCACGACGCCGAGCTGCTCCAGCGCCGCGACGAGGTCGCGGCTGCTGGCCCAGCGCAGCGCGGACGCCGAGGCGACCAGCTGGGTCGCCGCGGGGTCCAGGCGGCTCTCGAAGATGCCCTTCGCGAGGGCGGACTTCGCCTCGGACGGCGACGACGGGTCGGTCGCCGCGCGGCGCAGGGCCGGCTGGGTCCGCAACACGTCCGCAGCCTGGAAGAGGGACGCACCGACGGCGGCGCCGTCGGCACCGCCCTCGATGGCCGAACCCAGCTCGGCGGAGAGCCGGGTGAGCGACCCTCCGGACGAGCCCTGCATCACTGCGCTGGTCACTGGGCCGCCTGCGCGGTGTTGTCAGCGTCGAGGTCCGCGAGGAACCGGTCGACGACGCGGCTCTGACGGGCCTCGTCGTCCAGCGACTCCCCGACGATGCGCCCGGCGAGCGTGGTGGCGAGCGTGCCCACCTCGCTGCGCAGCGACGCCACGGCCGCCTTGCGGTCGGCCTCGATCTGGGTGTGAGCGTGCTCGACGATGCGGTTCGACTCGGCCTGGGCCTGCTCACGCATCTCGGCGATGATCGCGGCGCCCTGCTCGCGGGCTTCCTCGCGGATCCGCGCAGCCTCGTGACGTGCGTCAGCGATCTGGGCCCGGAACTCCTCCTCCGCCTGGTGGGCGTCGGACTTGGCCTGGTCGAGATCGGCGAACTGCTGGCGAATCGCGTCCTGGCGGGCGGTCATCGCCTTGTTGATCGGCGGCACGACGTACTTGCCGAGGATGAACACCATGATCGCGAAGGCGAACAGCTCGACGAAGAACGTGCCGTTCGGGACGAGGAAGTTGCTCTCGAGCGGGACGAGGAGACTCGCAACGCTTGCCATCAATTGATCCTTTGGTCGTGGCGGTGGCTCAGGCGCCGGGGCGCCCGGTTCTCAGGGCCTCGGGTCACTTACCGAGGACGAAGACGAACAGCGCCATGAACGCCAGGTTGATGAAGAACATCGCCTCGACCAGACCAACCGTGAGGAAGAAGATGGTCTGCAGGCGACCCTGTGCCTCGGGCTGACGGGCGACGCCCTGGATGTACGACGAACCGGCCAGGCCGTCACCGACACCGGCGCCGATGGCGCCACCGGCGAGGGCCATGCCGCCACCGATGAAGGCGCCGGCGGTCTTGATGGCCGAGTCCAAAGATGCTGCGTCTGCCATGTCTCTCCTTGGTTACGCACCGGGGGCCGGTGCTTCTTTCTTACCTCTGTCGAAACGCCTGACCGGATGGGCCGGTCAGTGCGTGAGTGCGGGTGCGTCCTCGGGGACCTCGCCGTGCTCGGCGTGGTCCTCGTCGTGCTCGCCGTGTCCCGCTCCGGCCATGCCGAAGTAGAGGACGGTCAGGAGCGCGAAGATGAAGGCCTGGATGCCGCCGATCGCCATGTCGAACAGCTTCCACAGCAGGTTGGGCGCCCAGGAGGCGTACCACGGGATCAGCCCGATCAGCGCCAGCATGATGCCGCCGGCGAAGATGTTGCCGAAGAGTCGCAGCGCAAGCGTGATCGGCTTGGTGAGCTCCTCGAGGATGTTGAGCGGGAGCAGCACCGGGAAGGGCTCGAGGAAGTGCTTGAAGTAGCCCTTCACGCCCTTCTCCTTGATGCCGTAGATCCACACGCCCACCATCGCCATGATCGCCATCGCGTAGGTCAGGTTGGTGTCAGCGGTGGGCGCCGGCAGCAGGTGCACGTCGTGGTTGATCTCGGTCGGCAGGAGCTCGAGCCAGTTCGCGAACAGGATGAAGAAGAAGAGCGCGACGGCGAGCGGGACCACGACAGGGTGGACCTTGCCCAGGTTGTCCTCGACCTGCTTGTTGACCTGGCCGACGATGGCCTCCCAGATCAGCTGCACCTTGGTCGGCACGTGGTCGGGCTCGGGCTTGGTGAGCGCACTGCGGGCCACGAAGCCGAGGATCAGCACGAGGGAACCGGCGACCAGGGTCGTCCAGATCGTGTCCATGTTGAACGTCATGCCCAGGAACTGGCGCTCGACGTGCTCGCCGATCTTGATGTCGGTCTCGAGGGGAAGCAGGCCGATCATGCCTTGTTCAACTCCTTCAGCAACGGGATGCCGGTCATCACCAGGGCGATGAGGCGGAAGATGGCCAGGCCGAGCAGGAGCCCGATGCCGTCAGGCCAGAAGGCGACAGCGATACCGACCGCGACGATGGACAGGACCAGCAGGCGCAGGAAGGTCGACGCGGCGATCTTGTTGCGCGTCGGCTCCTCCCCCGAGCTGATCAGCTTGAGCAGCCAGAACTCGGTGAACACGTGGTTGGCGAGTCCGAGGGCGACGCCGAGGGCGATGCACGCCGCGAGGCGCCACTCGCCGAGCTGGCCGGCGACCCAGTAGGTCGCGACGACCAGGACGAGCGCGACGATCACGGTCTTGCGCTGGTCGCGCAGGACGCGGAACAGCGACGGCCGGGAGACGGGGGTGGCGTCAGGGGAGGTCATGGCAGTCATCTCGTCGGTCATCGCTCACCCGCGGAGTGCGGCGCGGACCCGAGCCCAGAAACCGACACCTCCGGCCACGATGCCGAGACCGATGCCGAGAAGTGTGAAGACGGGGGAAGTGCCGGCCTGGTCGTCGACGACGAGGCCCAGGACGAGGCCCACGACGACGGCTCCTGCGAGGAGACCTCCGAGTCCCACGAGGTCGCGACCTCGTAGGCCGTTGTCGGAGTTCTCATGCACCATCCACCCAAGTCGCTTTCATCGGCAGGCTTGAAGACGTCGGCGCGGGGATCGCTCGTGAAGACCCACATTTCGGCGTCCGACGACGGCGTGAAACTACCACAGGCCGACGGGGCCCCGAACCCCGGGACCACCGTGGTGCTGGTGGTGCCAACAGGGGTCCTGCTGAGCGCGGTCGTCATCATGGCGGCCGTTCTGTCGTCGGAGGATCTGGGGTGCTTGTGAAAACTAGCACAAGGTCCGGACGGCCTCGAAACCGAGTCCCGGGAGGCTGTTTTCAGGTCTCGTCGGGCAGGTGCATGTGCGGCGCGTGGATCACCGGGAGGAGGAAGGTCAGCCCCACGGTCACCAGCCCCATGGTGCCGATCGAGATCCACATCCACGGCCCCGTGTAGAGGCTCAGCAGCACCGTCCCGAAGGCGACCAGCCCGGCCCACAGCCACATGATGAAGACCGCCCGTCGCTGCGAGTGGCCGATCTCCAGCAGCCGGTGGTGGAGGTGCTGCTTGTCCGGCGCGAACGGCGAGCGCCCGGCGCGCGTGCGTCGTACGACGGCGAGGGTCAGGTCGACCATCGGCACGATCAGGATCGAGACCGGGAGCAGCAGCGGCAGGAGCGTCGGCAGCAGGCTGGCCCGGGAGCCGTCGGCGCCCTGGCTGATCTCGGTGCCGGAGAACTGGCCGGTCAGGGTGAGCGCGCTCGCGGAGAGCACGAGCCCGATCAGCATCGAGCCGCTGTCCCCCATGAACAGCCGCGCCGGATGGAAGTTGTGGGGCAGGAAGCCGGCACAGGCCCCCGCCAGCGAGGCGCTCAGCAGCGCGCCGGTGGTCGCGAGCGAGACGCCGTTGAGGTTGGCCAGCTGGTAGCAGAACAAGAAGAACGCCACCGCCCCGATGCCGACGACGCCGGCGGCCAGGCCGTCGAGGCCGTCGACGAAGTTCACCGCGTTGACCGTGGCCACCACGACCAGGACGGTCAGCAGCGCGCCCTGGGACACGTCCAGAGAGAACTGGCTGCCGTCGGGAGTCGGGAAGAAGACGTACTGGATCCCGAAGACGATGAGGAACCCGGCCGCGAGGACCTGGCCCCCCAGCTTGGTGAGTGCGTCGAGCTCGAAGAGGTCGTCGAGCACACCGACCGCGCAGATCAGCGCTCCGGCGATCAGCACGATGCCGGCGTCGCGGAAGACGAACGGTCCGCTGGTGGCGAGGAACGGCAGCTCGCGGGCGACGACGTACGCCGCGACCAGGCCGCCGAGCATGGCCAGTCCGCCGAGGTACGGGATGGGCTCCGCGTGGACGTCACGGTCGCGGACCTCGGCCACGGCGCCAGTCCGCAGGGCGATCTCGCGGGCCACGACGGTCAGCAGGTAGGTCACCGCCGCGGCGACGAGGAAGACCAGGGCGTACTCCCGCACCGGCCGTCAGCCCTCGTCCGTCAGGGTGGCGCCGAGCGGCTCCAGGACCGCGTTGAGCTCCTCCAGCGAGAGGGCGCCACGACGCAGCACCCGCCCCTGGGAGCCGGTGACGTCGACGATCGTCGAGGCCTCGCCACCCGGCGAGACACCCGCGTCGACGATCACGTCGACCTGGTCGCCCAGCATCTGCTCGGCCTGGTCCGCATCGGTCGCGGCCGGCATGCCGGTGAGGTTCGCGGAGCTGACCGCCAGCGGGCCGGTGCGCTCGAGGATCTCGCGGGCGATGTCGTGGGCCGGCATCCGGACCGCCACCGTCCCCCGGGTGTCGCCGAGGTCCCACTGCAGCGAGGTCTGCTGCCGGCACACCAGCGTCAGGGGTCCGGGCCAGAACGCGTCGATCAGGGCCCGCGCATAGCCGGGGATGCCGATGGCCAGGGCGTCGATGGTCGATGCAGCACTGACGAGCACCGGCGGCGGCATCTCGCGTCCCCGACCCTTCGCGGCGAGCAGTGCGCGCACCGCGGCCGGGTCGAAGGCATCGGCGCCGACGCCGTAGACCGTGTCGGTGGGGAGCACGACGAGCTGGCCGCGCTGGACCGCCAGGCTGGCGGCCTCCACGGCTGCCTCGCGCTCGTCCTCGGTGCCGGTGGGGAAACGCTCGCTCACGAGGTCATCGTGCCAGTCGGGCCGTCAGGAAGCGCGCCCGACCTGCCAGGTCGAGATGGTCGCGGACGTCGACCCAGCCGCCCGCCGCCACGAAGACCCCCGGAGCCGACTGCCCCTGCTCGTCCGCGTGCTCGGCGCCCACGACCCCTCCCGGACGCAGCAGCCGGGCCGCCCGGCCGGCGAGGACCCGCATCGCGTCCAGGCCGTCGTCGCCGGAGAAGAGGGCGAGGTGCGGGTCGTGGTCGCGCGCCTCGGGGGCCACGGACTCCCAGGCCTCCAGCGGGATGTACGGCGGATTGCAGGTGATCACGTCGACCGTGCCGGCCAGGTCGTCGAAGGCCGTGCCCATGTCCCCCTCGCGCAGGTCGACGCCGGTCCCGGCCAGGTTCCGCTCGGCCCACGCATGGGCCGCCTCGTCGAGCTCGACCGCGTGCACCACGGCGTCGGGCACCTCGTCGACGACGGCCCGGGCGATCGCGCCGGACCCGGTGCACAGGTCGACGACGACGGGGCTGCGCCCGTGCTCCGCGGCGACCCGGGTCGCCTGCTCGATCGCCCACCCGGCGAGGAGCTCGGTCTCGGGCCGGGGCACGAACACCCCGGGGCCCACGTGGAGCTCGACGTGCCGGAAGAACGCCAGCCCGGTCAGGTGCTGGAGCGGCTCGCGGGCGGCCCGGCGGGCCACGAGGTCGTCGTAGGTCGCGGCCGCGTCCTGGTCCACCACGTCGACGGTCGCGAGCATGCCGCGCGAGGTCCCGAGCACGTGGGCGAGCAGCTCGGCGGCGTCGTGGTCGGGGCTGTCGATCCCGGCCTCACGCAGCCGCTCGACGGCGGACGACACGACGCGGCGCCGGTCGAGGCCCATGGCGGGGCTCACGCCTCGAGGGCGTCGAGCCGGGCCGCGAGGTCGGCGTCGAGGCACGAGTCGAGGACGGGCTGGAGGTCCCCGTCGAGCACCTGGTCGAGGTTGTGCGCCTTGTAGCCGGTGCGGTGGTCGGAGATGCGGTTCTCCGGGTAGTTGTAGGTCCGGATCCGCTCGGACCGGTCGACCGTGCGCACCTGGCTGCGCCGGGCCTCGCTGGCCTCGGCGTCGGCCGTCTCCTGGGCGGCGGCCAGCATCCGCGCCCGGAGGATCCGCATCGCCTGCTCCTTGTTCTGCAGCTGGCTCTTCTCGTTCTGGCAGCTGACCACGATGCCCGTCGGCAGGTGGGTGATCCGCACCGCGGAGTCGGTCGTGTTGACGCTCTGGCCGCCGGGACCGCTGCTGCGGAAGACGTCGATGCGCAGGTCGTTCTCGTCGAGCTGCACGTCGACCTGCTCGGCCTCCGGCAGCACCAGCACGCCGGCCGCGCTGGTGTGGACGCGTCCCTGGGACTCGGTGACCGGGACCCGCTGGACCCGGTGCACGCCGCCCTCGAACTTGAGCATGGCGTACGGCGCCTCCCCCGGCTCCGGGGTGCCCTTGGCCTTCACCGCGACGGTGACCGACTTGTAGCCACCCAGGTCGGACTCGTTGGCGTCGAGCATCTCGACCTTCCAGCCACGCGCCTCCGCGTAGCGGGTGTACATCCGGAGCAGGTCGCCGGCGAACAGGGCCGACTCCTCCCCGCCCTCCCCCGACTTCACCTCGAGGATCGCGTCCTTGTCGTCGCTCGGGTCCCGCGGCACCAGCAGCCGGCGCAGCCGCTCCTCGGCCACGGCCCGCCGCTCGGAGATCGCCTGGGTCTCCTCGGCGAAGGCCGGATCCTCGGCCGCGAGCTCGCGGGCGGCCTCGAGGTCCTCGTCGTACTGCTGGAGCTCGCGCCAGGCGCCGATGATCGCGGAGAGGGCGGCGTAGCGCTGGTTGAGGCTCTTGGCGAGGCGGGCGTCGGCGTGGGTCTCCGGCGCAGCGAGCTTGCCCTCCAGCTCGGTGTGCTCAGCGAGAAGTCCTTCGACGGCCTCGAACATCCCTGGCTCCTCGTGGCTGGTGACGGCCCGGCAGGCGGCGAGCGCCGGTGCCGGTCAAATGCGAAGCGCCGGTCGCCGCCCCCGGGGGGGCGGCGACCGGCGCGTTCGGAGAGCTACTTCTTGGCAGACTTGGCGTAGCGGGCCTCGAAGCGGGCGACGCGGCCGCCGGTGTCGAGGATCTTCTGCTTGCCGGTGTAGAACGGGTGGCACTGCGAGCACACGTCGGCGTGCATCGTGCCCGAGGCAGCAGTGCTGCGCGTGGTGAACTTCGCGCCACAGGTGCAGGTGACCTCGGTGGCGGTGTAGTTCGGGTGGATGTCCTTCTTCATGGTGTCCTCTCGAGTCGCCGGGTCGCCGCCGCTCTCTGCGGACGCCGTGAACCGGAACCAACGCTCAAGTGTGCCACCCGGCCCCAAGCGAGCGGAAATCGCGGGTCGGCACCGGGTACGGCGCCGCTCAGAGCGCTCGTGACAGCAGGGCCTCGACCCGCGTGGCCAGCTCGCGCGGGCTGAAGGGCTTGGTCATGTAGTCGTCCGCACCGGAGTCGAAACCCGTCTCCACGTCGGACTCCTGGGCGCGTGCGGTCAGCAGGATGACGGGGAGGTCGGCGAGACCCGGGTCGGCGCGGATCGCGCGCATCGCGTCGAGACCGGAGAGCCCGGGCATCATCACGTCGAGCACCGCGAGATCGGGCCGCTGCACCTGGCACGCGTCGATCGCGGCCGATCCGTCCGCCACTGCGACGACGTCGTGGCCGAGCGTCGAGAGCTTGAACTCCACGAGTTCGCGGATGTCGACGTCGTCGTCCGCTACCAGGATCCGAGCCATGGTCCCCCCACTTTCCCGTGCACCTGCGAGGAACTCTAGGGCATCGGTAAAGAAGATAACGGGAAAAGCCGGGTCACTCCCGAAGGAGTGACCCGGCCCCAGGGACGAGCACGGCGTCGTGGACGACGTCAGTCCTCGCGACCGCCCACCGTCGGGGTGGTCTTCTGGACCTGCATCAGGAACTCCATGTTGCTCGACGACTTCTTGAGTCGCTCGAGCAGCAGCTCGAGGGCCTGCTGGCCGTCGAGACCCGAGAGCACGCGACGCAGCTTCCAGACGACCGCGAGCTCCTCCTTGCTCATGAGCAGCTCCTCGCGCCGGGTGCCGGACTGGACGGCGTCGATCGCGGGGAAGATGCGCTTGTCCGCGAAGTCGCGGCGCAGGCGGATCTCCATGTTGCCGGTGCCCTTGAACTCCTCGAAGATCACCTCGTCCATCTTCGAGCCGCTCTCGATCAGCGCCGTGGCGAGGATCGTGAGCGAGCCACCGTGCTCGATGTTGCGCGCGGCGCCGAAGAAGCGCTTCGGCGGGTAGAGCGCCGCCGAGTCCACGCCACCGGACAGGATCCGGCCGCTCGCGGGAGCCGCAAGGTTGTAGGCCCGGCCCAGGCGGGTGATGCCGTCGAGCAGGACGACGACGTCGTGGCCCAGCTCGACGAGCCGCTTGGCCCGCTCGATCGCCAGCTCGGCCACCATGGTGTGGTCGCTCGCCGGGCGGTCGAAGGTCGAGGAGATGACCTCGCCCTTGACGGAGCGCTCGAAGTCGGTGACCTCCTCCGGACGCTCGTCCACCAGCACCACCATGAGGTGGCACTCGGGGTTGTTCGTCGTGATCGAGTTCGCGATGGACTGCATGATCATCGTCTTGCCGGCCTTGGACGGCGACACGATGAGGCCACGCTGGCCCTTGCCGATCGGGGCGGCGATGTCGATGACGCGCCCGATCAGGTTGGTCGGCTCGGTCTCGAGGCGGAGCCTCTCGGAGGCGTAGAGCGGGGTGAGCTTCTGGAACTCGACCCGGCTCTTCGCGGCCTCCGGGTCGGCACCGTTGACGCTCTCGATGCGGACCATCGGGTTGAACTTCGCCTTGCTCTCGCCCTCACGGGGCTGGCGAACCTCGCCGATGATCGCGTCACCACGACGCAGGCCGAACTTGCGCACCATCGACAGCGAGACGTAGACGTCGTCGTTGCCGGGCAGGTAGCCGCTGGTGCGGACGAAGGCGTAGTTGTCGAGCACGTCGAGGATGCCGGCCGCCGGGACGAGCACGTCGTCCTCGAGGATCGTGGTGTCCGGCTCGTTGCGCTGACCGGCGCCGCCGCGTCCCCCGCGACCGCCGTCGCGGCCCATGTCCCGGCCGCCACCGTCGCGGCCACCACCGTCACGGGCGCCACCGTCACGGGCACCGCCGTCACGATCGCGACCCCGGCGACGCCGGTTGCGCCGGCTGCCGTCGCCCTGGTCGTCGCGGCCACCCTGGTGGTCCCGGCTCTGCTCGCGGTTCTGCTCGCGGTTCTGCTCGCGGTTCTGGCTGCCGCCACCCTGCTGGTCGCGGTTCTGCTCACGGCCCTGGTCGCGGTTCTGCTCACGGCCCTGGTCGCGGTTGCCGCCACCCTGCTGGTCGCGGTTCTGCTCGCGGTTCTGCTCGCGGTTCTGCTCACGGCCCTGGTCGCGGTTCCCGCCACCCTGCTGCTCGCGGTTCTGCTCGCGGGTCTGGTCCCGATTGCCCCGGTCCCGGTTCTGCTCGCGGTTGCCGCGATCGCGGTTCTGGTTCTGGTCCCCGGTCTGGTCGTCCCGGTCCGGGGTCTGCTCGCGGCTCTCCTGCTCGCGGGCTTCCTGCTTGCGGGGGGCCTGCTCGCGCGGGGCCTCCTGCTCACGCTTCTGCTCGCGGGGAGCCTGCTCGCGGTCCTGGCTGTCGCTCCCCCCCTGCTTCGCCCCCAAGGCCTGCCCGGCCTTCGCCGAGCCACCGCCCTGGGCGGCCTTGATGGCCTCGACGAGCTGCGCCTTCTTCATGGTGCCGGCGCCCGCGATGCCCATGCCGCCGGCCATCGACTTCAGGTCCGCGATCAGCATGGTGTTGAGCCCACCACCGCGCTTCTTGGGCGCAGATGCTCCCGAATCAGCAGAGGTGGATTCGATGGTTTCCGTCACGTGAGGTCCTTCCCACGTATCAGTGCCGAGCCGGCCTGACGAGCCGTCGGCTGCTGGTCATTGCTTCCTCGCCGCCGGACCCACCAGACAGGAGGGCATTGGCGGGTGTGCGAAACGAGGTTCGCACCGCATTGAGGAAGAGTTGCACCCAGGGACTGGTGTCACCTGCTGGCGCTGCGCCGAGAAGTCTGACGCACCTTGAGGGTAGCACTCGCCATGTCAAATGCTGCGCCGGGTGGGAGTCCGTGTCGGCGGCTCAGCCGACCCGGACGCCGTCCCGGTCGACGGCCAGATGCTGCGCCTGCCATCCCTCGGGGCAGCGTGCGAGCAGGGCGGTCGTCGCGGCCGCCGCGTGGTCCGGGCCGTCGGTGAAGGCCAGGACAGTGGGTCCCGCTCCGGACACGATCGCCGCGACGCCGTCGGCCCGCAGCCGGTCGACCAGCGCCAGGGACTCGGGCATGGCGGCGCGCCGGTACTCCTGGTGCAGGTAGTCGCGGGTGGCGAGGTGCAGGTGCTCCGGCTGGTTCGCCAGGGCGGCGACGAGCAGCGCCGTACGCCCCGCATCCGCGGCGGCATCGGCGTGCGGCACCCGGTCGGGCAGCAGCCCGCGGGCCAGCTCGGTCGACACCGGGGTCGGCGGCACGAAGACGACGACCGCGACGCGCGGGTCGACCGCCGAGCCGACGGCGTAGAACGCCTCGTCCTCCTGGCCCGAGATGACGAACCCGCCGTGCAGCGCGGGGGCCACGTTGTCGGGGTGTCCCTCGAGCCTGGCGGCGAGGCGGAAGCGCGCCTCCTCGTCCATGAGCAGCGAACCGCCCGCCACCAGCGCGCAGGCCAGGCTCACTCCCCCGACGATCGCGGCCGACGACGAGCCGAGGCCGCGGGCGTGCGGGATCACGTTGCGACAGCTCAGGCGCAGGCCCGGGGGATCGGCGTCCATCTCCGCGAACGCCGCCCGCATCGCGCGGACCACGAGGTGCGACTCGTCGCGGGGAACGTCCTCGGCGCCCGCCCCCTCGACCACGATGTCGAGCCCCGAGTCGGTGACCTCGGCCTCGAGCTCGTCGCGCAGCGCGAGGGCGAGGCCGAGCGAGTCGAAGCCCGGGCCCAGGTTGGCCGTGGTGGCGGGGACCGAGACGCGCACCGGTCCGGTGACGAAGGTGACCATGATCGGCGGGGCCCGCCTCAGGCGAGCCCGGCCGCCTCCGCGGCAGCGGTCACGTCGGCGTCGATGACGGTGTCCACGATGCTCTGCCCGCTGCTCGCGTAGCCCTCCAGCGCGGTGACGGTGTCCTTGAGGCCGTGGCCGGTGACGGTCACCACGACCGTGCTCCCCGCGTAGGACTCACCCGCCTCCAGCTCCTGGAGCAGGCCGGCGATCCCGGCAGCCGAGGCAGGCTCGACGAAGACGCCGTCGTGGGAAGCGAGCGCCCGCTGGGCCGCGAGGATCTGGTCGTCGCTGACCGCGGCAAACCGGCCGCCGGACTCGTCGCGAGCCGCTTCCGCGAGCTTCCACGAGGCCGGGTTGCCGATCCGGATGGCGGTCGCCAGGGTCTCCGGGTCCGGGAACGGCTCCCCCGTGACCAGGGGCGAGGCGCCCTCGGCCTGGAAGCCGCGCATCACGGGCCGCTTCGTCGCCAGCCCGAGGTCGGCGTACTGCGTGTAGCCCAGCCAGTACGCCGAGATGTTGCCGGCGTTGCCAACGGGCAGCAGGTGGAAGTCGGGGGCGTCGCCGAGGAAGTCGACGATCTCGAACGCCGCGGTCTTCTGGCCCTGCAGGCGGACCGGGTTCACGGAGTTGACCAGCGCGACCGGGAACTCCCGGGACAGTCCCTTGGCGATGTCGAGGCAGGCGTCGAAGTTGCCGCGCACCATGATCACCTGGGCGCCGTGCAGGATCGCCTGGGCCATCTTGCCGGCCGCGATCTTGCCCTCCGGCACGAGGACGAGCGGCTTGAGGCCGGCCTTGGCGGCGTACGCAGCCATCGAGGCCGACGTGTTGCCGGTGGACGCGCAGACGACGGCCTCGGCGCCCTCGTGCTTGGCGACCGAGATCGCCGCGGTCATGCCGCGGTCCTTGAAGGAGCCGGTGGGGTTGTCGCCCTCGACCTTGAGCCACACCGCAGCACCCGTGAGGCCCGAGAGCCACTCGGAGTGGACCAGCGGGGTGCCGCCTTCGCGCAGGGTGACCGCAGGGGTGTCCTGCGGGATCTCGAGCAGGTGGCGGTACTCGTCGATGACCCCGCGCCACTGGTGGGTCCTGGTCACTTCGCGATGATCGAGCCTGGTCACTCCGCTGCCCCCTCGACGCGCATCACCGAGGTGACCTCGCGGACGATCTCCATGCCGCGCAGGTGCGCGACGGTCGCACTCAGCTGGGCGTCGGTCGCCTCGTGGGACACGACGACGAGCTGCGCGTCGGCGCCTCGGCCCTCCTGACGCACGGTCTGGATCGAGACCCCCTGGTCGGCGAAGGCGTTGGCGACGGCGGCCAGCACGCCGGCGCGGTCGTCCACGTCGATCGCCACGTGGTAGCGGGTGATCGTCTCCCCCATCGGCAGCACGGCACGGTCGGCGTACGCCGACTCACCGGCGCCGCGGGTGTTGCTGAGCCGGTTGCGGGCCACGGTCACCAGGTCGCCCAGGACGGCCGACGCGGTGGGGGCGCCACCGGCACCGGGTCCGTAGAACATCAGCTGGCCGGCGGCCTCGGACTCGACGAAGACCGCGTTGTAGGCCTCGCGGACCGAGGCGAGCGGGTGCGAGCGCGGGATCATCGCGGGGTGCACGCGCACCGACACGGCGTCGTCGCGCAGCTCGCAGATCGCCAGCAGCTTGACCACGCTGCCCATGTCGCGCGCCGACTCCACGTCGGCGGCGGTGACCTCCGAGATGCCCTCGCGGTGGACGTCCGCAGCGGTCACGCGCGAGTGGAACGCCAGCGAGGCGAGGATCGCGGCCTTGGCTGCGGCGTCGAAGCCCTCGACGTCCGCGGTGGGGTCCGCCTCGGCGTAGCCGAGCTCCTGGGCCTCTTCGAGCGCCTCGGTGAAGCCCGCCCCGGACGTGTCCATCTTGTCGAGGATGAAGTTCGTGGTGCCGTTGACGATGCCGAGCACCCGGGTGACCTTGTCACCGGCGAGCGACTCGCGCAGCGGGCGCAGGATCGGGATGGCGCCGGCCACGGCGGCCTCGTAGTAGAGGTCGCGTCCGGCCTTCTCGGCCGCCTCGAAGAGCGTCGGGCCGTCCTCGGCGAGCAGCGCCTTGTTGGCGGTGACCACGGAGGCGCCGTTCTCCAGCGCGGCGAGGATGAGCGACCGGGCGGGCTCGATGCCGCCGATCACCTCGACCACGACGTCGACGTCGTCGCGGGACACCAGGCCGACGGCGTCGGTGGTGAGCAGCCCCTCGGGCACCTCGACCTCGCGCGCCGCGTCGAGACGGCGTACGGCGACGCCGACCAGCTCGACGGGTGCACCCACGCGCGCCCTCAGGTCGCCGGACTGCTCCAGGAGTAGCCGCACGACCTGGGATCCCACCGAGCCGCAGCCCAGCACCGCGATCTTCAGCGTCTTGTCCTGCCCCTGTGCTCGGGACTCGTTCACTCAGGATCACCCACGTCGGTTGCCAACAGGTCGGCCTCAGTCTCGCGGCGGACGACGACGCGTGCGGCGCCGTCCCGCACCGCGATCACCGGCGGCCGCAGTGCGTGGTTGTAGTTGGAGGCCATCGAGCGACAGTAGGCACCCGTGCCCGGGACCGCCAGCAGGTCCCCCGGGGCGACGTCAGCGGGCAGGAACTCGTCCTTGACCACGATGTCGCCGGCCTCGCAGTGCTTGCCGACCACGCGGGTGAGCAGGGGCGGCGCCTCCGACGCGCGCGAGGCGAGCGTGCACGAGTAGTCGGCGTCGTACAGCGCGGTGCGGATGTTGTCGCTCATCCCGCCGTCGACCGAGACGTAGTTGCGGCTCGCGCCGCCGTCGAGCGCGACCGGCTTGACCGTGCCGACCTCGTAGACCGTGCACATCGCCGGCCCGACGATCGCCCGGCCCGGCTCGATCGAGAGCCTCGGCTCGGGGATCGCGAGCGCCCGGCACTCGTGCTCGACGATCTTGGTCATCTCGGTGGCCAGCTGAGCCGGGTCCGAGGGGTCGTCCTGGGTCGTGTACGCGATGCCGAAGCCGCCGCCGAGATCCATCTCGGGCATGGTCACGCCGAGCTCGGAGGAGATGCGCGCGTGCAGCGCCAGCACGCGTCGCGCGGCGACCTCGAAGCCGGAGGAGTCGAAGATCTGCGAGCCGATGTGCGAGTGCAGGCCGAGCAGCTCGAGGCCCGGGGCCGCCTCCACGCGGCGTACCGCCTCGAAGGCGTCGCCGCTGGTGATCGAGAACCCGAACTTCTGGTCCTCGTGCGCGGTCGCGATGTACTCGTGGGTGTGCGCCTCGACGCCGGCCGTCACCCGCACCATCACCCGGGCGGTCCGACGCGCCCCGTCGGTCGAGCTCGTCGCGACCACCTCGGCCAGGCGCTCGATCTCGGTGAACGAGTCGACGATGATCCGCCCCACCCCGAGCTCCACGGCCCGGCGCAGCTCGGCAGGAGTCTTGTTGTTGCCGTGGAAGCCGATCCGCTCCATCGGGAACCCGGCCCGCTCGGCGACGCTCAGCTCCCCACCGGAGCACACGTCGAGGCAGAGCCCCTCCTCGGCCACCCATCGGGCGATGGCCGTGCAGAGGAACGCCTTGCCGGCGTAGAAGACGTCGTACGCCGCGAACGCGTCACGGAAGGCGCGGGCCCGGGCCCGGAAGTCGGCCTCGTCGAGGACGTAGGCGGGCGAGCCGTGCTCGGCGACCAGGTCGGGCAGCGCCACTCCCCCGACCTCGAGCACGCCGTCGGCCTTGCGCGCCGTGGTCGACCAGAGGTGCCGCACCAGCGCGTTGGGGTCGGTGGGCTGCCGCAGCCAGGACGGCGCCTTCAGGGCTCCGTCGGCATGGGCCCAGCCTGCTTCGTGGGAGGGCATACCGCGATCACATCCGCTCGGGCGCCGAGACCCCGAGCAGCGCGAGGCCGTTGGCGAACACGGTGCGGGTCGCCGCGACCAGCACGAGACGTGCCTCGTTGACCGGCTGGACCGGCTCGTCACCCTGCGGCAGCATCCGACACTCGCGAGTGTCGTACCACCTGTTGAAGACCGAGGCCGTGGCCTCGAGGAACCGGGCGATCCGGTGCGGCTCGCGCAGCTCGGCAGCGCTGGCGACCACCCGGGGGAACTCCGCCAGCGCGCGCAGCAGCTGCCCCTCGAGCTCGTGGGAGAGCAGCGCCGGGTCGAAGCCCGCCTGCCCGGGCCCGGGCAGGGACATGCCGAGGTCGCCGGCGTTCTCCATCATCCGGCAGGTGCGGGCGTGGCCGTACTGGACGTAGTAGACCGGGTTGTCGACGGAGGCCTTCGTGATCTCGGCGACGTCGAGCGTGAGGGGGCTGTCGGCCGGGTAG
Source organism: Nocardioides sp. (assembly GCA_035759395.1). Classification (GTDB taxonomy): domain Bacteria; phylum Actinomycetota; class Actinomycetes; order Propionibacteriales; family Nocardioidaceae; genus Nocardioides. The sequence continues at coordinate 19,284 of DASTUX010000001.1, forward strand.
CGCGCCAGCGAGTAGCGCAGGGCGTCGACGCCGATCTCCTCGACGAGCTCGTCGAGGGTGACGATCGTGCCCGCACGCTTGGACAGCCGGAGCTCGGCACCGTCGCGCAGGATCTTCACCATCTGCCCGATGAGCACCTCGATGTGGGCGTCCGGGTCGTCGCCCGCGCACGCCGCCATCGCCCGCAGCCTCCCGACGTACCCGTGGTGGTCGGCGCCCAGCAGGTAGATGCACCGGTCGAAGCCGCGCGCCCGCTTGTTCAGGTAGTAGGCGGTGTCCGAGGCGAAGTAGGTGAGCACGCCGTTGGTGCGGATGAGCACCCGGTCCCGGTCGTCGCCGAAGTCCGTGGTGCGCATCCACAGGGCACCGTCGGCCTCGAAGAGGTGTCCCTTGTCCAAGAGGCCCTTGAGGGTGTCGGTCACGGAGCCGTGCGAGGTGTCCTCGTGCAGGCTCCGCTCGGAGAACCACACGTCGAAGTGCGTGTTGAAGCGGTCCAACGCGTCCTGCTGGTCCTTCAGCTGGACGGCGTACCCCGCCTCGCGGAAGGCGATCAGCCGCTCGTCGGCCGGCAGGTCGACGATCTCGGGCTGTTCGGCCACGATCCGGGCGGCGAGGTCGACGATGTAGCCGCCCTGGTAGCCGTCCTCGGGGATCGGGTTGCCGAGGGCGGCCGCCTCGATCGACGCGCCGAAGAGGTCCATCTGGTTGCCGCGGTCGTTGATGTAGAACTCCCGCGTCACCTCGGCACCGGCGGCCTCCAGGACCCGGCCGATGGCGTCACCGAGGACGGCCCACCGGGTGTGCCCCAGGTGCAGCGGCCCGGTCGGGTTGGCCGAGATGAACTCGACGTTGATCCGGTTGCCGGCGAGGACCTCGGAGCCGCCGTACGACGCGCCGGCGGCGACGACGTCCGCGGCGATCTGCCCCTGGGCCCCCACCTCGACGGTGATGTTGAGGAATCCGGGGCCGGCGATCTCCACCGCGGCCACGCCGTCGGCCGCCTCCAGGCGCGCCTTCACCAGCTCGGCGAAGGCCCGCGGGTTGGTGCCCGCCTTCTTGCCGAGCTGGAGGGCGACGTTGGTGGCGTAGTCACCGTGACCCTTCTGACGCGGCCGCTCCACGGTCACGGAGGTCGGGACGCCGTCGGGCAGCGTCACGGAGCCGTCGGCCACGAGGGCCTGCAGCACGTCGACGATGGTGGTGGAGATCTGGTCGGGAGTCACCACGTCAGCCTATCGGCGGGTCCCGGTTTCCTTTGCCCCGGTTTCGACAGGTAGTCTCACCGCTCGCGTCAGTCCCATCGACGTGCAGGCCTCCGTAGCTCAGGGGATAGAGCACTGGTTTCCGGTACCAGGTGCCGCAGGTTCGAATCCTGCCGGAGGCGCCACCCACCCGGACCGCAACAGATCAGCAGTGCTTGAGCGTCGCGTCCTTGCGGGCATCGTCCCCGAGTCGGCGGGCCATGCTCGTGAAGGGCAGCACCACACTCGCTCCCCCGACGCTGCCGATCGAGCCCTGCACCACGCAGCTGGTGACCTTGCCCGGGTCGACCTGGGCCATCGCCTGGGCGAGCCGGAACAGCTCGGTCGGCGGCAGGTCGGTGTGGAGGTGCTGCATCACGGTGAGCACGCCGCGCTCCATGAAGCCCGGCCGGTCGGCACGCGACCGGACCTTCGCCTGGATCCCCCGCAACACGCGTGCCTGGTTGGCCGACCGGTCGAAGTCACCGCGGATCAGGTTGTGCCGGATCCGGGAGAAGGCCATGGCCTCGTACCCGCCGAGGTGGATGCGGCCGGACTTGAACCCGTGCGGCATGAGGTAGGTGTCGCTGAACGCGACCGGGTTCCTCACCTCGATGCCGCCGATCTCCTTGACCATCGCGATGAAGAACTTGAACCGCGAGACGAACACGTAGTCGGGCTGGATCCCCACGAGGTTGCCCACGGCCTGCCCCATCAGCTTCGGTCCCCCGAAGTAGAGCGCGGCGTTGATCTTCTCGTGGCCGTGGCCCGGGATGTCGACCCAGGAGTCCCTGGGGATTCCGATCGACGTCGCGGCTCCGGTGCGGGTGTTCATGCCGATCAGCTGCAGGGCATCGCCCCGGCTGCGGGTCATGTCCTGGCCCGGGCGGGCGTCCGACCCCACGGCCAGGACCCACACGACGTCGGGGCTGACGTCCACTCCGTCGGCGTGGTGCACCTTGACGAGCTCGACCTCGGTCGACCTCACCGCGGAGTCGGGAACCACCACGGCCGCAACGGAGAGCACGACCCCGAGGGTGACGAGCCGCAGCAGCCGGGGGAACCTCTTGCTCAGGGCGCTCATCGCGCGTCTCCCTTCGTGACGTCGTAGCCGAAGATGCGCCATCCACTGGCGGTCCGGGTCAGCAACAGTCGCCCGCGGACCTCGAGCTTGCGGCGAGCCTGGCCGGTCGTCTTGAACACCAGGACGAAGCGTGCCGTCGCTCCGGCGGCTCGACGGTTGGCGGCGAGCGCGTCGACCTTCACCCGCTTCCTGGTGGCCACGACGCCGTCGATGCGTGAACCGATTCCGGCGTTGCTCATCAGGGCGAAGTCGTGCCGGGCCTCGGACCTCGCGCCGCGCGTGAACCCGGGGAACGCGTCGTGGAAGTTCTTGCGCGGGTAGTCGCCACCGAGGTACGCCGCCTCGAACCACGCGTCGACCACGTCACCGGCGACCTTCTTGAGGTGCGTGCGCTCCTCCTTGGGCAGCCGCCCCGACACCTTCTCGATCGTCACCGTCGTCGGGACCGGTGGGGCCGTCGTCTCCGAGGCAGAGGCCTCGGGGGTGGTGGGCTCGGACTTGCCCTCGTCGTCACCGCTACAGGCGCCGGTCGTCAGCGCGAGGGCCAGCAGGATCGCGGCCACGGTGGAGCGTGTTCGGGGGGGTGTGCTCATGCTGCTGAATCTCCCTGTCGTGTGGAACTCACAACACCCTGTCTTAAAGGCCCCCCTTCCCTCTGCATTTGCAACCGGGTGGGTCTAGCCTTGATCACTGAATCATCCCCGCGCGCTCCCGGAAGAGGCGAAGCAAGTCGTGCCGCAGTCGTCAGGCCAGTCTCCAGAACTCCCGTCCGCCGACTTCGGCGCCAACGAGTGGCTCGTGGAGGAGATGCTCGAGCAGTACAAGCTCGACCCGGGAAGCGTCGACCCTACGTGGGTGAAGTATTTCCAGGCCCACGGTGAGACGACCACCGGCTCGTCCGCTTCGACCAACGGCGCCCCCCAGGCCTCCTCGGGCTCGAGCCCGGCCGCGACGAAGGCCGCCCCGAGCGCGCCCGCCGCCCCCGCGAAGGCGGCCGCCACCACGTCGCCCGCCCCGGTGGCGAAGCCGCGCCCCGACGCCAAGGCAGCAGAGCCCGCCAAGGGCACCACCAACCCGGTGCCCAAGGAGTCCAAGCCCGCGGCCCCGGCCGCGGCCAGCGACGAGCCGACCCTCACCGTCCTGCGCGGCGCCCCCGCCCGCACCGCCCAGAACATGGACGCCTCCCTGAGCGTCCCGACCGCGACCTCGGTCCGCACGGTGCCGGTCAAGCTCCTCTGGGACAACCGGACGGTCATCAACAACCACCTCGCCCGCGCCCGCGGCGGCAAGGTGTCGTTCACCCACCTCATCGGCTACGCCCTCGTGCAGGCCGTCAAGGGGATCCCGGACATGAACGTCGGCTTCGACGTCGTCGACGGCAAGCCCAACCTGATCACCCCCGCCCACATCAACCTCGGCCTCGCGATCGACGTCCCGAAGCCCGACGGCTCGCGCCAGCTGCTCGTGCCGAGCATCAAGGCCGCCGAGACCATGGACTTCGCGGGCTTCTGGACCGCCTACGAGGACGTCGTGCGCAAGGCACGCGACAACAAGCTCACCGTGGCGGACTTCCAGGGCACCAGCATCTCGCTGACCAACCCGGGCGGGATCGGCACCGTCCACTCGGTCCCCCGCCTGATGAAGGGCCAGGGCGCGATCGTCGGCGTCGGGGCCATGGAGTACCCCGCCGAGTACCAGGGCGCCTCCGAGGAGACGCTCACCCGCAACGCCGTCAGCAAGGTCATGACGCTGACCTCGACGTACGACCACCGCGTGATCCAGGGCGCGCTCTCCGGCGAGTTCCTGCGCCGCCTGCACGGGCTGCTGCTCGGCGAGGACGGCTTCTACGACGAGATCTTCCGCTCGCTGCGCATCCCCTACGAGCCGATCCGCTGGTCCAAGGACATCGCGACCTCGCACGACGACGAGATCAGCAAGCAGGCCCGGATCCTCGAGCTGATCCACGCCTACCGCGTGCGCGGCCACATGATGGCCGACACCGACCCGCTCGAGTACCGCCAGCGCAGCCACCCCGACCTC
>DASTUX010000002.1:0-13672 GCA_035759395.1 Nocardioides sp.
CCGCTCTCGGTGACCTCGCCGACCACGGTGGCGTCGACCTCCCACTTGGCGCAGATCGCGAGGAACGCGGCGACGTCGTCGGGCTCGACGACGGCCATCATCCGCTCCTGCGACTCGCTCATCAGGATCTCCTCGGGCGCGAGCGTCGAGTCGCGCAGCGGCACACGGTCGAGCTCGATGTGCATCCCGCCGTCACCGGCGGAGGCGAGCTCGGAGGTGGCGCAGGAGAGCCCGGCGCCGCCGAGGTCCTGGATCCCGGCGACCAGCCCGGCCGCGAAGATCTCGAGGGTGCACTCGATGAGGAGCTTCTCCATGAACGGGTCGCCGACCTGGACGCTGGGCCGCTTGGCCGGACCCGTGTCCTCGAACGTCTCGGACGCGAGGATCGAGACGCCGCCGATGCCGTCGCCTCCGGTCTTGGCGCCGTAGAGGATCACCTGGTTGCCGACGCCGCTCGCCTTGGCGAGGTGGAGGTCCTCGTGGCGCAGCACGCCGACGCAGAGGGCGTTGACCAGCGGGTTGCCGAGGTAGGACGCGTCGAAGACGGCCTCGCCGCCGATGTTGGGCAGGCCGAGCATGTTGCCGTAGCCGCCCACGCCGGCCACGATCCCGGGCAGCACCCGGTGGGTGTCGGGGGCGTCGAGCGGTCCGAACCGCAGCGGGTCCATCACGGCCACCGGCCGGGCGCCCATCGCGAGGATGTCGCGGACGATGCCGCCGATGCCGGTCGCGGCGCCCTGGTAGGGCTCGACGTACGACGGGTGGTTGTGCGACTCGACCTTGAACGTGACCGCGTAGCCCTGGCCGATGTCGATGACGCCGGCGTTCTCGCCGATGCCCGCGAGCATCTTGCCGGCGGGGGTCTCCTGGGGGATCTCGCCGAACTGCTTGAGGTGCACCTTGGAGCTCTTGTAGGAGCAGTGCTCGCTCCACATCACGGAGTACATCGCGAGCTCCGAGCTGGTCGGACGGCGGCCGAGGATCTCGCGGATCCGGGCGTACTCGTCGGACTTCAGCCCCAGGTCGGCCCAGGGCTGCTCGCGCTGGGAGTCCTCCGCCGCCAGGGCCACGGTGTCGAGGGCGGGCTTGACGGGCAGGGACGTCGTCTCGGGCACGCGGTCAATCTACCGGCGGCGGGCCGGTCCGGGCGCCCCGGTCCCACGCCCTCCGACCGCGCACGAATTACAGATCTGTAGTTCATCGAACGCCTGTTACTGGTGTGACTTGTGAGGTTATGGTGGCGTAGCCCCGACGGCGCCACCTCTTCCCCGCTTGGAGATCTGCCATGACCCGCCCGGCTTCCCGGACACTCCGTACGACCGTCGCCGGCCTCGCGGTCGGCCTGGTGGTCACGCTGAGCTCGGCGATGAGCCTGACGCTCGCCGCACCCGCCCACGCGGCCAACGTCGTCACGCCCGGCAACTTCACCGGCTACGGCTTCGACCAGTGCCTGGCGCCCAAGCAGTGGGAGATGGACCGCTGGCTGGAGCACTCGCCGTTCCTGGCCGTGGGCATCTACATCTCCGGCGACTCGCGGGCCTGCCGCAGCCAGCCGAACCTGACCCGCAGCTGGGTCGGCACGCAGCTGCAGCGGGGATGGCGCCTGCTGCCGATCACCCTCGGCCCGCAGGCCTCCTGCCAGCCGCGGTTCCCGCGCTACGGCAACGACGAGACGATCATCCCCAAGCGCGGTACCGACGGCCGCTACAACCTGGCCCGCGGCCAGGGCCAGGCCGAGGCGGGCAAGGCGGTCGAGGCGGCCACCGCGCTGGGCATCAGCGCCGGCAGCACGCTCTGGTACGACCTCGAGGGCTTCGACCTGGACAACAGGGACTGCCGCGAGTCCGCGTTGGCCTTCCTCAGCGCCTGGACCACGCGAATCCACAAGCTCGGCTACGTCTCCGGCGTCTACTCGAGCGCGGGATCGGGCATCAAGGCCCTCGACAACGCCCGGGTCAACCGCCCCGCAGCGTTCGACCTGCCCGACCAGATCTGGGTCGCACGCTGGAGCGGCGTGCCCGGCCGGATCAACGACCCGAAGCACCTCTACCTCCGCGCCGACGGATGGATGCCGCACGCCCGCGTGCACCAGTACCAGGGCGGCCACGACGAGACCTGGGGCGGCGTGCGGATCAACATCGACCGCAACTTCCTCGACCTCGGGCGCGGTTCGTGGGCCGCGCCGGAGTCGCACTGCAACGGCGTGCCGATCAGCCTGGCGAAGTACACCGTCCTGCGGCCACCGGTCGAGGACCGGATGCCCGACCCGGCCCAGGTCAAGGCGCTGCAGTGCCTGCTCAAGGAGCACCAGCTCTACGCCGGCAAGGTGAACGGCACCTGGAACGACGCCACGGTCACCGCCTTCAACACCTGGCAGACGCAGCACGGCTTCACGGCGCGGCCGAGCTGGACCAAGCGGCAGTGGATGACGCTGCTGATCGACGGCGGCACCCCGGTGCTCAAGTTCGGCTCCGCCGGCGAGGGCGTACGACGCCTGCAGCGCACGCTCAACGCGGCGGACCCGACGACCGGACTCGCTGTCACCGGCGTCTTCAACGCGGCGACCGACTCGGCGCTGCGGGCCTGGCAGCGGAAGCTCGACTTCGAGGTGTCGGGCGTGGTCGCGGACGAGAGCTGGGCGGGGCTGCGCGCGGGACTGCGCTGACCGGACCCTGCTGACCCCGGCTTCGGGGCCGAGCGGTCGGGCTCAGCCGGCCGGCGGACCCACGAGCAGGGCGACGCCCGTGAGGGCGGCGACCGCCACCAGCCCGGTGAGCGCGCCCTGCCACGGGTTGCGCAGCAGCCAGGCGACGGGACGGTCGAGAGTGCGCTCGGGCTCGGAGCCGACCAGGCGCCACTGGGGAGCGAGTGCGTCGCGGCGCTCGGCGTACCGGTCGAACCAGACCGTCATGAACGGCGGGACCGACGACACCAGGCCGAGCAGCAGCCGGCCAGTCGACCAGCGCTGGTCGACGGCGACGACGACGGTCGTGAGGCAGTAGGCGATGAAGACGACGCCGTGGACCATGCCGAAGATCCGGACCCCGAGCTCCCCCAGATGGGGAGCCTCCGTGGCATATTTCACGAACATGCCGCTCAGCAGCAGCGCCCAGGTCACCGCCTCGGCGATCGCGACCCGGCGGAACAGGATCAGGGGAGTCACGCGAAGGACGCCTCGACCAGGCCGGTGAAGAAGCCGAGCCCCTGCGTGCCGGCGCCGGTGAGGTCCTCGACCGCGTGCTCGGGGTGCGGCATCAGGCCGACCACGTTGCCACGCTCGTTGGAGATGCCGGCGATGTCGCGCAGCGACCCGTTCGGGTTGACCTCGAGGTAGCGGGCCACGACCCGCCCCTCCCCCTCGAGCATGTCCAGCGTGCGGTCGTCCGCGACGAAGCCGCCCTCACCGTTCTTGAGCACGATGGTGATCTCCGCGTCGGCGGCGTACGACGACGTCCACGGGGTGCGGTTGTTCTCGATGCGCAGGCGCTGGTCGCGGCAGACGAACTTGCGGTGGTCGTTGCGGATCAGCGCGCCCGGCAGCAGGTGGGACTCGCACAGGATCTGGAAGCCGTTGCAGATGCCGAGGACGGGCATGCCGCGCTTGGCCGCGTCGATGACCTCCGTCATCACCGGCGAGAAGCGCGAGATCGCGCCGCAACGCAGGTAGTCGCCGTACGAGAAGCCGCCCGGCAGCACCACCGCGTCCACGCCGTTGAGGTCGTGGTCGCCGTGCCAGAGCGGGACGGCCTCGTTGCCGCCGATCCGGACCGCGCGCTGGGCGTCGACGTCGTCGAGCGAACCCGGGAAGGTGACGACCCCGACCTTCACGACTGCGCCTCGACGGGCTGCTCCACGTGCACGGTGAAGTTCTCGATCACCGGGTTGGACAGCAGCGTCTCGGCCATCTGGTGCACCTCGGCGAGCACGGCGTCGGTGATCTCACCGGCGAACTCGAGCTCGAAGCGCTTGCCCTGACGGACGTCGGTGACGCCCTGGAACCCGAGCCGCGGGAGGGCGCCGAGGACGGCCTTGCCCTGCGGGTCGAGGATCTCGGGCTTGGGCATGACATCGACGACGACTCGGGGCACGGGAGCTCCTGGATGCGGGGGTGGCTGCGTCCTCAGTCTAGGCAACCCCCCTCGGCCGGGGGCGTGCGGGAGGACCGGACGAGACGTCGAGCCGCTCAGGTGCCCTGCGTGACCGGGTAGATCTCGTCCGCCTCGAGGCCGTGCGCCTCGCGGTGCACCCGGGCCGCGGTGTCGGCGTCGGGCGCGTCGACGAGGCAGAAGATCTTGCCGTTCGTCTCGTCCACCCAGTACTGCTGGTAGTTCACGCCGTACTGCGCCTGGACCTCGACGTCCTTGGCGTGCGCGCCCGCCACATCCGCTGCGCTCACACCGTCGGACATGTGGTGGACATCCATGAACAGGGCCATCGTCTCGACTCCCGACTCCCCGCAACGGGACACGGACCATCCGGCGGCGCACGGGAAACCCCCCAAGGTTGCGGCCCCCACGCTGTGGCGGTCAATGGCAGTCTCCACTGGTCCAGAACGCTCCGGTGTCGGGCAGACTGGTCACATGAGCATCTCGCCCGGGGCCGCAGGCAGGGCCCACGTCGGCTCGCAGCTGAAGCTGGAGTACCCGCAGTCGCTGGCCGTGTACGACGACTACGCCGCCGCGCAGCGAGCCGTGGACTTCCTCTCCGACGAGAAGTTCCCGGTGGAGCAGTGCATGATCGTCGGCACCGACCTCAAGCGGATCGAGCGGATCACCGGCCGCCTGACGACCGGCAAGGTCGCCCTCGGCGGAATGCTGTCGGGCGTCTGGCTGGGCCTCTTCATCGGTTTGGTCTTCACCCTGTTCACCAACGAGAACGGCTTCACCCCGATCGTGTCGACGATGCTGTTCGGCGCGCTCTTCGGTGTCATCTGGGCGCTGGTCGGCTACGCCGCCACCCGTGGCCGTCGCGACTTCACCTCGGTCACCGAGGTGGTCGCCACCCGCTACGAGGTCCTGGTGGAGCACAAGGTCGCGGCCCGGGCGCGCGAGCTGCTCGCCCAGCTCCCCGGCGCCACCCCGGACCCGTTCGCGTAGCCGCCGTCAGGACAGCTCGCGCTTGAGGATCTTGCCGGTGGCCGTCATCGGCAACGCGTCGACGAACTGGACGATCCGCGGGTACTTGTAGCCCGCCATCTGCTCCTTGCCCCACGCCACCAGCTCGTCCTCGGTGACCGACGCGCCCTCATTGCGGATCACGACGGCCTTGATCTCCTCGCCGTGGCTCTCGTGGGGTACGCCGATCACGGCGGCGAGCGAGACGTCGGGGTGCGTCAGCAGCACCTCCTCGATCTCGCGGGGGTACACGTTGAAGCCGCCGCGGATGATCATGTCCTTGGACCGGTCGACGATGTAGTACCAGCCGTCCTCATCACGCCGACCCAGGTCGCCCGAGCGGAACCAGCCGTCCCGGATCGCCTCGTCGGTCGCGTCCGGCCGGCCGTAGTAGCCCTTCATGATGTTGTGGCCCTTGATCGCGATCTCGCCGACCTCGCCCTCGGGCGCCTCGTCCCAGCTGTCGGCCCGGAGCAGCTTCATCTCCACACCGGGGATCGGCCTGCCGATCGAGCCGACCCGCACCTCTTCGCCGTGCGGCGAGAAGCTCGCCACGGGCGAGGTCTCCGAGAGGCCGTAGCCCTCGAGGATCGTCACGCCGAACTTCTGCTGGAACTCCTTGTGCACCTCGACCGGCAGCGCGGAGCCTCCGGCCGCCGCGATGCGGAGGTTCTTCGCGAGCGACTCGACGTCGACCCCGAGCTCCTGCTTCGCCTGGTCGAGCGCGCCGAGCAGTCCCCAGTACATGGTCGGGACGCCGGCGAAGAACGTGACCTTCTCCTTCGCCATCAGCCCGAGCGCGGGCAGCGCCTCGAAGCGCGGCAGCATCACGACGGTCCCGCCGAACGCGAACGCACCGTTCTGGATCACGACCTGCCCGAACGAGTGGAACAGCGGCAGCACGCACAGGTAGGTGTCCGGCTTGGAGGCGTCCGCGCCGAACAGGTCGGCGCCGGCCCGGGCGTTGTCGAGCACGTTGCGGTGCCGCAGCTCGGCCCCCTTGGGCTGGCCGGTCGTCCCCGAGGTGTAGAGGATGACGGCCGTGTCGTCGGCGTCGGTGTCGACGGTCTCGAACGTCGGCGGCTGCCCGGCCAGCGCCGCGCCCAACGTCTCGGTGCCCTCGATCGGCGACGCGGCGGACGGGTCGGCGGTGATCATGAAGAACTCGGTGCAGCCCTCGGCCTGCTGGAAGCCGGCGTACCCCTCCTGCCCGATCGCGAGCTCGGGGGTGCCCTGGAAGCAGAAGTACGCCTTCGCGTCCGAGTCGGCGAGGTGGTAGGCGACCTCGCGCCCCTTGAGCAGCACGTTGAGGGGGACGACGGTCGCGCCGGCCTTGAGGATGCCGAAGTAGACGATCGTGAAGTAGGGCAGGTTCGGGCAGCTCAGCGCCACCTTGTCGCCCGGCTGGATCCCCCGCGAGACGAGCAGGTTCGCCACCTGGTTGGCGGCGCCGTTGACCTGCGCGTAGGTCAGGCGCGTGTCACCGAGGACGACGGCCTCGCGGTCGGGGTAGCTGCGGGCGGAGTCCTCGAGCACGGACGACAGGTTCGACATGACGTCAACGTAGTGGCCCGTCCGGAGGTCAGGAACCCCCTTGTCACCCCGTGGTCGGACGCCTGGTCACGACCGCCGGCCGGCCAGGGCGACCCACACCAGCGCGACGCCGAGGCCGGCGACCGCGGGGCCGATCGTCGCCCAGGCCTGGTCGCCGCTCATCGAGCTGCCGCCGACGTACCCGAGTCCCTGGAGCGTCCAGAGCACGCCGACCACGAACATCAACACTCCCAGCGCGACCGCTGCCACCTTGCCCATGTCAGGAACCTAGCGCGCAGGGGGCTCGAGTTCGCTGACAGGACGCCGCCGGCGGCGTACGGTCACGGACATGGTGGTGGTGACGCTCGGGGTGGTCGTCCTGTTCGCCCTGGTCATGGGCCGGATCTCGATCCGGCGGCACGAGCACGACCCGCACCGGATGCCCTTCCAGACCGGCCACTTCGGCGGCTACGGCGAGGCGCCGGTCCCCACCCACCACCGCCTCGGCTCCCGCAACCCCTAGGCGCCCCTAGCCGCCCGGCGCCAGGATCGCGGCCGCCCGCCGCAGGTCGGGGAGCACCGCGAGGACCGCAACCTTGTCGACCGCCCATGCGAGCGGCCGGGCCGGGCCGCGACCGGTCACCCGGAAGGTCGGGGTGACCCGGCAACCGGGGCCGTCCGGAGCGAAGGCGAGCGTGAGCTCGGCCTCGATGCCGCGCCAGCGGCCCACCTCGGTCCAGGTCCGCGGCCGGTCGAGCACGATGGTCTCCATCCTCGGCCGCGGTCCGGGCACCGTCACGTCGACCCACGTCTGGCCGACGGAGGGCAGCGCGGGTCGGACGTCCTCGACCCGGCGCAGCGAGGACTGCCAGTCGGGCCGGTGGTGCGGGTCGACGAGGTAGGCGAACGCGACGTCGGCGGGGACGCCGAAACGGATGCCGCGCGGCCCCGGCACGTCAGAAACGCTCGCCGGTCAGCAGCTCGTAGGCCTCGACGTAGCGGGCACGGGTGCGCTCGACGACCTCCGGCGGCAGCGGCGGGGGCGCCTCGCCCGAGGAGCGGTCCCAGCCGGACTCCGGCGAGAGCAGCCAGTTGCGCACGATCTGCTTGTCGTACGACGGCTGGGCGCGGCCCGGCTCCCACTGGTCGGCCGGCCAGAAGCGGGACGAGTCGGGCGTGAGCACCTCGTCGCCGAGCACGGTGGTGCCGTCGGTGCGCGACCCGAGCTCGAGCTTGGTGTCGGCGAGGATGATCCCGCGCTCGCGGGCGATCCCCTCGGCCCGCGCGTAGACCTCCATGGTCAGCCGGCGCAGCTCGGCCGCGGACTCGTCGCCGACCTCGCGGACGACCGCGTCGTAGGAGACGTTCTCGTCGTGGTCGCCGAGCGCCGCCTTGGTCGCCGGCGTGAAGACCGGCTCCGGAAGCCGGCTCCCGTCGAGGAGCCCGGGAGGCAGCGCGATGCCGCAGACCTCGCCGGTGGCGCTGTAGTCGATGAGTCCGGACCCGGTGAGGTAGCCACGGGCCACGCACTCGACCGGGAACATGTCGAGCCGCTCGCACACCACCGCGCGGCCGCGCACGGCTGCGGGGACGTCGGTCGAGACGACGTGGTGCGGGACGATCGCGGTGAGCCGGTCGAACCACCACAGCGACATCCGGGTGAGGATCTCGCCCTTGTCGGGGATCGTCGTGTCGAGCACGAAGTCGAACGCCGAGATCCGGTCGCTGGCCACCATCAGCAGGTGCCCGTCCGGCAACGAGTAGAGGTCGCGGACCTTGCCTGAGTGCAGGTGTACGGCGCCCTCGATGACCGGCGCGTCGGGGATGTTCAGCTCGACGTTGCTCACGCGGCCCACCCTACGGTCAGCCAGCGTCGGCCGACGTACGCCGCCAGGGCGCCGGCTTGCCCTGGAGCCACCACGCGAAGGTGCGCGTCACCCAGGGCAGCGCCAGGTAGGTCATCACGGGGGTCATCACCAGGGTCGTGGCGAGCACCCGGAGGCCCAGCACGAGGTCGGGCATCAGCCGACCGGCCGTCCAGGTGGCAGCCAGGCTGAGCGGGAAGAAGACGAGCCAGATCACGACCCCCTGCTTCCAGCGCGGCGGGGCCTTCGGCGCGATCCGCAGGTCACGGACGTCGCGGGTGGTCGGGTCGTCGAACCAGCCCTCGATGCCGGTGCGCCGCTCGACGCGCGAGTCGACGACGCCGAGCCCACCGGCCGAGTCGCGCCACCACTGGCGCTCGTGCGAGGTCTCCCAGTTCGCCAGCGCATCGGAGTCGGCGAAGCGGTAGAGCACGTGCCACGTCTCGGAGTCGCGCTCGGGCCGGACCCAGCCGGCGCCCAGGAAGCCGGGGAAACGCTCGGCCAGCGCGATTCCGGCCTGCATCCAGCTGACCATCTCGTGCTCGCGGCCTGGGTCGAGGTGCCGGGTGATGGAGACGGTGACGGGGGCGTTCATGTCGGGAAGCGTCGTCTCCGAGGCCGCCCGCCTGCAACTCCGGAGGCCCCGAATCGACCCCGAGGAGACCGACGTCTCAGTAGCGGACCTCGAAGGAACGCGCCCCCGTGACAGCCCCGGGACGGGTGGCTACCCGCTGCACGCGGGCCAGCCGTGGTCCTTCCCGGCACCAGGCCACCATCGCGTCGACGGCCACCGGCTCGCCCTCGAAGTGGCCGGCCACCGAGCCGTCGGGCTCGTTGCGCACCCAGCCGGTCACGCCGAGGAACAGGGCCTCCCGCTCGGCGTAGGCCCGGAACGAGACTCCCTGGACCCGTCCGCTCACGATCACGTCGACCGCGGTGGCCATCGGCTCAGAGGATGGCGCCGGGGGTGTACGCCGCGGCGGCCGGGTGGCGCTCGGCGACCTCGGCCACGCGTCGTACGACGGCCTGGACCTGCGCGACCGCCGCGCCGGTGAACGTGATCGGCTCGGCCACGAGGGACTCGAGCTGACCGGCGGTGAGCCCGAGCCGCTCGTCGGCGGCCAGCCGGGCGAAGACGTCGTTCTCGGCCTGGCCGCGGCGCATGTCGAGCGCGACGCCGACAGCGGCCTCCTTGATCGCCTCGTGCGCGGTCTCGCGACCGACCCCGTTGCGGACCGCGGCCATCAGCACCTTGGTGGTCGCGAGGAACGGCAGGTAGCGGTCGAGCTCGCGCTGGATGACCGCCGGGAACGCACCGAACTCGTCGAGCACGGTGAGGAACGTCTGGAACAGCCCGTCGGCGGCGAAGAAGGCGTCCGGCAGCGCGACCCGGCGTACGACGGAGCAGGAGACGTCGCCCTCGTTCCACTGGTCGCCGGCGAGCTCGCCCACCATCGAGAGGTAGCCGCGGAGGACGACCGCGAGGCCGTTGACCCGCTCGCAGGAGCGGGTGTTCATCTTGTGCGGCATCGCGGACGAGCCGACCTGGCCCTCCTTGAAACCCTCGGTGACGATCTCGTTGCCGGCCATCAGCCGGATCGTCGTGGCGAGGTTGGACGGGCCGGCGACCAGCTGGACCAGCGACGAGAGCACGTCGAAGTCGAGCGAGCGCGGGTAGACCTGGCCCACCGAGGTCAGGACCCGCTCGAAGCCGAGGTGCGCGGCGACCCGCCGCTCGAGGTCGTCGAGCTTCGAGGCGTCGCCGTCGAGCAGGTCGAGCATGTCCTGCGAGGTGCCCATCGGGCCCTTGATGCCGCGCAGCGGGTAGCGGGCGAGCAGCTCCTCGACGCGCTCCAGCGAGATCAGCATCTCGTCGGCCACGGACGCGAACCGCTTGCCGAGGGTCGTGGCCTGCGCGGCGACGTTGTGGGAACGGCCCGCCATCACGGTCGCCTCGTGCTCGGTGGCCAGTCGCGCGAGCCGTGCGAGCGCGGCGACGGTCCGGTCGCGAAGCAGCTCGAGCGACTGCTTGACCTGGAGCTGCTCGACGTTCTCGGTCAGGTCGCGCGAGGTCATCCCCTTGTGGATGTGCTCGTGTCCGGCGAGCGCGCAGAACTCCTCGATCCGCGCCTTCACGTCGTGGCGGGTGACCCGCTCACGGGCGGCGATCGACTCGAGGTCGACCTTGTCGACGACGTCCTGGTAGGCCTCGACGACGCCGTCGGGGACGTCGATGCCGAGGTCGCGCTGTGCCTTGAGGACCGCGATCCACAGCTGTCGCTCGAGCACGATCTTGTGCTCGGGCGACCACAGGTGGGCGAGGTCGGCGCCGGCGTAGCGGGTGGCGAGGACATTGGGGACGGTCACGCGCTCTCCTGCGGTGCGGCGGGGGACGACGTGGTCAAGTCTCCCACGCGGCCTCCGCGCAGCACCCACGGGCGCCCGGGTCCGGTCGGGAAACGTCGTCCCCGGAAGACCTCGAACCAGCCGTCCGGTCCCTGGAGCGTCAGGTGGTACTCGTCGGGCCCGGCCCGCTGCACCCCGATGATCTCGGCGCCTGTCGTCACGAACCCGCCGACGGTGGCCACCATCGGGACGTGGCCATGCTCCGCGACGAGGACCCGGATCCTCAGCGCCGTCCAGGTCGAGAGCCCCCATCCGCTCGCGAGCGAAGCGAGCCGCTGGTCCTCCGGTCGACCGACGTCGACGTGCCGGCGCGCCACGAAGAGGCCCCACGGGCAGGCGGTCTCGGCCTCGTCGACGTACGGCGCGCGCACGAGCTTGCCCACGAGGGCGTCGTCGTAGAGCAGCGCACCCGTCACCCGCTGCGGGACCCCCGCAAGGCCAGCGGCCAGGACCTGCCGCGCCTGCCGCTCCCCCACGCCGGCGCCGGCCAGCAGCCGAACTGCCTCCCTGCCGGACATCTTCATCTCGGGGACGCTAGGCGTCACCGCCGACAGCGCCCCGCGAGGACGAGGTGATGGAAGACCTGCCGCGGAGCACTGGGGAGAGGGTCACGGGTGTGACCCTCTCCCCAGTGCTGCGTGGGTGCCTTCCTGGAGACCGGCGTCGATGCCCGCGTCCTGGAACTCCTCGTCGAGCTCCTCCGCCTCGTCCATGCCGGGCAGAGCAGCCCGGCCGTTGCGCACGTCCAGTCAGATTCCTGCGGCGATGTCGGTGCGGTGCTGGACGCCCTCGAATTCCACGGAGGCGACGCCTTCGTACGCCGCTTCACGCGCGGCCGCGACGTCCGCGCCCGTGCCGACCACGGCGAGCACGCGGCCCCCGGCAGTGACGAGGTCCTCCCCCGACATGGCGGTCCCGGCCTGGATCACGTGCACCCCGGCGACCTCCTCGGCCCGGTCGAGGCCGCCGATGACGTCGCCCGAGGACGACGACTCGGGGTAGCCCTTGCTGGCCAGCACGACGGCGACGGCCGCCCCGGACTTCCACGCGGGCGGGGGCACCTCGGCGAGCGTGCCCGTGGCGGCGCCGTACAGCAGCGGGGCGAGCGGCGAGTCGAGCAGAGCCAGCAGCGGCTGGGTCTCGGGGTCACCGAAGCGGGCGTTGAACTCCACGACGCGGGTGCCCCGCGAGGTGAGCGCGAGTCCGGCGTAGAGGAGCCCCGTGAACGGCGTGCCCCGGCGGGCCATCTCGTCGACAGTCGGCTGGAGCACGGTCTTGAGGACCTCGTCGACCAGACCCTCGGGCGCCCAGGGCAGCGGCGTGTAGGCGCCCATCCCGCCGGTGTTGGGGCCGAGGTCGCCGTCGAAGATCCGCTTGAAGTCCTGGGCCGGTTGCAGCGGGTAGACGGTGGCGCCGTCGGCCTCGTTCCAGCCGCAGAACGCGAAGAGCGAGACCTCCGGACCGTCGAGGTACTCCTCGATCACGACCCGCTCGCAGGCGGCCGCGTGGTCGATCGCCTCCTGCCGGTCCTCCGTGACGACGACACCCTTGCCCGCGGCGAGGCCGTCGTCCTTCACGACGTACGGCGCACCGAGCTCGTCGAGGGCCGCGAGCGCCTCCTCGGGGGTGGTGCAGACGAAGGCCCGCGCGGTCGGGACACCGGCCGCGCCCATGACCTCCTTGGCGAACGCCTTGGAGCCCTCGAGCCGTGCGGCCTCGCCGGACGGCCCGAAGCAGGCGATCCCGCGCGCGGTGACGGCGTCGGCGACCCCGGCGACCAGGGGCGCCTCGGGGCCGACGACGACGAGGTCGGCGCCGACGGTCATGGCCAGCTCGGCGACGTCGTCACCGGAGAGCTGGTCGACGGTGTGCAGCGTCGCGACGCCGGCCATCCCCGGGTTGCCCGGGGCGGCATGCACCGCGGCCACGGTCGGGTCCAGGGACAGCGCACGGGCCAGTGCGTGCTCGCGACCCCCCGTGCCGATCACGAGGACGGTCAGATTACTCAGCCTGGCGCTCTGCGGGGTGGTCACGGTCGTCAAGGCTAGTGCCGTCGCGGGACCACCGGCCGCGCGGTCAGTCGTCGTGGACGACGATCGTCTGCTCGCGCCCCGGACCCACGCCGACGCCCCAGATCCGGGTGCCGGACATCTGCTCGAGCGCCTGGACGTAGACCTGGGCGTTCTTCGGCAGGTCCTCGAAGGACCGGCAGTCCGAGATGTCGGTCTGCCACCCGTCGAAGTACTCGTAGATCGGCGTCGCGTGGTGGAACTCGGTCTGCGTCATCGGCATCTCGTCGTGGCGCACGCCGTCGATCTCGTAGGCCACGCAGACCGGGATCCGCTCCCAGCTGTCGAGCACGTCGAGCTTGGTGAGGAAGTAGTCGGTCAGCCCGTTGACGCGCGTGGAGTAGCGCGCGATGACCGCGTCGTACCAGCCGCAGCGCCGGGTCCGGCCGGTCGAGACGCCGATCTCGCCACCGATGCGCTGCAGGTTGATGCCGTCCTCGTCGAACAGCTCGGACGGGAACGGGCCGGAACCGACGCGCGTCGTGTAGGCCTTGATCACGCCGATCACCCGGTCGATGCGGGTCGGCCCGACACCGGCGCCGACACAGACGCCACCGGCGACCGGGTTGCTGCTGGTGACGAACGGGTAGGTGCCGTGGTCGACGTCGAGCATCGTCGCCTGCGCGCCCTCGAACAGCACCGTCTTGCCCTCGTCGAGAGCGGTGTTGAGCAGCAGCGAGGTGTC
>DASTUX010000003.1:0-20749 GCA_035759395.1 Nocardioides sp.
CCCATCCGCTCGCAGTAGCGCTCCACGATCTGCGCCCGCGTCCACATGCCCGGCTCGGTGGTCGGCTGCCGGCGGAACATCTGGAAGAACTCGTCGTCACCCGCCTCGACCCAGTAGGACAGCGCGCCGCCGAGGTCCATCAGCGGGTCGCCGACGGTGGCCATCTCCCAGTCGAGCACCCCGATGATCCGCAGGTTGTCGTCGGGTGCCAGCACCATGTTGTCGAGCCGGAAGTCGTTGTGGATCAGGGTCTGCGCCACGTCGGCGGGCTGGTGGGCCTCGATCCACTCCACGATGTCGGACCAGTCGCCCGTGTCGTCCGTGCGTGCCTTCGCGAAGCGGTCGACCCAGCCGCTGACCTGGCGGGCGACGTAGCCGTCTCCGCGCCCGAGCTTCTCGAGCTCCGGCGCCGAGGCGACGTCGACGGAGTGCAGGGCGGTGAGGACGTCGAGGGCGTTCGAGCACAGGGCCGACGCCTCGTCGGCGGTCAGCGGCCAGGGCAGGTCGCGGCGCAGGATCGTGCCGTCGAGCTTCTCCATGACGTAGAACTCCGAGCCGATCACCGACTCGTCCTGGCAGAAACCGACCATCGTGGCGACGTACGGGAAGAGCGGCGCGAGCGCGGACTGGATCCGGAACTCGCGGCCCATGTCGTGGGCGCTGGCGGCCTTCACCCCGGCCGGCGGCCGGCGCAGGATCAGGTCGCGCGCCGGGTAGCGCAGCAGGTAGGTCAGGTTGGAGGCGCCGCCGGGGAACTGCCGCACCTCGGGCACCCCGTCGAGGTCCTCCACGAACTCGCTGGCGTTCTCGCGCAACCACGCCGCCATCGCGGCGACGTCGAAGGAGTCCTCGTCACGGACCGGCTTGGCCGGGTTCCCGCTGTCGTCGGTCACGGCATTCCCTTCTCCAGCTTGGTCGCCTGCGCCCGCATCACCGCGTCGTACGCCGCTCGGTCGTGCTGCTTGAGCGCCCACGCGTCGCGCGCCGGCTGGTCCGGGACGATGATCTCGTCGCCGCGCTCCATCCCCTCCAGCACGGCCGCCGCAATGTCGTCGGCGGTGATCGACGAGCTCTCGACCAGCTGCGAGATCACCGCACCCAGCGCCGTGTCCTCGCCGCGCAGCGAGTGCATCAGGTTGGTGCGGAAGTACGACGGACAGACCACGCTGGCCTTCACGCCGTACGACGCGAGCTCGTGGCCGGTCGTCTCGGTGAGGGCGACGACGGCAGCCTTGACCGCGTTGTACGACGCCATGCCGGCCGGGTGCACCAGCCCGGCGAGCGAGGCCACGTTGACGATGTGGCCCGACTCCTGGCGCTTGAACATCGGCACGAAGGTGCGGATGCCGCGCACCACGCCGAACAGGTTGATCTGGGTGATCCACTCCCACTCGTCCATCGTCGCGACGTCGAGCCGGCCGCCGCCGGCGACACCGGCGTTGTTGACGAGCACGTCGAGCCCGCCCCACTCGGCCTCGACCCAGGCCAGGGCCGCTGCCCAGTCGTCGTCCGAGGTGATGTCGAGCTTCAGTTCGTGGTTTCGAGACGGTTGCTGCGCAACCTCCTCAACCGACGAGATGTCCGTCGCCAGCACCTCGTCCCCCCGCGCCCGGAACGCCTCGGTCAGGGCAAGACCCAACCCGGACGCGGCACCGGTGATGAGCACCCGGCTCATCGGGCGGCGCCGTACTTGCCGAGCTCGAGCCGGGCGATGACCCCGCGGTGCACCTCGTCGGGGCCGTCGGCCAGGCGCAGCGCCCGGGCCGAGGTCCACGCCGCCGAGAGCGGGAAGTCGTCGGAGAGGCCGGCACCGCCGTGCAGCTGCATTGCCATGTCGATCACCTGCTGGGCCATGTTCGGGACGGCGACCTTGATCTGCGAGACCTCCGACAGCGCGTTGGCCGGGCCGCCGACGTCGAGCTTCCAGGCGGCGTTGAGGACCAGCAGTCGCGCAGAGTCGATGGCGATCCGGGCATCCGCGATCCGCTCCCGGTTGCCCCCCAGCGAGGCGAGCGGTTTGCCGAAGGCGCTGCGCTCAACCCCCCGACGGCAGGCCAGCTCGAGCGCCATCTCGGCCAGCCCGATCAGCCGCATGCAGTGGTGCACGCGGCCGGGACCGAGCCGGCCCTGGGCGATCGCGAACGCCTCACCCGGACCGCTGAGCACGTTCGCCAGCGGCACCCGGACGTCGGTGAACGACACCTCCCCGTGGCCGAGCGGCTCGTCGTAGATGCCCATCGTGTTCAGCATCCGCTCGATCTTCACGCCGGGGGTGTCCCGCGGCACGAGCACCATCGAGTGCCGGTGGTGCCGGTCGGCGTCGGGGTCGGTCAGCCCCATGAACACAAAGATCTTGCAGTCCGGGTGGCCCACCCCGGTGGACCACCATTTGCGCCCGTTGATGACGATCTCGTCGCCGTCCACGACCGCCGTGGCCGCCATGTTGGTCGCGTCGGACGAGGCGACCCCCGGCTCGGTCATCGTGAACGCGGAGCGGATCTTCCCGTCCAGCAAGGGCTCCAGCCACTGCTCGCGCTGCGCGGCGGTGCCGTAGCGCAGCAGCACCTCCATGTTCCCGGTGTCGGGCGCGTTGCAGTTGAGGACCAGCGGGGCGATCGCCGACCGGCCGGTCAGCTCCGCGATCGGCGCGTAGTCGACGTTGGTCAGCCCCTCGCCGCCGTCGGTACCGAAGCGGGCGGCGTACTCCCCCGCATGCTCCTTCGGCAGGAAGAGGTTCCAGAGCCCCTGCGCGCGGGCCTTCGCCTTCAGCTCCTCGAGGATCGGCAGCGGCTGCCACGGGTCCCCGGTACGCCGCAGCTCGGCGAGGTCGTGGTGGTACGACGCCTCGATCGGCGTCACCTCCTCGGCGATGAACGCGGCCACGCGTTCGGTGAGGTCTGCTGCACGGGCCGAGGGAGAGAAGTCCATCCGGGCACCCTAGTGCGAGGATCAGGAGCCCGATCCGCCTGTCCGAGGAGTGCCGGTGACCCGCACGTGCGCCCTGCTGTTCGCCTCACTGGTGCTGCTGGCGACCGGCTGCTCCAGTCCGGACGCCGACCCGTCGAGCGATCCCTCCGCCGAGGTGTCCCCGCGGGCACGTGCGATCCGCTCCGGCCTGGCCGAGCTCGTCGCGGGCGACCACCCGTCGCGCCGCGACACCCGGAACGGCGCCTGCTTCGCCCGGGCGCTCATGGGACGCACGACCCCCGAGGACCTGCAGGACGCCGGCGTCCTCGACGCGTCGTACGCCGTGGCGGCCGAGCAGCCACCTCTCCCCCGGGAGCTGGCCGAGGTCTGGGCCGCGTCGCAGTTCGAGTGCACGGATTTCGTCACAGAGTCGGCCCGGGCGCAGGTGGCGATCAGCCACGGCAAGGTCGACGGCGAGACCTACGCCACCTGCCTGCGCGAGAAGCTGACGAGCGACGAGATCCGGGCCGCCGTCGTGGAGTCGCTCATCGGGACCTTCGACGGCGTTGCCGTCAACCGTTTCAGTCGCGCTCAGGGCGAATGCGCGCGGAATTCGCATCACTGAACCATGCCCCCATGACCCGAACTCGTCATGGACGTGCTCGGCGGCCCGGCATTAGCGTCTGATCCGCACCCCGGACCACCCCCAACCCGGAGGCGGCCTGCTCGACACAGGAGGCCAGCGGTGTTCATCCAGATCATTCAAGGCAAGTGCACGCGGCAGGACGAGCTCCGCGCTCTCGCGGAGACCTGGCGCCGGGAGGTCGGCTCCCAGTCCAGCGGCTGGCTCGGCGGAACCTACGGCTTCACCGACGACGACATGTTCGTCGGGATCGTCCGCTTCGAGACCCGCGAGAAGGCGATGGCCAACTCGAACCGCCCCGAGCAGACGGCGTGGTCGGAGAAGATGCGGGCCCTCATGGACGGCCCCGTCGAGTTCCACGACTGCGACGACGTCACGTTGATGATGGACGGCGGCTCGGACGAGGCCGGCTTCGTCCAGGTCATCCGCGGCAAGGTCGACGAGCCCGAGCGGCTCAAGCAGCTGATGGCCGACACCACCAACCTGCACGAGATGCGCCCCGAGATCCTCGGTGGCTCGCTCGCCCTCGAGGACGACGGGACCTTCACCGAGACCGTCTTCTTCACCGACGAGGCCAGCGCCCGCGCGGGTGAACGCCAGGAGGCGCCCCCGGAGATCCGCGAGGTTCTCGACCCGATCATGCGCAACGCCCAGTTCTACGACCTGCACCACCCGTGGTTCGAGTCCGCCTAGGGCTTCCCTGAAACGTCCCGCCTGGGGGGGTGGTGGACGCGCTGGCCCGTCACTTCTAGCGTCCAGAAGTGACGGGCCAGCGATCTGTCCGGGCGTTGGTCAGGCGGGGAAGGACTCGCCCTTCTCCGCCATCGAACGCAGGTACGCCGTCGGGCGGAAGCGGTCGCCGTACTGCTCCGCGAGCTCGTCGGCCCGGGCCACGAACGCCGCGAGCCCGATGGGGGCGGTGTCGTCGTTCGGGTCCTGGTAGCCGGTCATGAACTGCGCCGCGCCGCCCGTCATGGGCGGGAAGCCGATGCCCATGATCGAGCCGATGTTGGCCGCGGCGGCGGACTCGATCACGCCCTCCTCGAAGCACTTCGCGGTCTCGAGCGCCTCGACGAAGAGCAGCCGGTCCTTCACGTCCTGGAACGGGATCTGCTCCTCGGCGACCGGGAACGTGTCGGCGAGGCCCTTCCACAACGAGAGCCGCGAGCCGGACTCGTCGTAGTCGAAGAAGCCGGCGCCCTTGAGCCGCGACGGGCGGCCGATCTCGATCATCGTGTCGATGACCGCCTCGGCGGGGTGGGTGGCGTAGGTGCCGCCAGCCTCCTCGACGGCCACGCGGGTGGCGGTGCTGATCTTCTTGAAGAGCTCCATGTTCAGCTCGTCGCTGAGCTGCAGGGTGCCGACCGGGTAGCCCGCCTGCGTGGCCGCCCGCTCCAGCGAGATCGGGTGCACGCCCTCGCCCAGCATCGCCAGGCCCTCGTTGACCATCGTGCCGATCACGCGCGAGGTGTAGAACCCGCGGCTGTCGTTGACCACGATCGGCGTCTTGCGGATCTGCTGGACGACGTCGTACGCCTTGGCGAGCGCCTCGTCGGAGGTCTGCTCGCCGCGGATGATCTCGACCAGCGGCATCTTGTCGACGGGGCTGAAGAAGTGCAGGCCGATGAAGTCCTTCGGCCGGTCCACGCCCGAGGCGAGGCCGGTGATCGGCAGCGTCGAGGTGTTCGAGCAGAGCAGCGCGTCGTCGTTGACGTACGGCGCCACCTCGGCGAAGACCTTGGCCTTGAGCGAGGGGTCCTCGAAGACCGCCTCGATCACCAGGTCGCAGCCGCTGAGGTCGGCGGGATCCTGCGTGGCCGTGATCCGGCCGAGCAGCTCCGCCTTCTTCTCCTCGGTGCTCTTGCCACGCGAGATCGCCTTGTCGAGCAGCTTCGCGGAGTAGGCCTTGCCCTTCTCGGCGTTCTCGACGGCCACGTCCTTGAGCACGACCTCCATGCCCGCACGGGCACACGAGTAGGCGATGCCCGCGCCCATCATCCCGGCGCCGAGGACGCCGACCTTGACGGCCTTGTACGGCGGGATGCCGTCGGGACGCAGCGACCCGGAGTTGATCGCCTGGAGGTCGAAGAAGAACGCCTGGATCATGTTCTTCGAGCCCTGGTTGACGATCAGGTTCGTCAGGTAGCGCGACTCGATCCGCGAGGCGGTGTCGAAGTCGACCTGGGCGCCCTCGACCGCGGCCGAGAGGATCGCGCGCGGGGCGGCGTACACCGCGCCCTTGGTCTGCTTGCGCAGCAGCGCGGGGAACGCGGGCAGGAACGCCGCGAGCTTGGGGTTGCTGGGCGTGCCGCCGGGCATCTTGTAGCCGGCCTGGTCCCAGGGGTTCTGCGCGGCGTCGGGGTTCGCCTTGATCCACGCCTTCGCGGCGGGGACGAGCTCCTCGCGGGTGGCGACGAGCTCGTCGACCAGGCCCTTCTCCTTCGCGGCCGCGGGCTTGAACTGGGTGCCGGGCAGCAGCACGTCCATCAGCGCGGGCTGCAGGCCGAGCAGGCGGACCACGCGGGTGACGCCGCCGCCGCCGGGCAGCAGGCCCAGCGTCGACTCGGGCAGGCCGAGGACGATCTTGTTGTCATCGACGACGACGCGGTGGTTGGCGGCCAGGCAGATCTCGAAGCCACCACCGAGGGCGGCGCCGTTGACCGCGGCCACGACGGGGCGCGGGAACAGCTCGAGGCGGCGCAGGCCGGCCTTGACGGCCTCGCCCATCGCCATGATCTCGGCGGCGTCGTCGCGGGTCGCCTTGACCATCGCCTTGAGGTTGCCGCCGGCGAAGAAGGTCTTCTTCGCGCTGGCGATGACGACGCCGGTGACGTCGTCCGCCTCGGCGTACAGCCGGTCGACGGCCGTGGCCATCGACTCGAGGTAGAGCTCGTTCATCGTGTTGGCGCTCGAGGTCGGGTCGTCGAGCGTGAGCGTGACGATGCCGTCCGCGTCGCGGTCGTAGTGGACCGCGGTCTGGGTCTGGGTGCTGCTCATGGGAGTCCTGTTCGTGAGTGGGTTTCGAGACAGGCGCTGCGCGCCTTCCTCAACCAGCGAGGGAGGGTCAGACGAGCTCAACAATGGTGGCGATGCCCATGCCGCCGCCGACGCAGAGCGTGGCGAGGCCGCGGCGCAGGTCGCGGCGCTGGAGCTCATCGACGAGCGTGCCGAGGATCATCGCGCCGGTGGCGCCGAGCGGGTGGCCCATCGCGATGGCGCCGCCGTTGACGTTGGTGATCTCGTGGCTGATCCCCATGTCCTGCATGAAGCGCATGGCGACCGCGGCGAAGGCCTCGTTGATCTCGAAGAGGTCGATGTCGTCGACCGTGAGGCCGGCCTTGGCCAGCGCCTTGCGGGCGGCCGGTGCGGGACCGGTCAGCATGATGGTCGGGTCCGCGCCCGAGACGGCGGTCGCGATGATCCGGGCGCGGGGCGTGAGGCCGAGGTCGGTGCCGACCTGCTCGGTGCCGATCGCCATGATCGCGGCGCCGTCGACGATGCCCGAGGAGTTGCCGGCGTGGTGGACGTGGTCGATCTTCTCGACCCAGTGGTACTTCTCCAGGGCGACGTCGTCGAAGCCGGCCTGCGCGCCCATGTCCGCGAAGCTCGGCTTGAGACCGGCCAGGCCCTCGGCGGTGGTGTCGGGACGGATCGTCTCGTCGTGGTCGAGCACGGTGAGCCCGTTGATGTCCCGGACCGGGATGACCGCGTTGGCGAAGTAGCCGTTCGCCCATGCCTTGGCGGCGCGGTGGTGCGACTCGGCGGCGTACGCGTCGACGTCGGCGCGCTTCCAGCCGCCCAGCGTCGCGATCAGGTCGGCGCCGATGCCCTGCGGCACGAAGCCGGTGGCCAGCGCGGTGGCCGGGTCGGCGGCCCAGGCGCCACCGTCGGAGCCCATCGGCACGCGGCTCATCGCCTCGACGCCGCCGGCGAGGATCAGGTCCTCGAAGCCACCGCGGACGCGGGACGCGGCCTGGTTGACGGCCTCGAGACCCGAGGCGCAGAAGCGGTTCAGCTGGACCCCGGCCACGGTCTCCGGATAGCCCGCCTTGAGGGCGGCCGTCTTGGCGATGTCGGAGCCCTGCTCGCCGATCGGGGTCACGACGCCGAGGACGACGTCGTCGATCCGGTGGGGGTCGAGGGACGGGTTGCGCACCTTGATCTCGTCGAGGAGGCCGACGACGAGGTCGACCGGCTTGACCTCGTGCAGTGAGCCGACCTTCTTGCCCTTGCCGCGCGGCGTACGAATGTGGTCGTACACGAATGCTTCTGCCATGACCGTCCTTGACTGCTCGGGGTGATCTGCGTTCGGTGGTCGAGCAGGTCGCGCAGCGACCGCGTCGAGACCTCGATTGTGACATTATTGCTGTCACAATCGTCAAGGTGACACCGGATGTGGTCTGGTTCACCTTTGTCAGGCAGTTTCTGATCGGGCAGTCGAGGGCGGGCCGCCGGCTCGCGAGGAGTGTGGATGGACGAGACCGTCGAGACCCTGCGGGAGCTGCTCACGCTCGACGAGCTGACCAACAGGGTCGGGATGAGCGTCCGCAACGTCCGCTTCTACACGACCAAGGGGTTGGTCCCGCCGCCGCTGCGCCGCGGTCGCTCGGGCTACTACACGCCCGACCACGTGGCCCGGCTCGAGCTGGTGCAGGAGCTGCAGAGCCACGGCTTCACGCTCTCCGCGATCGAGAAGTACGTCGCCAACATCCCCCATGACGCGACTCCCGGGGACATCGCGCTGCAGCGGGCGATGCTCGCGCCGTGGCAGCACGAGGCCCCGATCGAGATGACGGCCGCGGAGCTCGACAAGCGCGCCGGCCGCAAGCTCTCCGACGAGGAGCTCACGACCCTCACGGCCCTCGGCGTCCTGTTCCGGGGCAAGCGCGGCCGCTACCAGGTCGCGGTCTCGCAGCTCTCGATCGGCCTCGGGCTGCTCGACCTGGGCTTCCCGACCGAGGCCGCGCTCGCCGCCGCGGACGTGTACGCCGCGCACGGACGCCAGATCGCCGAGGAGCTCTACGAGGTCTTCCGCACCAAGGCGTGGCCGGTCTACAAGGAGTCGGGGACCTCGCCCGAGAAGGTGCGCGAGGTCGTCGAGCGGCTCAAGCCGCTCTCGATCGCGAGCCTGGTCCAGGCCTACGAGAGCGCGATGGACGAGACCAAGCGCGAGGGCATCGCCCAGCGCGCCCGCTGACCGTCACGGGAGGAGCAGCCCGGACAGCCAGGCACCCAGCTCGGCCAGGGTCTGCTCGGTGATCCCGTGACCGCCCGGGTCCCTGCGGGCGTGTGCCGTCGCGCCGGAGTCGCCGACCAGGTAGTCCCACGTGCGCTCGAGCAGCTCACCGGGGATCACGCGGTCCTGGTCGCCCTGGGCAACGAAGACCGGCAGGCCCGCCAGCTGTTCCGGCGCCACCGGGACTCCGGCGTCGAACGGGAGCGTGCCGTAGAGGATGGCCGCGCCCGCGAACCGGGACGGGTCGTCGAGCAGCAGGCCTCCCGCGAAGGCGGCTCCCCCGCTGAACCCGACCAGGACGACGCGACGACCGGCCGGCGAGACGTCGTCGAGCCAGCTCCGGAACCACCCCATGGTCGCGGCGAGGCTCTCGGCCACCGGGCGCCCGATCCCGCGGTTCGCGAACCACGCGTAGCCACCGCCCTCGGCGATCGGCGCACGCACCGCGGCGTACCGCGCCCCTGACGGCAGGTGGTCGGCAAGGGCGATGATCTCCTGCTCGTTCGACCCGCGGCCGTGGAGGAGGACGACGAGCGGCGTCGTCGGGTCGGCGGGCCCTCGGGTCGCGACGACGGGAGCCGGAAAGGCGGGACCGGTGGTGCTCATCGGTCTCCCTCGGCCCCCGTCACGATCCGGCCGGCGGTCTGCACGCCGCCCCAGCGGCGTACCTCTCCGGGGAGGTCGAGCGCGTCGATGGGTGCGGCGTTCTCGAAGTCGCCCCAGGCCTCGCGCGGCAGCATCCACATCACCTCGAACTCGTTGCCGTCGGGGTCCGCGCCGTAGACGCTCTTCGTCGCGCCGTGGCTGGACTCACCGGTGAAGGCGCCACTGTTGACCAGGGTGAGACGCGCCTGCTCGAGGTCCTCGATCGTGTCGACCTGCCAGGCGAGGTGGTAGAGCCCGATCGCCCCGCGCCGCTTCGGCTGCGCCTGGGTCCCGACCCCGAAGAGGCCGAGGTCGTGGTGGTTGCCGGAGCGTGTGAGGCGCAGGAACGCTGCGTTCGCACGGGGCTCGCGGGCGACGACCTCCATCCCGAACACGCCCGTGTAGAAGTCGACGGCCCGCTCGAGGTCGGCGACGAAGAGGACTGCGTGGTTGAGGCGAACGGCTGAGACGGACATGGTCACTCCTGTAGTTGAATCTTGGACTACAGGCGTAACACTCGCCGGCTTTCCGGCATTCCTAAGGTGGGGCCATGAGCGACGACGAACGCACGACCGTCCTGGTCACCGGAGCCACCGGCTTCATCGGCCGGCGACTGGTGCCCGACCTGCTCGAGCGCGGGATGACGGTGCGGGCGATGACCCGCCGTCCCGAGGCGTACGACGGTCCCGGCGAGGCGGTCGGCGGCGACGTCCATGACCCCTCCTCGCTGGAGGCTCCCCTGAAGGGAGCGGAGGTCGCGATCTACCTCGTGCACTCCCTCGACGACGCGGACTTCGAGCGCAAGGACGCCGAGGCCGCGCGGACCTTCGGCCATGCTGCAGCCGCGGCCGGCGTGCAGCAGATCGTCTACATGGGAGGGCTCGGCGCCGACGGCGCGGACCTGTCGGCCCACCTGCGCTCGCGCCGCGAGGTCGAGGGTCTCCTCGGCGAGGGCGGCGTGCCCGTCACGGTGCTGCGCGCCGCGATCGTGGTCGGTGCGGGTGGCATCTCGTGGGAGCTGACTCGCCAGCTCGTGAAGAACCTGCCGGCCATGGTGGTCCCGAAGTGGGTCTCCACGCTGACCCAGCCGATCGCGCTCGACGACGTGATCCGCTACCTGGCAGGCGTCGTCGGGGTGGAGGCGGCGTACGGCCGGACCTTCGAGATCGGCGGGCCCGACCGGCTGACCTACCTCGAGATGCTCCAGGTCGCCGCCGAGGTCTCGGGCGGACACCGGGTCCCGATCGTCACCGTGCCGGTGCTGACGCCGCGGCTTTCGTCGTACTGGCTGGCGCTCGTCACCGACGTCGACGTCACGACGGGCCGCAACCTGATCGACTCGATGGGGACCGAGGTGGTCGTCACGGACCACTCGATCCGGGAGATCGTCCCGGGCGAGCCGCTGTCGTACGCCGAGGCAGTGCGCCGAGCACTCGAGGAGCGCCCGCAGCCCTGAGCCACGTCAGCCGAAGAGCAGCGGCAGCGCGACCAGCATGGCCGTGGACCAGGTGACGTGGGTGAGCACCGGCGCGAGGATCCCGCCGGAGGCCCGGCGCTGGAGCCCGACGACGGCGCCGAGCAGCACGGCGGCGAAGGCGAGCATCACGTTGCCGGTCGCCGCCGTCGCCAGGACGTACGCCGCTGTGGTCACCGGGACCGGGTGCCGGGGCGTGGCCGCGTAGACGGCGCCGCGGAAGAAGAGCTCCTCGGCGACACCGTTGACCGCGGTGATCGCCACGAGGAGCGGCCAGCTGCCCTGGTCTGCGAAGTCCAGGACCGAGCGCACCTGCCGGTCGAGGAAGGAGACCTCGCGGACCAGGAGGGCGCCGGCCACGAAGACCGCCGCCAGCCCGAGGCCCAGCAGGACCGGGGTGATGACCGGGCGTCGCGGACCGGCCGGGTGGGCGATCCGGCCCAGGTGGAGCGGGCCGGACACGAAGGCGCCGACCGTCCAGACGACCGCAAGGCCGAGCGTGGCGGGGTAGAACCAGGCGTTGCCGGGCTCGATGCGCAGCGAGAACCCCAGCACCACCGCGCCGATCACGACGAACGCCACCGTGACGAGCTGCCGGCGGCGAAGACGCTGCGGGCTCTCCCGATGGTCGCGCGGGACGACGTCCCACAACGCCCGCTGGAGCCAGGTCACCACGCGATCACCCCTTGGCCGCGACTCTAGTGGCCGCGGCCAGGGGGACGATCAGCGCTTGGAGCTGAAGGATGCCGCGCTGTGCCGGGACTGGCCGCCGCCGGAGGAGGCAGCCGGACCGCCGGAACGACGCGAGCGGTTGCCACCGCCGTTGCCGCCAGCGGACGCGGGGCGCGACGCGGACTGGCCGGTCGAGCCGCCGGTGCGCTTGCCGCCGCCGGTCCCGCCGGAACGCTGGCCGTTGCCACCGCCGCCACCGGAGCCGCCACGACGACGACGTCCGCCACCCTGACCGCCGCCGTTGCCACCGTTGCCGCCGCGCGAGCCGCCGTCGGACGAACCGCCGCCGCCGGGCACGTCGAGCACGAGGCCACCGGGAACGGTGACGCGGGCACCGGGGGCGAGCTGGGCGAGCATCGGGTGGGCCGAGCCGTTGATCCGCGTGGTGGTCGGCTTGATGCCGGCCGCGCGGGTGAGGTCACGGACGTCGCGCACCTGGTCGTCGGTCATCAGCGTGATGACGGTGCCAGCGGCTCCGGCTCGCGCCGTACGTCCCGAGCGGTGCAGGTAGGCCTTGTGCTCGACCGGCGGGTCGGCGTGGACGACCAGCGCCACGTCGTCGACGTGGATGCCGCGCGCGGCGATGTCGGTCGCGACGAGCGTGCTCGCCTTGCCGGAGTGGAACGCCTCCATGTTGCGGGTGCGGGCGTTCTGGCTCAGGTTGCCGTGCAGCTCGACGGTCGGCACGCCGCTCTTGTTGAGCTGGCGGGTCAGCGCCTTGGCGCCGTGCTTGGTGCGGGTGAAGACGACCGTGCGGCCGGGCGCGCTGGTCAGGTCGACCAGCACCGAGACGCGGTGCTCGCGGTCGAGGTGCAGCACGTGGTGGTCCATGGTCGAGATCGGCGACTGCGCCGAGTCGGCCTCGTGGGTCACCGGCTGGCTCAGGAAGCGCTTGACCAGCACGTCGATCGCCTTGTCGAGCGTGGCCGAGAAGAGCAGGCGCTGGCCGCTCTGCGGCGTGCGGTCGAGGAGGCGGCGTACGGCGGGCAGGAAGCCGAGGTCGGCCATGTGGTCGGCCTCGTCGAGCACGGTGATCTCGATCTGGCCGAGGTCGCAGAACCCCTGGCCGATCAGGTCCTCGAGGCGGCCGGGGCAGGCGATGACGACGTCGACGCCCTTGCGGAGGCCCTGGACCTGGGGGTTCTGGCCGACGCCGCCGAAGACGGTCATCGTGGTGAGGCCGGTCGCGTCGGCGAGGGGCTTGAGCGCCTCGGCGATCTGGCCGACGAGCTCACGCGTGGGGGCGAGGATCAGCGCACGGGGCGACTTCGCGCGGGCCGGGCGGCCGGACGCCACGAGGCGCGCGACGAGCGGCAGCAGGAACGCGTAGGTCTTGCCGGAGCCGGTGCGACCCCGGCCGAGCACGTCGCGACCGGCGAGCGAGTCGGGAAGCGTGGCGCGCTGGATGGGGGTCGGCTCGGTGATGCCGCGCTCCGTGAGGATGCGGCACAGCGAGGCGGGGACGCCGAGCTCGGCGAAGTCCGAGGACCCGGTCGTGGGCAGGGCGGATGAAGGAACAGCAGAAGACAAGGGGGATTCACTCACGTGTGGTGTGTCTCACCACGCTGGTCCCGTCGGCGACGGAACTGGAGAAGCGGACCTCCCGGAGGAGGGGCGCGGTCCCGGCACGAAAAGTGGGGACCTGCGCGGAAGCCCGAGGCAAGACAGGGCGGGCTACTGCACTCGACTCTAGGGCACAGGGCCGGTACGACGGCAATCGGCGCGCTGCGCTCCGTCGTACCGACCCCGCTCGGTGGTGCTACTTGGTGAGGCCGTCCTTGACGTCCTTGGCGGCGTCCTTGACGTGCTCGCCGGCGTCCTTGATGGACGCCGAGGTCTGGTCGGCCTTGCCCTCGGTCTCGAGGTCCCGGTCGCCGGTGGCCTTGCCGGTGGTCTCCTTGGCCTTGCCGCCGAGGTCCTCGGTCTTGTTCTCAACCTTGTCGGTGAAGCTCATGTCCAACCTCCGGTCGTCAGTCGCGCTGCCGGTGCAGCGCTGGCGAGACCTCCGTGCCCGCTCGGGCGTCATCCAAACCTGAGGACCCCGTCGTCGATGGCGTCGCGGCGGATCGTGCGGACGTCGGTGAGGTAGTTCTGGCGCAGCCGCCACGGCTCCCGGTCGCCCTGCTTGGGCAGTGCGTCGATCGAGCGCAGCACGTAGCCGGACGAGAAGTCCATGAACGGAGCCTCGGTGATGTCGGGGTCGGGCACCGCGACCGCGCTGCGGTGTCCGGTCTCGTCCAGGTGGGTCAGCAGCCGGCACACGAAGTCGGCCACCAGGTCGGCCTTGAGCGTCCACGACGCGTTGGTGTAGCCGATCGTGAACGCGAAGTTCGGGACCCCGCTCAGCATCAGCGCCTTGTAGGCCATGGTCTCGGCGACCTTGATCGGGGTGCCGTCGACGGTGAGCTCGATGCCGCCGAACGGCAGCAGCCGCAGGCCGGTCGCCGTGACGATGAGGTCGGCCTCCAGCTCCTCGCCCGAGGTGAGCCGGATCCCGCGCTCGGTGAACGTCTCGATCGTGTCGGTGACGATCGACGCGTGGCCCTTGCGCAGCGACCGGAACAGGTCGCCGTCGGGCACCAGGCAGAGACGCTGGTCCCACGGGTCGTAGGTCGGCTTGAAGTGCCGGTCGACGTCGATGTGCCCGGGCAGCTCCTTGATCGTCGCCTTGCGGATCAACGAGCGGAGCAGGTCGGGCCGCCTGCGGCTGAGCTGGTAGCTCGCCATCGCGACCAGGATGCTCTTCCACCGGATCACCGGGAACGACACGGACTCCGGCAGCCGACGCAGCCGACGCGCGATCGGGTCGCGCCCGGGCATCGACACGACGTACGTCGGGGAGCGCTGCAGCATCGTGACGTGCTCGGCCTCGGCCGCCATCGCGGGGACGAGGGTGACCGCGGTCGCCCCGCTGCCGATCACGACCACGCGCTTGCCGGCGTGGTCGAGGTCCTCGGGCCAGTGCTGGGGGTGCACGATCTCGCCGGCGAAGTCGGCCGCGCCCGGGAACTCCGGTGAGTAGCCCTCGTCGTAGTCGTAGTAGCCCGAGCAGCTCCACAGGAAGCCCGTGGTCATCCGCGTGCGCGTGCCGGCGTGCTCCACCTCGACGGTCCAGAGCGCCGTCGAGGAGTCCCACGAGGCACCGACCACGCGGTGGTCGTAGCGGACCAGCCGGTCGACGGCGTACTCCCGTGCGACCTCGCGGACGTAGCTCAGGATCGACGGGCCGTCGGCCAGCGCGCGGTCGCCGCGCCACGGGCGCCAGCGGTAGCCGAGGGTGTACATGTCGGAGTCCGAGCGCACGCCGGGATAGCGGAAGAGGTCCCACGTGCCGCCGCTCGCAGCCCGGGCCTCGAGGACCGCGACGCTGCGCTGCGGGTGCTCGGTGACCAGCCGGCAGGCGGCGCCGATGCCGGACAGGCCGGCTCCGATGACGAGGACGTCGACATGCTCGGGAGAGGCCGTCATGCCCACGAACCTAGCGTCCCGGCGAAGCCGAGCCCGGGTGTGTTCAGGAGGCGGCGAACAGCTCGACGAAGCGGGCCAGCAGCCGGGGCGGCTCGGTGACGACGCCCTCCCGGGCGCGGCGCATCACCTCGTCGAACTCGGCGGGCTCGAAGTAGCCGTGGTGGCGGTAGACGTCGATCCGCTGGCAGAGCGCCTCGGTGTCGAGCTCGGGGTGGAACTGGGTCGCGTAGACGTGGCGGCCGATGCGGAACGCCTGCACCGGGCAGGCCTGCGAGCTCGCGAGGAGCACTCCGCCCTGGGGCATCCGGGAGACGGCCTCCTTGTGGCCGAGGAACGCGTCGAACGACTCGGGCAGCACGCCGAGCAGCGGGTCCTCGCGGCCGGCGTCGGTCAGCGAGATGGCGACCGCGCCGATCGGCTCGCCGTACGTCCGGTCGACACGGCCACCGTCGAGCGTGCCCAGCGTGCCGATGCCGTAGCAGGCGCCGAGGAAGGGGAAGTCCTCCGCGACGACCCGGGTCGCCAGCGCGCGCAGCTCGGCCTCGGCGCGCTGCTGGGCCTCGGACTTGAGCTCGGGCGGGTCGCTGATGTTGAAGGGGCTGCCGCCCAGGATGATGCCCGACAGTTCGTCGAGGTCGACGTCACCGAGCTCGTGCTGCTCGAGCCGAACCCGTCGCAGGTCGCGCTCGTCGAGCTCCGAGAACCGGAGGAGGGCGGCGTACTCGCTGTCGGCGACGCTGTCCTCGGCACGGGTGCCGAGGAAGAGGAAGGGCTTCACACCGCTGATGCTCCCAGCACCGGGCTCAGACCTGCACCGCGGCGCCACTCTCGATCAGCGCGTCGACGTCCGCGATCCCCCAGGCGCTGAGCGCCTCGCGGGTGTGGCTGCCGGCCTCGGGCGACGGCGGGAGGCCCAGGCTCGACGGGGTCCGTGAGAACCGCGGGGCGGGCGCGGGCTGGACGATGCCGTCGTTCTCGACGAAGGTGCCGCGCGCCTGCAGGTGCGGGTGGGCGGGCGCCTCGCTGAGCGGGATGATCGGCGCGACGCAGGCGTCGGTGCCCTCGAAGACCGCCGTCCAGTCGGCCTGGGTGCGGCCGGCGAACGTCTCGGCGAAGAGCTTGCGCAGGGCGCCGGCGTTCTCGGGGTCGTAGCGGTCGGGCGCGGTCTCCTTGACCCCGAGCAGCTCGACGAAGAGGTCATAGAACTGGGGCTCCAGCGCGCCCACCGACATGTGCCGGCCGTCCGAGGTCTCGTAGAGGTCGTAGTACGGCGCGCCACCGTCGAGCAGGTTCGCGGCCCGCTCCTCCTTGAGCATCCCCTCGGCGAGGAACGTCGAGGTCATCGCGTTGAGGTGGGCGGTCCCGTCGACGATCGCGGCGTCCACGACCTGACCCTCGCCACTGACCCGCGCCTCGAGGAGGGCGGCGAGCAGGCCGATGACGAGGTACGTCGAGCCGCCGCCGAAGTCGCCCACCAGGTTGGCCGGGAAGTGCGGGCGCGCCTTGTCCTGACCGAGCCCGAAGAGGGCGCCGGTGATCGAGATGTAGTTCATGTCGTGCCCGGCGGCCTGGGCCAGCGGGCCGTCCTGGCCCCAGCCGGTCATCCGCCCGTAGACCAGGCGCGGGTTGCGGGCCAGGCAGTCGTCGGGCCCGAACCCGAGGCGCTCGGCCACCCCGGGCCGCATCCCCTCGACCAGGAGGTCGGCGCCGGCGACCAGCTCGAGGACGGTCTCCACGGCGGCCGGGTCCTTGAGGTCGAGCGCCACGCTGGGCCGGCCGCGGTTGAGCAGGTCCCTGGACCCGGCCGAGAGCAACTGGCCGCCGGGACGCTCGACGCGGATCACGTCGGCCCCGAGGTCGGCCAGGATCATGCACGCGTGCGGGCCCGGCCCGATCCCCGCGATCTCGACGACCTTCACGCCGCGCAGCGGGCCCGTGCCCTGGCCGAGTTCGTAGCTCATGAGGCCGATGATGACAGGTTCGCTGTCAGGGTTGGCCCGTCGTCCGCCGGGCGTCCGTGGAACAACCCGGTGCCTGCGATGCACCAGGCACGTCACAGGTGCCGGGTTGTTCGTGCGACGGTCAGTGGTGGTGCATCTCGTGGACGACGGCGTGACCGCGGCCGCGGCCGATCATCCAGCGGTTGACCGGCACGGTGGCGACGAAGGCGATCGCGAGCGAGGCGGCCAGCGACGCCCAGAAGAGCAGGTCGACCAGGCCAGCCGCCATCGCGCCGGGCCAGACCACCAGGAAGCCGTTGTCGACGAGCTCCATGACGAGGATCGACACCGTGTCGGCGGCCAGTGCGGTGCGGACGGCCGAGGTCAGGTCCATGCCCGCGCGGCGAACGCCCACGAAGGTCAGCAGGTAGCCGAAGAAGAAGGCGAGGACGACCGACAGCACGATGCTCGCCACGTCGCCCCAGCCCCACCAGGTGGCCAGCACCATGCCGAGCACCTCACCGATGGCACAGCCGGTGAGGCAGTGCAGGGTCGCGGAGATCGCCGTACGCCAGGAACCATTCATGCTCGCATGATACCCCTAGGGGGTATTTACGTGGCAAGGGTCACTCACCATTGCACCTAGTTGCATAGGTCTGCCACTCTGAGGGCATGGCCCTCGAACACGCGCTGCTGGTGGCGCTGCGTGAGGAGCCGGCGTCCGGACTGGATCTCGCCAAGCGGTTCAGCCGCTCGATCGGCTACTTCTGGCACGCCACGCACCAGCAGATCTACCGGGTCCTCGCACGCATGGACGCAGACGGCTGGGTCACGGTCACCGAGGTCGCGCAGACCGGCAAGCCGGACAAGAAGGTGTACGCCGTCTCGCCCGCGGGCGCCGGGGTGCTCGCCGACTGGCTGGCCGAGCCCACGCCGATGGAGCCGCTGCGCAGCGAGCTCGCCGTGAAGATGCGCGGTGCGGCGTTCGGCGACCGGGCGGCCGTGCTCGACATGGTGCGCGCCAACCTGGCCGACCACCAGCTGCGGCTCGCGCACTACGAGCAGCTCGAGAAGCGCGACTACGACGGCCCGCAGACCCTGACCGGGCACGAGCTCGACCAGTACCTCGTCCTGCGCGGGGGCATCCGCACGGAGCGGTTCTGGGTCGAGTGGCTCACCGAATACCTCGAGGCCCACGAGGTCTCCACAAGCTCGACCGACGAGGAGCACGCATGAACGACTACCCGCACCTGCTCTCCCCCATCCGGCTCGGCCGGCTCGAGCTGCGCAACCGCGTGGTCATGGGCTCGATGCACACCGGCCTGGAGGACAGCGTCCGCGACCTGACCGCGCTGTCGGCGTACTTCGCCGAGCGGGCCCGCGGCGGGGTCGGCCTCATCGTGACCGGCGGCTACGCCCCCAACAAGCGGGGCTGGCTGAAGCCGTTCGCCTCCGAGCTGACCACCCGGCTGCAGGCGATGCGACACCGCGAGATCACCGGCGCGGTGCACGACGAGGGCGGGGCGATCGCGCTGCAGGTGCTGCACGCGGGGCGCTACGGCTACCACCCGCTGAGCGTCTCCGCGTCCAACAAGAAGTCGCCGATCACGCCGTTCCGGCCGAGCGCGCTGTCGACCCGCGGCGTCGACCGGACCGCGAACGACTTCGCGAAGTCCGCCGCCCTCGCACTCAAGGCGGGCTACGACGCCGTCGAGATCATGGGCTCCGAGGGCTACCTGATCAACCAGTTCCTCGCCGCCCGGACCAACGACCGCACCGACAGGTGGGGCGGGTCGGCCGAGAACCGGATGCGGTTCCCGCTCGAGGTCGTACGTCGCACCCGTGCGCTGGTCGGCGACGACTTCCCGATCATGTACCGGATCTCGCTCCTCGACCTGGTCGAAGGTGGCCAGACCTGGGACGAGGTCGTCGCCCTCGCGTACGGGCTCGAGGAGGCCGGCGTCACCGTCCTCAACACCGGCATCGGCTGGCACGAGGCGCGGGTGCCCACGATCATCACCCAGGTCCCGCCCGGCGCCTGGCGCTCGGCGACGGCCCGGCTCAAGGCCGAGGTGTCGGTGCCGGTCTGTGCCTCGAACCGGATCAACACCCCCGAGCTCGCCGAGTCGATCCTCGCCGCCGGCGAGGCCGACCTGGTCTCGATGGCGCGCCCGCTGCTGGCCGACCCCGACTTCGTGAACAAGGCCGCCGCCGGTCGCGCGGACGAGATCAACACCTGCATCGCCTGCAACCAGGCCTGCCTCGACCACGTGTTCCAGAACCAGAAGGCGTCCTGCCTGGTGAACCCGCGGGCCTGCCGCGAGACCACGCTGGTGCTCGGACCGACGAAGCGCGCCGCCACGGTCGCGGTCGTCGGGGCCGGCCCGGCCGGACTGTCGGCCGCGGTCTCGGCGGCGGAGCGCGGCTTCGCGGTCACGCTCTTCGAGAAGTCCGACACGCTCGGCGGCCAGTTCCGCCTCGCCATGCAGGTCCCCGGCAAGGAGGACTTCCGCGAGACGCTGCGCTACTACACCCGCCGGCTCGAGGTCCTCGACGTCGAGGTGCGGCTCGGCACCGAGGCCACGGCGGCCGACCTGGCGGCGTACGACGAGGTCATCGTCGCCACCGGCGTGGAGCCGCGGATCCCCGAGCTCGACGGCGTCGACCACCCCAAGGTGGTGTCGTACGCGGAGGTGCTCAGCGGCGCGGTCGTCCCCGGCAAGCGGGTGGCGGTCGTCGGCGCGGGCGGCATCGGCGTTGACGTGAGCCACTTCCTCAGCCACGACCCCGAGGACGACTTCGACGACTGGATGGCGCACTGGGGCGTCGGCGACCCGACGATCCACCCGGGCGGCCTGACCGAGCGCAAGCCGCGCACCCCGATCCGCGAGGTCACGCTGCTCCAGCGCAAGACCACGCCGATCGGCGTCGACCTGGGCAAGACCTCCGGCTGGGCACACCGCGCGGTGCTCAAGCAGTCCGGGATCGTCCAGGTCAACGGCGTGACGTACGACCGCGTCGACGACGACGGCCTGCACATCAGCGTCAACGGCGAGCAGCGCGTGCTCGACGTCGACCACGTGGTGCTCTGCGCCGGCCAGGAGTCGGTGCGCGGGCTGTACGACGCACTGGCCTCGACCGGCGACGGCGACGCCCACCTGATCGGCGGCGCCGACGTTGCCGCCGAGCTGGACGCGAAGCGCGCCATCGAGCAGGGCACCCGGGTCGCCGCCGCCCTGTAGTTTCGGCGCGTGATCCGCGACTTCACCGACGACGAGGCCCGCAGGGCACTGGCGCTCAAGTGGGGGTCGGTCGACCCCGACGTGATCCCGGCCTGGGTGGCGGAGATGGACTACGCGCTCGCGCCGTCCGTCGCCGACGCCCTGGCCGAGGCGGTGGCGCGAGGGCTCACCGGCTACCCCCGCTTCCCGGCGGACGGCCCGCTCGGGGAGGCGTACGCCGGCTTCGCGGCGCGGCACTTCGGCCAGAAGGTGGACCCGGAGCTGGTCATCCCGACCGTGGACGTGACCGCGGGAGTCCGGCTCGCGCTCGACGTGCTCAGCGAGCCGGGCGCGATGGTCCTGCCGCTGCCCGCCTACCACCCGCAGCTCGACGTCGCCGAGATCACCGGGCGCGAGCGGGTCGACCTGCCCGTCTCGCCCGATGCCGACCGGGCCGTGGTCGACCTCGACCGGCTCGACCAG
>DASTUX010000004.1:0-2453 GCA_035759395.1 Nocardioides sp.
CAGCGCTAGCTGGAGGGGCTCGACGGGTTCCTGCTCACGACGTCCGGCACGATGCGCCGCGACCACGAGACCCTGGCCGGCGTGGCGTGGGACCTCGTGGTGGCCGACGAGGCGCAGCACATCAAGAACGCCCGGTCCGCCACTGCCCGAGGGCTGCGGGCCATCCCGAGCGCGGCCCGGGTGGCGCTGACCGGCACCCCGGTCGAGAACAACCTCACCGAGCTCTGGGCGATCCTGGACTGGGCGATCCCCGGCCTGCTCGGCAGTCGCAACGCGTTCCGCAAGGTGTGGGCGGGCCCGATCGAGTCGGGACTGGAGCCGACCAAGGCGCGGCAGTTCGCCGACCTGATCGGGCCGTTCCTGCTGCGCCGCCGCAAGTCCGACCCCGGAATCGCGCCGGAGCTGCCCGCCAAGACCGAGACCGACCACCCGCTCGGGCTGACCCGCGAGCAGGTCGTGCTCTACGAGGCGTTCGTCCGCGACACGATGGACCGGATCGAGCGGGCCGACCCCACTGATCCAGCGGGCCGGCGCGGTCTGGTTCTTCTTCTGCTGACCGGGTTGAAGCAGATCTGCAACCACCCGGCCCACTTCCTCAAGCAGTCCGGGTCCCGCCTGTCCGGACGCTCCGAGAAGCTCGACCTGATCGACGAGCTGGTCGCGACCGTGCTGGCCGAGGACGGTGCGGTCCTGCTCTTCACCCAGTACGTCGCCATGGCCCGGCTG
This sequence comes from Nocardioides sp., assembly GCA_035759395.1. GTDB lineage: Bacteria > Actinomycetota > Actinomycetes > Propionibacteriales > Nocardioidaceae > Nocardioides. The sequence continues at coordinate 727 of DASTUX010000004.1, forward strand.
CTGGAGGCCCACTTGGCGGCCGTGGGGGTGCCCCACCAGTTCCTGCACGGTGGCACCCCGGTGCGTGAGCGCGAGGCGATGGTGGCCCGGTTCCAGGCGGGCGAGGTGCCGGTCTTCCTGCTCTCGCTGAAGGCCGGCGGCACCGGTCTCAACCTGACCCGGGCCGACCACGTCATCCACGTCGACCGCTGGTGGAACCCGGCTGTCGAGGAGCAGGCCACCGACCGGGCCTACCGGATCGGGCAGACCCGTCCGGTCCAGGTGCACCGGCTGATCACCCGCGGCACGATCGAGGAGAAGATCGCCGAGCTGCTCACCCGCAAGCGGGCGCTCGCCGACTCGGTGCTCGCCAGGGGCGAGGCCGCGCTGACCGAGCTCAGCAACGACGACCTGCGCGCGTTCGTGACCCTGCGCCGCCCCGACGAGGAGCAGCGGTGAGCTCCGTCGTGCACCCGCGCGTGCCGCCCCGGCGGGGTGCGGCGCGGGCCACGCTCTGGTGGGGCAAGGCGTGGGTCCGCGCGGTCGAGGAGGCGGCGTACGCCGAGCGGGACCTGCTCGACGCCCGGGCGCTCTCCCGATCCGGCCGGATCGGGGGCATCAGGACCGACGAAGGCGAGTTCGTCGCGGCGGTCGAGGACGAGCACGGGCTCTGGGCCGTCTCCGGCACGGTCCCGGTGCTCGACGACGCGGCCGTGTCCGCGCTGGTGGAGACGGTGGCCGCGGAGGCCGGAAGGATCGCGGCCCTGCTCGCCGGGGACCTGCCCCACGTCATGGTCGAGCACGCCGAGGAGGCCGGTGTCGAGCTGCTGCCCTACGGCGGTGAGCTCGGCTCGACGTGCACCTGCAACGCGTGGGTCGACCCGTGCGTCCATGCGCTGGGCGTGCTCCACCAGCTCACCTGGCTGATCGAGGCCGACCCGTTCGTCCTGCTCCAGCTGCGCGGGGTCTCCCGCGACCGGCTGCTGGCCCGGCTCCACGAGCGGTCGGACGACGCGCCGCTGTCGGGGAGTGACGACCTGGAGACCGGTCTCGACGCGGCGCTGCGGGCCGGTCGGCTGCTCGACCTGCTCGACGAGCCCGGACGGCCCGTGGAGCACCTCTTCTGATCAGCCCGGGTCGGGCACCCCGAGGGCGCCCAGCGCCATGTCCCGCAGCAGGTCGTGCATGGGGACGTCGGGCAGGAGGCCGCTGTGCGGGGTGGAGTTGATCAGCCCGAAGGCGGCGTGCGACATCGCCCGCGCCCGGTCCATCGACACGTCGTCGTCGAGCTGGCGCAGCTGGGCGGCCCAGAGGTCGACGTACTCCCGCTGGAGCGAGCGCACGCGTTCGCGCGCCTCCTGGGGCAGCGACTGCCAGTCGCGGTCCTGGACGACGATGAGCGGACGGTGCCGAAGGGCGAAGTCGACGTGCCAGTCGACGAGCGCCGCGATCGCGGCGGGGGCGTCGGTGGCTGCGGCCACCCGGGTCCTGCCGACGTTGAGCAGCTCCTCGCTGATGGAGACGAGCATCTCGGCGAGGACGGCGTCCTTGGAGACGAAGTGCTTGTAGAGCGCCGGTCCCGAGATCCCGCAGGCCGCGCCGAGGTCGGCGACCGAGACGCCGTGGAAGCCGCGCGACGCGAAGAGCTCGGCGGCGGTCGCCAGGATCTGGTCGCGCCGGCTGGGCTCGACCCTCTGGTCGATCGCCGGGTCGGGCAGCGGCTCGGTGGTCACCGCTCAAGGTTAGCG
>DASTUX010000005.1:0-5818 GCA_035759395.1 Nocardioides sp.
GGTCGGGTCGCGGGAGTCGTCCGCGCACGCTGAGGATCGCTGGCATCACGGCGCGCATCATGTCAGTTCCACGATCACCGGGGCGTGGTCCGAGGCGCCCGCGCCGGCCCGCTCGTCGCGGTCGATGAAGGCCCCCGAGACCCGGGCCGCGAGCGAGGGCGAGCCGAGCACGAAGTCGATTAGGTCCTTGCCGGTCATCGCCTCGTCTCGGCGATGACCTCCCAGCTGCCGTCGTTGACGAGGATGACCTCGTGCTTGGCCGTCATCCTTCCGCACCCGCGGACTGGGCCAGGAAGGCAGAGCGGAGCGCCCGCAGGGTGTCCTCGCCGACGTCCTTGCGGATGTACCAGGTCCATCCGGGGGCACTGGCCATCTCCTCGTAGTCCGCGACGAGGACGCCCTCGAGCCACGAGGGGTGGCTGCCGCCCCCGAGCGCGATCGCGGCCGGCTCCTGCCGCCCGACCCAGCGGCCGTAGCCGTCGCTTCCGCCGGGCCAGGTGTCGTCGACGTAGTCGATCAGGCCGTTGCCGAAGAGCTGGAGCCGCGACAGGTTCCGTTCGTGGGCGATGACCAGGGGCTGGGGTGCCTCGACGGAGAGGATCCTGGAGCCCTCGGGCAGGGCGGCCAGGACGGTGGCGACCGAGTCGCGCTGGTCGGCCAGCCGGTGGTCACGCTCGGTGACCGAGTAGTCGAGCGCGAGTGCCGTGGCCGCCACGACCCAGGCGAGGGTCGCGGCCACGGCGACCCGGCCCGGGACGCGTCGGGCCAGGAGGGCCGCGACGCCACCGATGCCGAGGGCGGCACTGGGCAGCAGGAAGAAGATGTCCGGCCAGCCGTTGAAGGCCTTCATCGACCACAGGATCCCGACGACGAACATGACGGCCTGGGCCACCAGGGCGGCGCTCAGGGGGTCGCGCCGTCCGGATCGTCGGACGAGCGCGACCGTCGCCAGGGCGAGCAGGGCGAGGGAGCCCGCGATGACGGCCCAGAGCGAGGGGCCGTACCCGGTCACCATCAGCTCCCACGCCTCCCGCGGGGCGCTCAACAGCGAGATCTGCTCGGTGTAGCGGGCGTTGATGATCCAGAAGTCGTCCAGGAACACCTGGAGGTCGCTCACCAGGGTGTACGCCGCCGCCGTCACCACCGTGGGCACGATGCCGCCGACGGCGACGCGGACCAGCGCCCTGATCCGTCCGGAGTCCAGCCCGAGCAGGATCGCGACCACGGTGCCCGCGAAGGCGGCGAGGAACACCGGCTGCCAGGTGAGTGTCGCGAGCGCGATGAAGAAGCCGGTCGTTGCCCAGTGCTGGTGGGCCGTCGCCAGCAGCGCGCAGATCACGAACAGCACCATCGCGGTCTTCTCACGCGGGCCGTTGGAGGCGTACTCGATGAACCCGGCGAAGCAGAGCAGCGCGGCGGCGCTCGCGATGCCGGCGAGACGGGACTTGAAGATGTCCCGACCCAGGACCTGGACCAGGCCGATGCAGGCGACCGAGATCACCAGGAAGAGCAGGCGCATCCCGAAGATGTCGTCGAGGCCGACCCAGCGGGACACGATCACCCCGGCCCCGGGGATCAGGTGGGCGAGGGGGCCGGCCCGGTTGACGATCGCGTCGTACGGCGGCACGCCCTCGGCGACCTGCTGGCCGCCGTAGCTGTAGACGCCGAGGTCGCGCGAGAGGTAGCCGTCGAAGCCGTGCAGCGCGTAGACGACCGCCGCGACCGCGCAGCTCGCGAGGGTCATCAGGTCGAGCCTGGGAAGTCGTCCTCGCACAGCGGGGATCGCTTCCATGGCGGCGCGCATCAGGTCACGTCCACGATCACCGGGGCGTGGTCCGAAGCGCCCGCGCCGGCCCGCTCGTCACGGTCGATGAAGGCCCCCGAGACGCGGGCCGCGAGCGAGGGCGAGCCGAGCACGAAGTCGATCCGCAGGCCGCGGTTGCGCTCGAAGCGCTGTCGGAAGTAGTCCCAGTAGGTGTAGACCTCCGGGCCGGGCGTGTGCGGCCGAACGACGTCGACGTACCCGTCGTCGAGGAACGCCTGGAACGCCTCGCGCTCGGGGGGCGTCACGTGAGTCGAGGTCCTGAACTGCTCGATGTCGAACACGTCCTCGTCCAGCGGTGCGATGTTCCAGTCGCCGACCAGCGCGGTGTCCTCGCCCTGCCAGGCCTTGGCAGCCTCGCGCAGGCGGGTCAGCCACTCGAGCTTGTAGACGTAGTGCGGGTCGCCGACCTTGCGGCCGTTGGGGACGTAGAGCGACCAGAGGCGTACGCCGCCGCAGGTCGCGCCGATGGCCCGGGCCTCGGGCTCGAGCGGGTCACCGAAGCCGGGCATGCCGTCGAAGCCGACCTGCACGTCCTCGATCCCGACCCGGCTGATGATCGCGACCCCGTTCCACTGGCTGGTGCCGGCCGCGGCGACGTCGTACCCCATCGACTGCAGCCCCATCAACGGCAGCTGGTCCTCGCGGGCCTTGGTCTCCTGCAGAGCCAGGACGTCGACGTCGTGGCGCGCGAGGAACGCCTCGACCCGGTCGATCCGTGAGCGGAGGGAGTTGACGTTCCAGGTCGCAATTCGCACACGGCCAAACTAACGGGGGGACCCGAGGAGGCCGGCGACGCCCTCGAGCAGCCGATCGACGTCCTCGGGGGAGGTGTACGGCGCGATGCCTGCCCGCACGGCGCCGTCGTCGCCGAGGCCGGCCCGCCGGGAGGCTTCGATCGCGTAGAAGTGGCTGGCGGGAGCGTTCACGCCGACCGAGGCGAGGTGCTCGTAGACCTCCGCCCCGGTGTGGCCGGCGACGGAGAACAGTGCCGTTGGCGTACGCCGTGCCGGCCGGCCGTGCAGCGTCACGCCGTCGAGGGCGGCGAGCCCGGTGAGCAGCCGCTCGAACAGGGCTTCCTCGTGCTCCGCCACGGCCGTCATCGACTCCAGCACGCGCGTGCGCCGGTCGGGGGCGGACGAGGCCAGGTCGGCGATGAAGTCGACGGCGGCGGTGACACCGGCGAGCAGCTCGTAGGGGAGCGTGCCCAGCTCGAATCGCTCCGGCACGGCGTTGCTGGAGGGCAGCAGCTTGTCCGGCTCCAGGGTCTCGAGCAGCTCCGGGCGCGCCATCAGGGCGCCGAGGTGCGGCCCGAAGAACTTGTACGGCGAGCAGGCCAGGAAGTCGGCCCCCAGGCCGGCCAGGTCGAGGGGTGCGTGCGCGGCGAGGTGGACGGCGTCCACGTGGACGAGCGCATCGACCTCGTGGGCGGCCCGGGCGATCGCGGCCACGTCGGGCCGGGTGCCGAGCAGGTTGGAGGCGGCGGTGACCGCGACCAGCCGCGTGTGCGTCGACAGCACGGTCTCGATGTCGTCCAGCTCTCCCGTCTCGGGGTCGAAGTCCAGCCAGCGCACGGTCGCGCCGGCGTGGGCGGCGGCGATCACCCAGGGCCGGATGTTCGCGTCATGGTCGAGTCGGGTCACGACCACCTCGTCGCCAGGCCCCCAGGACCGGGACATGGTCCGGGCCAGGTCGAAGGTCAGCGCTGTCATCGAGCGTCCGAAGACCACGCCGCGGGGGTCGGCGCCGACCAGGTCGGCCATCGCGGCTCGCGCGGCAAAGGTCACGGCCTCGGCACGGCGCTCGGCCGCGGTGACGCTGCCCCGGTTGGCGAGGCCGGCGGTCATGGTCCCGGCGACCGCCCCGGCCACCGGGGTCGGCACCTGCGAGCCGCCGGGCCCGTCGAAGTGGGCGACCCCGAGGTCGAGGGCCGGGAAGGCGGAGCGGACGCGGGCGAGGTCGAAGGTTGAGACGGGCACGCTGCCAGCCTGTCAGACCGCGCCCGGGAGCGACCCGTGGAAACCGCCCAGCAGGGGAGCAGACTGGTGGGATGGACGACGCCCGCACGACCCTGCTCGCGAAGAAGACCGAGCTCGAGGAGCAGATGACCGAGCTCACGGCCCTGCCGGGCGACCGCGGCGAGATCTCGTTCGGCAAGCGTGTGGGGGAGGGCACCTCGATGGCTGTGGACCGGCTCTCGCAGGTCGCGGTCCACGACAAGCTGCAGCTGACGATGGCCGACGTCGAGCGTGCTCTGGCCAAGGTCGACGAGGGCACCTACGGCACCTGCGACGTCTGTGGCGGACCGATCGGCGAGGAGCGCCTCGAGGCGCTCCCCTGGGCGACTCTCTGCGTGAAGGACTCCGCCAGGCGCTGAGTCGTGGCGCCGGGCGCACGTACGTTTGTTACACAAACGTTATCTCTTTGCTCTGGCGTGACACAGGTCACATACGGCTGACTTTGCGCAGCCGACCCCACTCGGAGGTGGTCGGCACACAACTGAAGGAATCGTGCACATGAAGCGAACTCAGTTCATGCTGGCTGCTGTCGGACTCTTCGCGGCCGCCGCAGCGGTCATCCCGGCGGGTGCCAGCTCGGGAGCGGTCGACTCCAGCTCGGAGATCCCGAGCTTCCAGGAGTTCCGCTCCACGTCGTTCGTCGACGCGGACGGCCAGTACATCGTCAACGGCGACGAGGCGATGAAGAGCGACGGCGTCCTCAAGCAGTACTACGACCGGATGGTCGGCTCGAAGGACGGCCACCAGCGCGTGGAGGGCCTCATCGTCAACCGCGTCAACGGCGCGGACGACAAGTGGTCGGCCACGCAGGCGATGAACCTCACCTACTGCGTCAGCACCAAGTTCGGCAGCAACTACGCCGCCGTGGTCAGCGCCATGAGCCAGGGCGCCGGCCTCTGGGAGGCGGCCTCGTCGAAGGTCGACTTCGTCTACGTGCCCTCGGCCGACGCCGACTGCACGACGCGCAACAACGCGGTGCTCTTCTCGGTCGAGCCCACGTCGACGACCCAGTACATCGCCCGGGCGTTCTTCCCGAGCTCTGCCGACCGCAGCCGCAACATCCTGGTCAACGCGGTCTCGATGCAGAACTCCGGCAACTGGGAGCCCGGCGACATCCTCGGCCACGAGCTCGGCCACACCCTGGGCTTCCGGCACGAGCACACCCGTCCCGAGGCCGGCACCTGCTTCGAGGACAACAACTGGCGCGCACTGACGCCGTACGACTCGGTGTCGATCATGCACTACCCGCAGTGCAACGGCGGCTCGTCCGACCTCGAGTTCAGCTCGAACGACGGCAACGGCGTCCGGGCCCTCTATGGCGCCTGAGTCGCACCCGCTGATTGGGTGAGCCACGGGCGCCGGACCTAGACTCGGCGCCCGTGGCTCTTACCATCGGCATCGTCGGACTCCCCAACGCGGGCAAGTCGACCCTCTTCAACGCTCTGACCAAGAACGACGTCCTCGCGGCGAACTACCCGTTCGCCACCATCGAGCCGAACGTCGGGGTGGTCGGCGTCCCCGACAGCCGCCTGCCGAAGCTCGCGGAGGTCTTCGGGAGCGCCAAGATCCTGCCCGCGACCGTCGAGTTCGTCGACATCGCCGGCATCGTCCGCGGCGCCTCGGAGGGCGAGGGGCTCGGCAACAAGTTCCTCTCCCACATCCGCGAGTCCGCCGCGATCTGCCAGGTGACCCGGGTCTTCCGCGACGAGGACGTCACCCATGTCGACGGCGAGGTCAACCCCGCCAACGACATCTCCACGATCCAGACCGAGCTGATCCTGGCCGACCTGCAGACCGTCGAGAAGGCCATCCCGCGCCTGGAGAAGGAGGCGCGCGGCAACAAGGCCGTCGTCGCCAACCTCGAGGCCGCCAAGGAGGTCCTCGGCCACCTCGAGGCCGGTACGCCGATCATCGCCACCAAGGTCGACCGCGACCTCGTCCGCGAGCTGTCGCTGCTCACCGCAAAGCCGTTCATCTA
>DASTUX010000006.1:0-2553 GCA_035759395.1 Nocardioides sp.
ACCGACGACCGCTCGCTGCCAGAAGTCGGGGATGCAGAGGATGGGGAGCGCCCGGTTGATGGTCACGAGGAGCATCGCGCCGATCGCGGCGCCCCAGACCGTGCCGCTGCCCCCGAAGATCGCCACGCCACCGATCACGGCGGCGCCCACGGCCTGGAGCTCGATCCCGAGCCCCGCACCCGAGCTGACCGTGCCGTAGCGGGCGGTGTAGACGACACCGGCGAGCCCGGCGAGAGCACCGCAGAGGACGAACGCGGTCAGCACCCGTCGGCGGACCTGGAGCCCGTAGAGGTCGGCCGCGTCGGGGTCGGACCCGATCGCGTAGAGCTCACGGCCGCCCCGGGCCGTGGCGAGGTAGTACCCCACCGCGGCCAGGACGACCAGCGCCAGGATCGTGAGCACGGGGATGCCGAGGATGGACTGGGTGCCGAGCCCCAGGAACGCGCGGGGCATGTCGGAGGCGTTGATCCGGTCGCTGCCGGCCCACGAGAGCATGATCCCGCGGTAGACGTAGAGCGTCCCGAGGGTGATGACCAGCGCCGGCACCTTGCCGAAGGCGACCAGCACCCCGTTGACCAGGCCGAGCAGGGCGCCGAGGGCGATGCCCGCGAGGAAGACGACCACGATCGGGAGGCCCGGGTAGTCGATGAAGAGCTTGCCGGTCAGGTAGGCCGTCAGCGCGAGGATGGAGCCGACCGAGAGGTCGACGTTGCGGGTGATGATCACGACCGTCTGACCGACGGCGAGCAGGATGAGGATCGAGGGTGTCAGGAGCAGGTCGCGCCAGCCGTTGCCGCTGAAGAGGAACGAGTCGCTCTTCAGTGTCGCGAACACGATCACGGCGAGCAGCACGGCCGCGACCGACATCTCGCGCGAGCGCAGGACGGTCGTCAGCGCCCGTCGTACGGGCGAGACGCGGCTCGGGGCAACCAGCAGGGTGTCGCTCATGCCGGGACCTCCTCCTGGGTGGTGGTGCCGACATGGGTGGCGGCGCGCATGACGGTCTCGGGAGTGGCCTGGTCACGGTCCAGGTCGGCGGTGATGTGGCCCTCGGCCACCACGAGGACGCGGTCGGCCATGCCGAGCACCTCGGGCAGCTCGGACGAGATCATCAGGATGGCGAGGCCCTCGCCGGCGAGCTCGGAGAGCAGCCGGTGGACCTCCGCCTTGGTGCCGACGTCGATGCCGCGGGTGGGCTCGTCGATGATCAGCAGGGCCGGCTTCGTGGCCAGCCACTTGGCGATCACGACCTTCTGCTGGTTGCCGCCGCTCATCGTCGAGGCGCGCATGTCCAGGGCGCTGGTCTTGACCTGCAGCTGCCGGGCCCACGGCCCCGACGCACGGTTCTCGGAGCTCGCGGTCAGCAGGCCGAGCCTGGCCAGACCACTGCGGATCACCCCCGCGACGTTGCGGGCGACCGACGCCTCGGTGATCAGGCCCTGCTTGCGGCGGTCCTCGGGGACGAAGGCCATCCCGGCCAGGATCGCCGCCCGCGGGCTGCGCGCGGGGACCGCCTTGCCGAGCATGCGGACCGAGCCCGAGTGGTAGGCGTCGACGCCGAAGACGGCCCGGGCGATCTCGCTGCGCCCGGCGCCGACGAGGCCGGCGAGGCCGACGATCTCTCCCGCGCGGACGGAGAAGCTGACGTCGTGGAAGAGCCCGGCGGACTCGAGGTGCTCGACCTCGAGGACCACGTCGCCGATCTTGGCCGGGGTCTTGGGGAACAGGTTGCCGACCTCGCGGCCGACCATCTTCGCGACGATCTCGTCGACCGTGGTGTCGGCGATCGCGTCGGTGGAGATGTAGGCGCCGTCGCGCATCACCGTGACGGTGTCACACAGCGCGAAGACCTCGTCGAAGCGGTGGGAGATGAACACCAGCGCCCGGCCCTCGTCGCGCAGGCTGCGGGCGACGGCGAAGAGCCGCTCGACCTCGACGCCGCTGAGCGCGGCGGTGGGCTCGTCCATGATCAGCAGGCTGGCGTCGAGCGAGATGGCCTTCGCGATCTCGATGATCTGCTGGTCGGCGATCGAGAGGCCCAGGGCGGGGCGCCGGGGGTCGATGTCGACGCCGAGCCGGTGGAAGAGCTCCGTCGCCTCGGCGTACATCGCCGCCCGGTCGATCCGGCGGCCGCTGCCGAGCGGCTGGCGGCCCATGAAGATGTTCTCGGTGACCGACAGGTCCGGGAACAGCGTGGGCTCCTGGTAGATCACCGCGATGCCGGCCGCCTTGGACGCGGCGGTCGAGCCGAAGTCGACGTCCTCGCCGTGGAAGCGGAACACGCCCCCGTCGCGCTGGTGCACGCCAGCGACGATCTTGACCAGCGTCGACTTGCCGGCGCCGTTCTCGCCGACCAGCGCGTGGATCGAGCCACCGTGGACCGTCAGGCTTCCGGAGGCCAGGGCCACCACGGATCCGAAGGACTTGGCGACGTCGCGCAGCTCGAGAGCCGCGTGGTCGCCTCCGCGTCCGTTCATCAGATCTCCTTGATTGAAAGGTTTCAATTCCTGACGCAGAATGTAGGTGACGGCGATCACAGGCGTCAAGGACTTG
>DASTUX010000007.1:0-9870 GCA_035759395.1 Nocardioides sp.
GCGGTCAGGCAGGGCAAGGCGCTGTACGCCGGCATCTCGTCGTACTCCGCCGCGAAGACGCGCGAGGCGGCCACGATCGCCCGCGAGCTCGGCACGCCGCTGCTGATCCACCAGCCGTCGTACTCCATGCTCAACCGCTGGATCGAGCAGGACCTCCTCGACGAGCTCGAGGCGCAGGGGATGGGCTGCATCGTCTTCACCCCCCTGGCCCAGGGGTTGCTGACCGACCGCTACCTCGACGGCGTGCCTGCCGACTCGCGGGCCGCGCGCGCGGACTCCACGATCCCGGGTGACCACCTCGACGACCGCACGCTCGGTCATGTCCGCCGACTCAACGAGATCGCCGCCGGGCGCGGCCAGAAGCTCGCCCAGATGGCGCTGCAGTGGGCGCTGCGCGACCCCCGGGTGACCTCGGCGGTCATCGGCGCCTCGTCGGTCGAGCAGCTCGACACCAACCTCGACGCGCTGTCCGGCCCCGCGTTCACCGACGGGGAGCTGAAGGCGATCGACGACGACGCGGTCGAGGCAGGGATCAACCTCTGGTCGAAGGTGACCGAGGAGTGACACCGGTGCGGGCGCCGCAGCGCTAATCGGTTCGCGGCGCGCCCCGCGATGGCGGAGAATCCACCGACATGGGTCACGTGGATGTCGCCGGGGTGCGCTACGAGCTGCCGGACGGGCGGGTGCTGCTCGACGACGTGTCGTTCCGGGTCGGCGAGGGCGCCAAGGTCGCGCTGGTCGGGGCCAACGGTGCGGGCAAGACCACGCTGCTGCGCATCATCACCGGCGAGCTGGTGCCGCACGCCGGCGCGGTCACCCGCACCGGTGGGCTCGGCGTCATGCGGCAGATGGTCGGCGCCGGGCTCGGCGACGACCCGACGGTCGCGGACCTGCTGCTGAGCGTCTCCCCGCCCCGCATCCGCACGGCCGCGGCCGCGGTCGACCGGTGGGAGCTCGCGCTCATGGACACCGACGACGAGAAGACCCAGATGGCCTACGCCGGGGCGCTCGCGGAGTACGCCGACGCGGGCGGCTACGACCTCGAGGTGACCTGGGACGTCTGTACGACGGCCGGCCTCGCGCTGCCCTACGAGCGGGCCAAGTACCGCTCGCTCACGACGCTCTCCGGCGGTGAGCAGAAGCGGCTCGTGCTGGAGTTCCTGCTGCGTGGCCCGGACGAGGTGCTGCTGCTCGACGAGCCCGACAACTTCCTCGACGTCCCCGGCAAGATCTGGCTGGAGGAGCGGATCCGCGAGTCCGACAAGACGATCCTGATGATCAGCCACGACCGCGAGCTGCTGAACAACACCGCGAACCGGGTCGTCACCGTGGAGCTCGGCGCGTCGGGCAACAAGGTGTGGACGCATCCCGGCGGCTTCGCGGCGTACCACCAGGCGCGACGCGACCGGTTCGCCCGCTTCGAGGAGCTGCGCAAGCGCTGGGACGAGGAGCACGCCAAGATCCGCGCCCAGATGCTGATGTACAAGCAGAAGGCGGCCTACAACTCCGACATGGCCAGCCGCTACCAGGCTGCCCAGACCCGGCTGCGCAGGTTCGAGGAGGCCGGGCCGCCGACCGAGCAGCCGCGCGAGCAGCAGGTGAAGATGCGGCTCAAGGGCGGTCGCACCGGCAAGCGCGCCGTCGTCTGCGAGGACCTCGAGCTGACCGGGCTGATGAAGCCGTTCGACCTCGAGGTCTGGTACGGCGAGCGGGTGGCGGTCCTCGGCTCCAACGGCTCCGGCAAGTCGCACTTCCTGCGGCTGCTCGCCGCGGGTGGCAGCGACCCCGACGTCGAGCACCGGCCGGTCAGCGAGGTGCCGGTCAAGCCGGTCGACCACACCGGCAAGGCCAAGCTGGGCGCGCGGGTGCGACCGGGCTGGTTCGTGCAGACCCACGAGCACCCCGAGCTGCTCGGGCGCACCCTGCTCGAGATCCTGCACCGGGGCGACGAGCGCCGGGACGGGATGGGCCGCGAGCAGGCCGCTCGGGTGCTGGACCGCTACGAGCTCGCGCACGCCGGGGAGCAGAAGTTCGAGTCGCTCTCCGGTGGCCAGCAGGCGCGGTTCCAGATCCTGCTGCTCGAGCTGAGTGGTGCCACCCTGCTGCTCCTCGACGAGCCGACCGACAACCTCGACGTCCAGTCGGCGGAGGCGCTCGAGGAGGGGCTCGAGGCGTTCGACGGGACGGTGCTGGCGGTCACCCACGACCGCTGGTTCGCCCGTGGCTTCGACCGCTTCCTGGTCTACGGCGCGGACGGCGACGTCTACGAGTCCGACGGACCGGTGTGGGACGAGGGACGGGTCCGGCGCGCCCGGTGAGCGACCTGCAGATCGTCGAGCTCGACCCCTTCGACACCGACGCGTTCGACGCGTTCTACGACGTCTACCTCGCCGCTGAGCAGGCCGCCGGCGACGCCGGATCGCCGTGGATGCGTGAGGAGGTCCGGGTCGACCACCAGGAACGGTCGGCCCGTCGCTGGATCGGCGGGTTCGCAGGCATGGTCGGCGGCCGGGTCGTGGCGGTCGGCCAGCTGTCGACCCCGCTGCTGGACAACCTGGGCAGTGCGGATCTCGCCGTGCACGTCGACCCGGGGTTCCGGCGCCGGGGGCTCGGGTCGACGATGCTGGCCCACCTGCAGCGCGCGGCGCGGGACCGCGGCCGGAGCCTGCTGAACGCCGAGGCGACCTGGGGCTGGTCCGCGGGGTCCGACGGTGCGGGCGAACCGGGCCCGGACTTCGCGCGGAGCCAGGGGTTCGCCCTCGGCCTCAGCGACGTGAAGCGACTGGTCGCGCTGCCCGTGCCCGAGGAGCTGCTCGCTGCGCTCGCGAGCGAAGCTGCGCCTCACCACGCGGCGTACACGTTGCGCTCGTGGGAGGGGCCCGTCCCCGAGGAGCTGCTCCGGGGGTGGACGAGCCTCACCGCCTCGCTGATGACCGAGGCGCCGACCGGCGGGCTCGAGCGGGAGCCGGAGCTCGATGATCCGGCCGTCGTCCGCGAGTCCGAGGCGATGCTCACCAAGCAGGGACGCCGCAAGTACAACACCGTCGCCCTCGACGGCCACGGCACCGTCGTCGCCTACACGGACGTCGCGACGACCCTCCACGAGCCGGGGAAGGCGTACCAGTGGGGCACCCTGGTCCGCCACGCCGACCGCGGCCACCGGCTGGGGCTGGCGGTGAAGGTCGCCAACCTTCAGCTGCTCCAGCGCGAGCGTCCCGACCTGACCACGCTCGTGACGTACAACGCCGAGGTCAACTCCCACATGGTCGCGGTCAACGAGCAGCTCGGCTTCGCTCCCGTGGCCCGCCTGGGGGAGTTCCAGAAGCGCCTCGCCTGATCCGCCGGCTCAGGAGTTCGCGGTGCTCACGTCCGAGTCGAGAGTGAGCTCGGCGGTCCTCGTGTCGCCGTCGCGGACGTAGGTCACGGTGACCTTGTCGCCGGGCCGGTAGGCGCGGATCGTCGCGACCAGCGAGTCGGCTCCGGTGATCTGGTGGTCGTCGACCCGGGTGATCACGTCGCCCCGCTCCAGCCCCGAGGAGTCCGCGGTCGAGCCGTTGCTGACCTCCCGGATCTGGGCGCCCTCGGCGACCCCGGCGGACCGGTCGGCGAGGTCGGAGATCTGGATGCCGAGCCGGGCGTGCGTGGGCGTCTCGCCCTTGACCATCTGGTCGACGATCGGCATCACCTCGTCGATCGGGATCGCGAAGCCGAGCCCGATCGAGCCGCTCTCGGCCATCGCCGAGCCGCTGGCGGTGCGGATCGAGGAGTTGATCCCGACCACGTGGCCGGCGAGGTCGACCAGCGGGCCGCCGCTGTTCCCGGGGTTGATCGCGGCATCGGTCTGGATGGCCGGGTACGCCGTGGTGTTGCCCTGGCTGTCCGAGCCGACGTCCACCGGACGGTCCAGCGCGCTGACGATGCCGCTGGTGACCGTCGACTCGAGGCCGAACGGCGAACCGATAGCGACCACGCCCTGGCCCACCGCCAGGTCGGCGGATTTCCCGATCGTGGCCGGGGTGAGCCCCTCGACACCCTCGGCCTGGATGACGGCCGTGTCGGTGAGCGGGTCGGTGCCGAGCACCTTCGCCGGCGCCGACGAGCCGTCGTTGAACGACACGGTGATCTCGCCGGAGTCGCCCGCGAGTGCCGCGACGTGGTTGTTGGTGAGGATCTGCCCGTCCGAGCTCAGGATGATGCCGGAGCCGGAGCCCGACTGCTGGGTGCCGGACACGTCGATCTTCACCACCGAGGGGAGCACCTCCTGGGCCACCTGCTCGACCGAGCCCTGGGCGGCCGGCTGTTCCGGGGTGTCGACGACCTGCGAGGTGGTCCGGGCGCCGGAGGACGTGGAGCCGGCCTCGTCGGCGTGCCACTGGTCCCAGGCCGCCGCGCCACCCACGCCCGCCGCGCCGCCGACGACCAGCGAGGCCGCGATGACCGACGCCGCGAAGGCCCCGCGGCCGGAGCGACGGGGCGGGGTCGGCCCGGTCGGGGGCAGGGGAGCGGTCTGGTTCTCGCCCGACGAGGGGACGTAGGGGTTCTGGGTCATGCCTCCGACGATGCCCAGCGTGCCTGTGACGATCCTGAGACCCGGCTTGGTGGTCGCGAAGAACTCGCCCGTCTCGCGGACGGCCATCGACCGTTGTGGCCGGGTTGTGGCCTCCGCCACACTCTGCGGCATGACCGCACCCGAGCCCCGCTTCGTCGACGACCGCCTCGCCCACTGGGCGTCCGAGACACCCGATGCCGAGGCGATGACCTACGGCGCCCGCAGCTGGACCTGGTCGCAGTGGCACGAGCGCGTACGCCGGGCGGCAGGCGGCCTGCAGGGCCTGGGGATCGGCCGCGGTGACGTGGTCGCGTTCCTGGACAAGAACCACCCGGCCTGCGTGGAGATCAGCCTGGCCGCCGGCTCCCTGGGTGCCGCGAACGCGATCATCAACTGGCGCCTGGCCGGGGACGAGGTCGACTACGCGGTCAACGACAGCGGTGCCCGGGTGCTGGTGGTCGGCACCGAGCTGATGCCGCTCGTCGAGAAGATCCGCGACCGGCTCCCCGCGGTGGAGAAGGTCATCGAGGTGACCCCCGACGGCGCCGACGGCGACGAGTACGAGGCCTGGCTGGCCTCCTCCACCCCGGCGTCCAGGCCCGACGACGTGGACCCGGACGACGTCTGCCTGGTGATGTACTCGTCGGGCACGACCGGCCGCCCCAAGGGCGTGATGCTCAGCCACACCAACATGGTCAAGCACACGGTCAACGCCCACGAGGGCTGGGAGTTCGAGCCCGGCGACAAGAGCATGGTCTCGATGCCGCTGTTCCACGTCGGCGGCTCGTCGTACGTCCTGTTCGGCATCCACGACGGGATCCCCAGCATCATGACCCGCGAGCCGGACGCGGGCTCCCTGGCCGGCGCGATCATGGCCGGGGCCAACCGCACCTTCCTGGTGCCCGCCGTGCTCGCGCAGGTGCTGCAGGCCGGCCCGGACGCGGTCCGGTTGTTCGGCGCGCTCCGCACCTACACGTACGGCGCGTCCCCGATGCCGCTGCCGCTGCTGCGGGCCGCGATGGAGGCCTGGCCCGAGACCGACTTCATCCAGGTCTACGGGCTGACCGAGGTCGCGGGCGTGGCGACCCACCTGTTGCCGGAGGCGCACAAGGACCCGGCGCACCCCGAGCGGCTCACCTCGGCGGGCCAGCCGATCCCGGGCGTCGAGGTCCGCATCGTGGACCCCGGGACCCTGGCGGACCTGCCGACCGGCGAGCACGGGGAGATCTGGCTGCGCACGCCGCAGCTGATGAAGGGTTTCCTGGGCAAGCCCGAGGAGACCGCGAAGGTCGTCACCGAGGACGGCTGGTTCCGCACCGGGGACATGGGCAAGGTCGACGACGAGGGGTTCGTCTTCGTCGAGGACCGGCTCAAGGACATGATCATCAGCGGCGGGGAGAACATCTACTCGCCCGAGATCGAGCGGGTGCTCGCCGAGCACCCCGCGGTCATGGAGGTCGCGATCATCGGCATCCCCGACGAGAAGTGGGGCGAGAGCGTCAAGGCCGTGGTCGCGCTCCGGCCGGACGCCACCGCGACGGGCGAGGACCTGATCGCCTGGTGCCGCGAGCGGCTGGCGCACTACAAGTGCCCGCGGACCGTCGACATCCTCGAGGCGCTGCCCCGCAACCCGACCGGCAAGATCCTCAAGCGCGAGCTGCGGGCGCCGTACTGGCAGGGCCGGGACCGCTCCGTCGTGTGAGCAGGGGTGACGCTCAGCCGGCGTAGCGGACGACGATCTTCTCGCAACCCCGGGTCTCCACGCCGTGCAGGTCCTCGTGGAGGTGCAGCACGTCGACGCCCAGGCCGCAGTCGATGACGTCGCCCTCGCCGACGTAGAACGCCCAGACGTGGTCGTTGCCGGGGCCGGCATGCACGGTGTCGTTGTGCCCGACGAACAGCGTGTCCGGGCCGCGGCCGCCGCGGAAGGTGTCGGCGGAGATGTCGATGGTGTCGCCCGAGCCGACGCCGGTGTAGTCCCAGAGGCGGTCGGCGCCGGGTCCGCCGGAGATCACGTCGGAGCCGCGGCGACCGTTGATCCGGTCGTCCCCGGCGAGGCCGCGGATCGTGTCGTTCCCGGCCGTCCCGTGGAGGGTGTCGTCGCCGGACGTGCCGGTGACGACAGCGGCGTACGCCGTGCTCGCCAGGAGCGTGACCCCGGCGAGGGCGACGCCCAGCGAACCGATGTTCCTGCGAGTGCTCATGCCGATGAGACTCGCAGGTCAGCGGTTTGGTTGTCTCTGCCTCGGACGGGCGGTCCGAGGCCGACCTGGGGTCAGGCCCAGCGCTCGGAAGCCGGCACGAAGGTCAGCTGGCGGTCGCCGGTGTAGATCTGCTTCGGGCGCGCGATCTTCTGCTCCTTGTCGTCGACCAGCTCGGACCACTGGGCAAGCCAGCCCGGCGTCCGGCCGATCGCGAAGAGGACGGTGAACATCTCGGGCGGGAACTGGAACGCCTCGTAGATGAGCCCGGAGTAGAAGTCGACGTTGGGGTAGAGCTTGCGCTTGATGAAGTACTCGTCCTCGAGCGCGATCTTCTCGAGCTCCTTGGCGATCTCGAGGAGCGGGTTGACCCCCGTCACCTCGAAGACGTCGTCGCAGGCCTTCTTGATGATCGTGGCGCGCGGGTCGAAGTTCTTGTAGACGCGGTGCCCGAAGCCCATGAGCTTCTCGTTGCCGTTCTTCACGCCCTCGATGAAGGCGGGGATGTTCTCCTTCGAGCCGATCCGGCGCAGCATCCGCAGCACGGCCTCGTTGGCGCCACCGTGCAGCGGGCCGTAGAGGGCGGCGACACCGGCGGAGACCGCGGAGTACGGGTCGACCTGCGAGGAGCCGACGGAGCGTACGGCGTTGGTCGAGCAGTTCTGCTCGTGGTCGGCGTGCAGGATGAAGAGGACGTCGAGGGCCTTGACCAGGCGCTCGTCGGCCTCGAACTTGCGCTCGCTCATCTTGAACAGCATCGACAGGAAGTTGGCGGTGTAGCCGAGGTCGTTGTCGGGGTAGACGAACGGCTTGCCCTGCGCGTGACGGTAGGACCAGGCGCCGAGGGTCGGCATCTTGGCGATCATCCGCACGACCTGCATGTGGCGGTTCTCGGCGTCGCTGATGTTGCGGGCGTCGGGGTAGAACGTGGAGAGCGCGCCGACGGATGCCATGAGCATCCCCATCGGGTGGGCGTCGTAGCGGAAGCCCTCCATGAAGCTCTTGACGTTCTCGTGGACGAAGGTGTGGTACGTGATCTCGTGGACCCACGAGTCGTACTCGGCCTTGGTCGGCAGCGCACCGTGGTTGAGCAGGTAGGCGACCTCGAGGAAGTTCGACTTCTCGGCCAGCTGCTCGATCGGGTACCCGCGGTACTCGAGGATGCCCTTCTCGCCGTCGATGTAGGTCACCGCACTGCGGCAGGAGGCGGTGTTCACGAAGCCCGGGTCGTAGACCGCGAGCCCCGGCTGGTCGTCGCCGGCCTTGATCTGGCCCACGTCGGAGGCCTTGATCGTGCCGTCGACGATCGGAACGTCGTACTCCTGTCCGGTGCGGTTGTCGCGGACGGTCAGAGAATCAGTCACGGGCCACAACTTAGTCCGAGGCCCCGCGCCGAGCGAATCCGGTGTCCGAGCCGGGTCCGTTTTGACCTCCGGAGCAGCGTCCACGTAGTCTTGACGGTCGCGCCTCCTGCCGTGTTTCGACCAAATGCTGTGCGGTCGGGATGCAGACCCGGACACCACACATTTCACCCGCGATCAGCGAGTGAGTGGGAAGCCGGGCCGAGTTCGTCAGAAGGCGCCGCACCACCCGCTCGTCAGGGTCACCTGACGGGTCCAACGAACGAAGAAAGTAGACCAGCCGTGCGTACGTACAGCCCCAAGCCCGGTGACATCCAGCGTGACTGGCACGTCATCGACGCCACCGACGTGGTCCTCGGACGCCTCGCCGTCCAGAGCGCCAACCTGCTCCGTGGCAAGCACAAGCCGATGTTCGCCCCCCACGTCGATGCCGGTGACTTCGTCATCATCATCAACGCGGAGAAGGTCGCGCTCTCGGGCACCAAGAAGACCACCAAGATGGCCTACCGCCACTCCGGTTACCCGGGCGGCCTCTCGGCCACCCCGATCGGCGAGCTCCTGGAGAAGGACGCCCGCAAGGCGATCGAGAACGCGGTCTGGGGCATGCTCCCCAAGAACCGCCTCGGACGACAGGTCTTGAAGAAGCTGAAGGTCTACTCCGGCCCCACGCACCCGCACGAGGCCCAGCAGGCCAAGCCCTTCGAGATCTCCCAGGTCTCCCAGTAATCCACTGGCATCCCCGAGAAAGACTGAGTGAGGAATACCGTGGCTGAGACCACCGAGAGCACCGAGAACACCACCGAGGTCGAAGAGACCTTCGAGACCAACGAGCAGGGCGTTGCCTACAGCTCGGAGAGCGCGCCGTCCGCGGACGCTCCCCTGCGTCCCGCGACGATCATCCCCGCCGCGGCCACCGGCCGTCGCAAGGAGGCCGTCGCCCGCGTGCGCATCGTCCCCGGCACCGGCGTGTGGACCGTCAACGGCCGCACCCTGGACTCGTACTTCCCGAACAAGCTGCACCAGCAGGTCGTGAACGAGCCGTTCGCGAACCTGCAGCTCGAGGGCCGCTTCGACGTCATCGCCCGCATCCACGGCGGTGGCATCACCGGCCAGGCCGGCGCGCTGCGCCTCGGCGTGGCCCGCTGCCTGAACGCGATCGACACCGAGACCAACCGTCCCTCGCTGAAGAAGGCCGGGCTGCTCACGCGTGACGCCCGCGTCATCGAGCGCAAGAAGGCCGGTCTCAAGAAGGCCCGCAAGGCACCGCAGTTCAGCAAGCGCTGATCCGCTAGCGTCAGACTCCATGGCGCAGCGACTTTTTGGCACGGACGGGGTCCGGGGCCTGGCGAACGGTCAACTGACCGCAGAGCTGGCCCTGGACCTTTCCGTTGCCGCCGCCCGTGTCCTGGCCGACCGGGGCGAGTTCGAGGGCCATCGCCCGCTCGCCGTCGTCGGCCGGGACACGCGCATCTCCGGGCAGTTCCTCGAGTCCGCCGTCGTGGCCGGACTGGCCTCGGCCGGGGTGGACGTCCTCCTGCTCGGCGTGCTGCCGACGCCCGGCGTCGCCTACCTCACCGGACTCCTGGGTGCCGACCTCGGCGTGATGCTCTCCGCCTCGCACAACGCGATGCCCGACAACGGGATCAAGTTCCTCGCCCGCGGCGGGGTGAAGCTCGACGACGCGGTCGAGATCGCGATCGAGCGCCGGCTGAGCGAGCACTGGGAGCGTCCGACCGGCGGTGACGTCGGCCGGGTGTCG
>DASTUX010000008.1:0-21142 GCA_035759395.1 Nocardioides sp.
CGCGGGGCGGCCGTCGACGTACCCCACGAGGCCGGGGGTGACGTCACCGTTCTCGACGAGGCTGCAGAGCTGCTCCTTGTTGGTCTCCCCGGCCGCCGCGCTCACCGAGACCGTGCCGGTCTTGCGGTAGTACATGCACCAGCAACCGCGGACGATCGAGCCGCCGGGCAGCGCGAAGAGTGCCTCCAGGTCGGCCCAGGTCTGCCCGGTCAGCGGGCGGCTCTCGAACCTCACCCTCCGATGATGCCCGACCTCATGTGGCACCGCCTTGCCCGGCGCGGGAGGCTGGTGGCATGAAGATCGCAGTCCTCGGGACCGGCATGGTCGGTCAGGCTCTCTCCATCCGGTTGGCCGAGCTCGGCCACGACGTCACCATCGGCACCCGCGACCCGGCTGCGACGCTGGCGCGCGAGGAGTACGCCGCGTGGGCGGCCGCGCACGCCGGCCCGGCGCTGGCGACGTTCGCCGACGCCGCCGCCGGTGCCGAGCTGGTCATGAACGCGTCGGGCGGCACGGTCACCCTCGACGTGCTCGCGCAGGCCGGTGCGGAGAACCTGGCGGGCAAGGTGCTGGTCGACATCTCGAACCCGCTCGACTTCTCGCAGGGGTTCCCGCCCACCCTCACGGTCAAGGACACCGACTCGATGGGCGAGCAGGTCCAGCGCACGTTCCCGCGCGCGTTGGTCGTCAAGACGCTGAACACCATGAACGCCGGCCTGATGGTGCATCCCGAGACGTTGGGGGAGTCGACCTCGGTGTTCGTGTCCGGCAACGACGCGGGAGCCAAGCAGACGGTGACCGAGCTGCTGACGAGCTTCGGCCACACGGACGTGATCGACCTCGGCGACATCACCACGGCCCGCGGGGCCGAGATGGTGCTGCCGCTCTGGTTGCGGCTGATGGGCTCGCTCGGGACCGCGACGTTCAACTTCAAGGTCGTCCGCGACCCGAACGGCTAGGGAGTGAGCGCTCCGGTGCGGAGCGCCAGCCCGAGCCGGCGCATGGCGGGCCGCATCAGCCACCAGTAGGCGATCCCGACGGCCAGCGACGACAGCGTGGCCAGCAGCGGGTGGTCCATCTCCAGCCACGGGTAGACCTGCCAGTGGGTGAGGTAGACGAACAGTGACGCGCTCGCCAGCACCGAGAGCGCGGCGGCCACCTGGCGCGGCAGGCGGACGGCCGGCACGAACACGAGTACGGCGACCCCGGTCGCGATGACCAGCTCGCGCTGCGGGTCGGCGAAGAAGCCGGCCACCCCGAGCGCGCCCACCGCCGCGACGAGCACCCGCGTGGGCGCCGTACGAGTCCGCTCCGCGGCCCAGCCGAGGACGAAGAACCAGAGCACGACACCCGGCGTGTAGCGCTCGCTCGCGCCGGCCTCGATGCCGGTCCAGGCGTAGCGCAGGGCCAGCGCACCGAGCAGCAGCGTGGCGACGAAGGCGAAGGGCACGCGGCGCTCGAGCCGGTCGACGACGGGCAGCGCGAGCAGCCCGACCGCTCCCAGGGAGGTCCAGATCAGTGCTTCCAGGAACCAGAACTGCCACTGGTCGGTCCAGTGGTCGGCGCCGAGGGCACCGTTGAGGAACAGGGCCGTCGGCGCGTCGTAGAAGCCGGTGGCCAGGTCGACGAGGCCGATGAACACGGCGCTCGGCACGGCGACCTGGGCGATCCCGACCAGTCCGTTGCGGACCCGGGCCCGGCGCGGGACCCCGGCCAGCTGGAACCGGGCGAAGTTGAAGCCGGCCACCGCGAGCAGCAGGTGCGCGCCGCCGACCAGGGTGAACAGGTTGGCGTGCGTCCCGACGATCGCCAGGATCGCGAGTCCGCGCAGCAGCACGGTCGTGTCCACCGGCCTGGTCCAGCGCCGCTGGGACGTCGTGCCCGCGACCAGCTCGACGATCGGGCGGGTGTGCCAGCCCGTCGGCAGCTCCCCGAGCCGGTGCCCGAGACGCGTCGCGAGCTCGACGTACGACAGCGAGTCGCCGCCGAGGTCGACGAAGCTGCTGTGCACCGTGGCGTCCGGACGGCCGAGGACCAGGGCGTAGTCGTCGCGGACGGACTCGGCGCTCACCGGCCGGTCGGCGGAGGTCTGCTCCTCGGCCCGGGAGGCCGCGACGACCAGCTCGGCCTGGCGCTCGAGGGCGGCGTGGTCCGGCTTGCCGGTCGGGGTGAGCGGGAGCTCGGGCAGGACGCCTACTCGGACCGCCCCCACCGGCAGGCCGCACAGCTCGGCGGCCTCGCGGTGCAGCGCCGCGGAGCGTCGGCGGCTGGTGGTGAAGACGTGGAGGACCTCCTCGACGACGACGGAGCGCACCGGCGCCTGCGGGGTGGACAGCCGGCCCTCGACGCGGTCCAGGTCGATCCGGAGCCCGAACACCTTGGCGTGCCGGCTGCGGCGCCCGACGATCTCGTAGAGGCCGTCGGAGAACCGGGCCAGGTCGCCGGTCCGCAGCTCCTCCACGACCGCGCCGGCGGCCAGGTCGGCGGCGTCCTCGGCGTACCCCATCATCACGTTCGGGCCGGTGTAGACGAGCTCGCCGGTGCCCGGCTCGGGCGACTCGGGGACCGGGGCGATGCGGAACGAGCCACCGGGGATCGGTACGCCGATCGCGTTCGGCCGGCGCGTCGCGAGCTCCGGCGGCAGGTAGGCCATCCGCGCGGTGGCCTCGGTCTGGCCGTACATCACGACCAGCTCCCAGCCCCGGTCGGCGCCCAGCCCGGCGTACCGGCGCACCTGGTCGGGGGTGAGGCGCCCGCCGGCCTGTGTCACCTGGCGCAGGGTGGGCAGGTGGCGCTCGGCGAACCCGGAGCGGTCGAGCAGGTCGAAGGTGTACGGAACCCCCGCGAAGGAGGTCGCGCCGGCCCGGGTGAACAGGTCCCAGAAGCACTCGTCGACCACCGAGCCCTCGGTGAGGACGAGGGCAGCGCCGCTGGCGAGGTGGCTGTTCACCACCGAGAGGCCGTAGCAGTAGTGCAGGGGGAGCGAGGTGGCCGCGCGGTCGTCCTCGGTGATCCGGAGGTACGACGCGATGGCCTCGGCGTTGCTGCGCAGGTTCTCGTGGGAGAGCCGCACGAGCTTCGGTGAGCCGGTCGACCCGGACGTGCTGAGCAGCAGGGCCAGGTCGGGGTGCAGGTCGTGGGCGCTGCCGGTACGGCGCTCGACCGGATGCCAGCGGTCTCCCTCGCGGTGCACGACGACGTCGGGGTCGTAGGCGTCGACCAGCTGCCGGAGCGCCTGGCCGCGGCCGTCGGGGACCAGGAGGGCGACGTGCCCGTGCTGGACCGCAGCGAGGTAGGCGGTGATCGCCTCGGGACGGTTGGCGCCCTCGATCAGGACCAGGCGCCGGGTCGACCCGAGCACCTCGTCGGCGAAGCGGCGGGACCGCCGGTCCAGCTCGGCGTAGCTGATCTCCTCGTCCGCGGTGCGGATCGCGGTGCGCGAGCCGTGCCCGGCCAGGTCGAGGACCAGACCTTCGGGAGCGAGCGCGGGCGCGGAGAGGAGCAGGGACACCCCGGCATCTTAATAAGGTTTGCCTTACCTCACCAAAATGGCTCAGCCGTCGGACGGGCCGGCGGACGGGGGTGTGGCCGAGTAGGCCACCACGCGCCCCGCGACGCCCACCGTGACCGTGCTCTCGACGGCCGGTGCGTCCAGTCCCGGGATCCGCGCCACCATGGACGGCCCGTCGGGCACCAGCTCGAGGCGGACCGCGGCGTCGTGGCCGTAGAAGCTGACCTGGCCGACGCGTGCCTTCACCGAACCGACCGACCCGTCGACCCGCAGCTGCTCGGGCCGGACCAGGACCTGGGCCTCGCCGTCCGCGCAGTCGCCGTCGACGGGGAGCTCGCCCAGCACGCACGTCGCGACGCCGTTGCGCACGAGGGCCGGAAGGATCGCGGCGCCGCCGACGAAGCGCGCGACGTCGGGATCGACCGGGGAGCGGTAGAGGTCGTACGGCGAGGCCGCCTGCACCAGCCGTCCGTCGCGCATGACCGCGACCTGGTCGGCCAGCGAGAGGGCCTCGTCCTGGTCGTGGGTCACCAGCACGGCGGTGGCGTCGGCGGCGTGGAGGGCCTGCACGACCGCCCGGCCGGTGCTGGCCCGCAGCGACGCGTCGAGCGAGGAGAACGGCTCGTCGAGGAGCACCACCGACGGCTTCGGGGCCAGGGCGCGGGCGAGCGCCACGCGCTGCTGCTGGCCGCCTGACAACTCGTGCGGGTGCCGGGAGGCGTACGACCCGGGCAGCCCGACCAGGTCGAGCATCTCGGTGATCCGGGCGGACCTGCGCTCGGCCCGGGGGAGACCGAAGCCGATGTTGGCCCCGGCGTCGAGGTGCGGGAAGAGCGCCCCCTCCTGGGGGACGTAGCCCACGCGGCGCTGCTGCGGCGCCACGTGCAGCCCGGGCCCGGCCACCACCCGGTCGTTGAAGCGGATCGTGCCCGTGTCGGGCGCCAGGAACCCGGCGATCAGCCGGAGCAGTGTGGTCTTGCCGCAGCCCGACGGGCCCAGTACGGCGGTGATCGAGCCGTGCGGGACCACCAGGCTGACGTCGTCGACGGCCACCACGGGGCCGAACGTCCTGGTCACTGAGTCGATGGACAGGCTGCTCACGGCGCCATCCTCCCGTCCGGGGTGCCCAGCACCGACTGTCGCCCCAGCAGGATGGTCGCGGGCACGGAGATCAGCACCATCAGCAGGGCGTACGGCGCGGCCGCGCCGTAGGCCACCGAGGACGACGCCGACCAGAACTTCGTGGCCAGGGTCGCGGTGTCGATGGGGGCGAGCATCAGGGTCGCGGTCAGCTCGGTGGCCACGGCCAGGAAGACCAGCGCGGCGCCCGCGCCGATGCCCGGCGCGATGATCGGCAGCGTCACCCGCCGGGCGGTGGCGAGGGACCCGGTGCCGAGGCTGTGGGCGACGTCGTCGAGCACGACCGGCGCCTGCTCGAGGGCGGCGCGCACGCTGACGACCGCCCGCGGCAGGAACATGATCGCGTAGGCCAGCAGCAGCAGGACGTAGGTCTGGTAGATCGGCTGGACGACCCGGATCGAGACGGTGACCAGCGCGAGCGCGACGACGATGCCGGGCAGTGCGTTGGCGACGTACGTGCTCCGCTCGACCGCGGTGCTCACGAGGTTTCGGTAGCGCACCGCGAGCCACGCGACCGGGATCGCGAGCAGGACGGTCAGGGCCGCGGCGGCCGCGCCGAGCCCGAGCGAGGTGCCGGCCGCGCTGATCAGGTCGTGCAGCGGGAAGGCGGTCGAGGAGCCGACGGCGAGCCAGTGCAGCAGGCTGTACGCCGGGACGCCGACGGCGAGCCCGACCACGCCGGCGAGCAGCAGGCCCGTGGGCCAGCCGGCCAGCCCGAGCCGCTGCCGCTCGACCGGGCGCTGGGCGCCGTGCGAGACGCGGGCGTAGCGCCGGTGACCGCGCAGGCGCAGCTCCGCGGCGAGGAGCAGCACGCAGCAGAGCACGAGCACGCCGGCGATCATGTTCGCGGCCGCACCGTTGAAGGTCGAGCGGTACTGGTCGTAGATCGCGGTGGTGAACGTCGGGAAGCGCAGCATCTGGAGCGCACCGAACTCGGAGAGCAGGTGCAGCCCGACGAGCAGCGAGCCGCCGAGCATGGCCGGGCGCAGCTGCGGCAGGACCACCCGCCGGAAGGCGCCCCAGCGGCTCTGGTTGAGGGCGTACGCCGTCTCCTCGAGCGCCGGGTCGAGCCCGCGCAGGGTGGCCACGACCGGCAGGTAGACGAGCGGGTAGTAGGACAGCGTCACGATCAGCACCGCGCCGGCGTACCCCTGGACGTCGTGGGTCAGGGAGACCCAGCCGTAGCTGTTCACGAAGGCGGGTACGGCGAGGGGAGCGACGAGCAGTCCGTGCCACAGCCGCCGGAACGGCAGGTCCGTCCGCTCGATGACCCAGGCGCAGCCGACCCCGATCACGAGGCTGGCCGCGATGGCGCCGGCGACCAGCCGGCCGGTGTTCCAGAGCAGCTCGCCGATCCGGGGACGCACCAGCAGGTCCCACGCCTCGGCGGGCCCGATCAGGACGGTGTAGACGGCGACGAAGCCCAGCGGGACCAGCGCCAGCAGCGCGATCGCGACGCCGGTGGCCAGCAGCAGGGGTGGCGTCGGCCGGTTCGGCTGGTCGGGCCGACCCCGGGGTACGTGGGATTCCCGTTCGAGGACGGGGGTGCGCCTGCTCAGAGCAGACCCGCGTCCTGCATCAGCTCGATGACCGCCTGGCTGTTCAGCGAGGCGACATCGATCTGCGGCGGCTCGAGCTCGTTGAACGGCTTGACCGGCTCCTGGACCGAGACGTCGGGGTTGAGCGGGTACTCCAGTGCGTAGGAGTCGGCCATGGCCTGCTGGCCCTCGGTGCCGGCCAGGAAGTTCACGAACTTCTGGGCGTCGTCCTGCTTGTCGCTGGAGGCGAGCACGCCGGCGCCGGAGGCGCTGACGAACGCGCCCGGGTCCTGGTTGCCGAAGTAGTGCACGGCCGAGGTGTCGCTGTTGGCCCCGGACTCCTGCTGGTCGCGGTACCAGTAGTAGTGGTAGGCGATGCCGACCTCGACCTCGCCGGAGTTGACCGACTCGAGCACGACGTCGTTGCCGTCGTAGACGGTGCCGTTGGCGGCGATGCCCTCCAGCCACTCGCGGGTCGCGGCCTCGCCCTTGAGCTCGAGGACGGCGCTGACGATCGCCTGGAAGTCGGCGCCGGTGGGGGAGAAGGCGATCTTGCCGGCCCACTCGGGGTCGGCGAAGTCCATGATCGAGGCGGGCAGCTCGTCCTCGCTGATCTGGTCGGTGTTGTAGATCGCGACGGTCGAGCGGGCGATGAAGCCGATCCAGTCCTTGTCGCTCGGCACGAACTGCGGCGGGATCAGCTTGAGCGTCTCCCGGTCGACCGGCGCGAAGAGCCCGGCCCTGTCCACGAGGGACATCGCGGGCGAGTTCTCGGTGAGGAACACGTCGGCGGGCGAGGCGTCGCCCTCCTGGACCAGCTGGTTGGCCAGCTCCAGGTCGCTGCCGCTGCGGAGCTTGACCTCGATCCCCGTCTCCTTCTCGAAGAGGGGGGCCACCTCTTCGAGAAGCTGCTCGTGCTGGGCGTTGTAGACGGTGATGTACGGCCCGTCGTCGCCCCCGCATGCGGTCAGCAGGGGGGCGGTCATCACCAGGGCGGCGACGAGCGCCACGCTCTTCTTCACGCTGTACGTCCTTCGGCAGGTTGCAGGTTGCAGGTTGCGGGGTGCAGGTTGCTGAGTCCTGGGTGCTTAGGGTCGCCTAACCTTATCCGACCCCACCTGAGTGCCCGCTGGGGGTCCGTGCCGGCCCGTCGGCGCGGTTAACAACCGCTAACCGTTCGGGCTAGCATGACGTCCATGACGTACGAGTTGTCCCGCGAGCACGAAGAGTTCCGTCACAGCGTGCGCGAGTTCGCGCAGGCCGAGATCGCCCCCCACGCGGCCCAGTGGGACCGCGACCACCACTTCCCCGTCGACGTGGTGCAGAAGATGGGCAAGCTCGGCCTGATGGGGCTCACCTCCCCGGAGGAGTACGGCGGCGCCGGCGAGGACGGTGACTTCACCTCGCTGTGCGTGGCGATCGAGGAGATCGGCCGCGTCGACCAGTCGATGGGCATCACCCTGGAGGCGGCGGTCGGCCTCGGCATCAACCCGATCCTGACCTTCGGTACCGCCGAGCAGAAGGAAGCCTGGCTTCCCGAGCTGGTCTCCGGCGACAAGCTCGCCGGCTTCGGGCTCACCGAGCCGGGTGCCGGCTCGGACGCGGGTGCGACCAGGACGAAGGCCGAGCTGGTCAACGGCGAGTGGGTCGTCAACGGCTCCAAGCAGTTCATCACCAACTCCGGCTCCGAGATCACCAGCGTCGTGACGGTGACGGCGCGCACCGGGTCCCGCGAGGACGGCCGGGCCGAGATCAGCACGATCATGCTGCCCGCCGGCACGCCCGGCTTCACCGCCGAGAAGCCCTACGACAAGCTCGGCTGGCACGCCTCCGACACCCACCCGCGGAGCTTCGCGGACTGCCACGTCCCGGAGGCCAACCTGCTCGGTGAGCGCGGTCGCGGCTACGCCCAGTTCCTCGCCACGCTCGACGACGGCCGGGTCGCCATCGCCGCGCTCGCGGTCGGCTGCATCCAGGCCTGCCTCGACCTCAGCCTCCAGTACGCCGGCGAGCGGCAGACCTTCGGCGTGCCGATCGGTCGCAAGCAGGGCGTGGCCTTCCAGATCGCCGACCTCGAGGTGATGCTGCACGCCAGCCGCCTGCTGACCTACAAGGCCGCGGCGATGAAGGACTCGATGGTCGACGGCGGCGGCGCCTCGATGAAGGACTTCAAGCAGGCCGCGGCGGTGGCCAAGCTCTACTCCACCGAGTCGGCGGTGACGGCGACCCGGATCGCGACCCAGGTCTTCGGCGGCTACGGCTTCATGGAGGAGTACCCCGTCGCGCGCTTCTACCGCGACGCCAAGGTGCTCGAGATCGGCGAGGGCACCTCCGAGGTCCAGCGGATGCTGATCGCCCGGGGTCTCGGCCTGCCGGTGGAGTGAGGCGTCACCCCTGCGGGCGGACCAGCTCGTAGACGTCGACCGGACGGGTGTCCAGGCGGCGCACGGCGTACGGCGCCAGCGAGCTCGCGTGCGGCGCGAACTGCTCGACCACGACCCAGCGCACCCCGCGCCGGTACAGCTCGGCGGCTGACTCCCGGGTCGGCTCGGTGATGAAGCCGTCGTTGAGCGCGAGCAGCTCGGGGTCGTGGAACGGGACCCGCTTGTAGGGCAGCTCCGACGTGCCCGCGGTGATCATCGCCTCCCGGGTGTAGGCCCAGCCCTCCACCAGGACCTGTCGCTCGGAGTAGGCGGCGAGGAAGAAACGCCGGTGGTCGCACGTGGGGCCCGAGCCGATCCGGCAGTGGGCGTTCGTCATCACGACGTCCTGGGGCGACGAGTGGTCGCGCAGCCACCGGTAGCCGGCCACCTGCCCAGCGCTGATCGAGCCCGGGGCCGGCTCGGAGCCGGTCTTCGCGGGCGGCAGGGTCCAGCCGCTGACGCCGGCCGCGACGGGGACCAGCCCGGTGGAGGTCAGCGCCACCACGAGGAGGGCTGTCGCGGAGGCGCGGCGTGTGCCGGCCGTCCGCAGGCCCGGGGTGAGGCGGGTCGCGAGCGCGAGGCCACCGGCGGCGAGCGCGAGGAAGGCGAGGATGCTGATCGTCGCGTGGGCCAGGTCGTGGCGATCGTCGTCGAGCACGGTCCACCAGGTGCGGACGACAAGCAGCGCGCCGACCCCGACCAACGCCCCGAGTGCGGCGTGGACCGCCGGCCGTCCGACCCTGTCGAGCACGAGGCCCACGCCCCAGGCGGCCAGGATGCTCAGCGGGAGCTCGGCGGTCCGGTAGAAGTACCACTGGCTCTGGCCCGGGTGCGTGAGGAACAAGATGGCGGCGAAGCCGGAGAGACCGGTGCCCAGCAGCATCCACGGGACGGGGTCGGTCCGCGTGGTCCGGCCGGTGACCGCGACCAGCGCGCCGAGCATCCCCACCGTGCGGGGCAGCAGGGCCAGGACCAGGGCCACCACCAGGGCGAGGACCGTCGTGGGTCCGGCCGCGTCGCCGTACGACCACTCGGACTGGTCCTCGACGAACGCCCGGACCGAGGTGAGCTCCAGCCCCCCGGAGCCCTCGCCGAAGAGCACGACGACGAGAGTGACCATGACCGCGATCGTCAGGACGGTGTCGAGCAGCACGACCCTGCGGACCGGCAGCCGGAGCAGCAGGGTGACGGCGGAGGCGAGCAGGCAGCCGGCGACCAGCACCGGGAGCACGCTTCCCTTGGACCCTCCCGCGACGGCCAGCAGGGGCACGAGCAGTGCCACGCTGGCCGGGTGCACCTGACGGCGCCACCGGAGCGCGAGCAGGGCGACACAGGGGAGCAGCAGCAGCAGGCCGAACCCCTGGGTGGGCGAGACGGTGCGCGCGAGCGGGGTGAGCAGCGGGTCCGACGACCAGGGGTCGAAGTCCATGATCAGGAACGCCACGGCCGCGGCCGCGGGACCGGTCCACACCCGACCCGAGAGGCGCACCGCCACCGCGGCGGTGACGAACGGGACGGCGACGGCGAGCAGGATCGGGAGGAACCGCAGCAGGACGACGTCGAGCGGCGCCCCCGAGACCAGCGAGACGTTGGCGGTCCAGGCATGCGCGAACCAGTGGTAGTACAGGGAGTCCGTGGCGACCTGCGGATAGTGCAGCGGCCACTGGTGGGCGACCTGCCCGGCCAGCGCCAGGTGGTACGGCACGTCGACGTAGGGCTGGGCCCAGCCGCTCCACCGGACCGGCTCACGGAAGCCTTCGACCGCCGCGAGGGCGGGCACGGCGGCGGTGACCGTGGTCAGGACGCTCCAGAGCCAGGGGAGCCGGTGGCACCGGGCCCGGAGGATACGAGACCTGGTCACGGGCGCGCCGACCAGGACCAGGACGAGGGCGGCGGGGACCGCGAGCCGCACCCATCCCGCCGAGAGGACCAGGGACAGGACCTGGGTGGGGACGGCAAGGGCCACGCCGATGGCGAGCCCCAGGACGACGTCCTCGACCCACCACCCGTCGGCGGGACGCAGCGCCCGCCAGACCAGCATGCCGGGGACCAGTTGGGTGAGGAGCACGGTGGCCAGGACGGCGCCCAGCTCCGCGTGCCCGGCACCCCAGGAGGTCGCCAGCTGCAGCAGCCCACCCAGGAGCAGCAGTGGCGGCAGGCCCTGCGCGAGCTCACGCCACGCGCTCCTGCCGGGCTCGGTGGGGTCGGCCGTCGAACGGGGCGTCTCCACCACTGGTGTCGTCATCGCCGCGCATTCTGTCACCCCCACTTCACGGTGCACGGCGGCGCCGTTCGTTAGCCTTGCGCCCATGGGCATCCGCTGGCAGCGCCTCCTGGCGGAGGTCGGGCGCTTCCTCGCGGTCGGCGGGGTCGCGACCCTCGTCGCGCTGTTCCTGTTCAACCTGCTCGTCCACGGGTTCAACACCGCCCACCGGGCCCTCCTGGACGACCACGTGATCCTCGCCTACGTGATCGCCAACGCCGTCGGCATGGTGATCAGCTACCGGGGCAGCCGCAGCTGGGCCTTCCGGGACCGCCCGCCACGGCAGGCGGACGGCGGGCGCCTGGCGTTCCTGGCGATCAACGTGGTCACGATGACCCTGCCGATCGCCTGCCTGTGGCTCAGCCGCAACGTGCTCGGCCGCGACGACCCGATCTCCGACAACATCTCGGCGAACGTGATCGGCCTGTTCCTCGGGCTGGTGGCCCGGTTCTACCTGTTCCGCACGTTCGTGTTCCGCAGGCCGGTCCACATCCCGCACCTGACGCTGCCGCGGAACCCCCTCGGGGGCCCGACGCCACCGGTCATCGAGACCACAGATCCGTCCACGAGTGGCCCAGCTCAGCCGCCAGCTCCCTGACCAGCGGCAGGCTCACCCCGACCACGTTGTGGTGGTCGCCCTCGATCCCGGTGACGAACGCGCCGCCGAGCCCGTCGACGGTGAACGCGCCTGCGACGTACAACGGCTCCTTCGTCGCGACGTACGCCGCGATCTCGTCGTCGCTCAGGTCGGCGAAGTGGACGGTGGTCGACGCCGTGGCGGCGGCGACCCGGCCGCTGGCCGTGTCACGCAGGCAGTGCCCGGTGAGCAGGACGCCGGAGCGGCCCCGCATCGCCTGCCAGCGGCGTACGGCGTCGGCCGCGTCGGCAGGCTTGCCCAGCGGCTCTCCGTCGAGCTCGAGGACAGAGTCGCAGCCCAGCACCAACGCCTCCGCCGGCAGGTCGTCGCGAGTCGCGACCGCTGCGCACTTGAGCTCCGCGAGCTGCAGCGCGAGCTCGGTCGGCGGCAGCCCGTCGAGCACCGACTCGTCGACGCCGGACACGATCACGACCGGCTCGATGCCCGCGCTGCGCAGCGTCGCCAGGCGGGCCGGCGAGGCGGAGGCGAGGACGAGCGTGGTCATCGGGGCAGCAGTCATCGGGGCAGGGCGCTCGAGCGCCAGCCGCCCGGCCCGTGCGGCAGGTTGGCGCGCACCTTGCGGTGGTGGGCCTGCCACTCGGGCGTCCTCCGCTTCGGCGACGCCTCGGCGCCGCCGCCCAGGGAGGCGAGGACCGCCACCAGCGCGGCGATCTCCTCCGGGGTCGCGTCGGGACTGACGACCTTCAGGAAGGGCGCGTTCGCGACAGGCTCGACATTCTCGTCGGCACTCACAGCGGGATGTTCCCGTGCTTCTTCGCCGGCAGGATCTCCCGCTTGGAGCGCAGCAGGCGCAGCGAGCGGACGATCTCCACGCGGGTCTCGTGGGGAGTGATGACGGCGTCGATGTAGCCGCGCTCGGCCGCGATGTAGGGGTTGGCCAGGGTGGTGTCGTACTCGTCGATGAGCTCGGCGCGACGGGCCTCGACGTCGCCGCCCTCCTTCGCGAGCTTCGCCAGCTCCTTGCGGTGCACGATGTTCGCGGCGCCCTGGGCACCCATGACCGCGATCTGGGCGGTCGGCCAGGCGACGTTGATGTCGGCGCCGAGGTGCTTGGAGCCCATCACGTCGTAGGCGCCGCCGTACGCCTTGCGGGTGATGATCGTGACCAGCGGGACCGTGGCCTCCGCGTAGGCGTAGATCAGCTTCGCGCCGCGCCGGATGATGCCGTTCCACTCCTGGTCGGTGCCGGGCAGGAAGCCCGGGACGTCCACGAACGTGAGGACGGGGATGTTGAAGGCGTCGCAGGTGCGCACGAACCGGGCGGCCTTCTCGGAGGCGTCGATGTCGAGCGTGCCCGCGAACTGCATCGGCTGGTTGGCAACGACACCCACCGGGCGGCCCTCGACGCGGCCGTAGCCGATCAGGATGTTCGGCGCGAACAGCGGCATGACCTCGAGGAACTCCTCGTCGTCCATGACCGCCGTGATCACGTCGTGCATGTCGTAGGGCTGGTTCGGGGAGTCCGGGATGATCGTGTCGAGCGTCCGGTCGAGGTCGGAGAACTCCAGGTCCGCCTCCTCGTCGTACGCGATGGGCTCGTCGAGGTTGTTCTGCGGGAGGTAGGAGAGCAGCGCCTTGACGTACTCGATCGCGTCCTCCTCGTCCGAGCCCATGTAGTGGGCGTTGCCGGACTTGGTGTTGTGCGTGCGGGCGCCGCCGAGGTCCTCCATCGAGACGTCCTCACCGGTGACGGTCTTGATGACGTCGGGTCCGGTGATGAACATGTTCGAGGTGCCGTCGACCATGATCGTGAAGTCGGTGACCGCGGGGGAGTAGACGTGTCCGCCCGCGCAGGAGCCCATGATCATGCTGATCTGCGGGATCACGCCACTCGCGTGCACGTTGCGGCGGAAGATCTCGCCGTACAGGCCGAGCGAGACGACGCCTTCCTGGATACGGGCGCCGGCACCCTCGTTGATGCCGATGATCGGGCAGCCGGTCTTCATCGCCAGGTCCATGACCTTGGTGATCTTCTCGCCGTAGACCTCGCCCAGCGAGCCGCCGAAGACCGTGAAGTCCTGGGAGAACACGCACACCTGACGGCCGTCGATGGTGCCGTAGCCGGTCACCACGCCGTCGCCGTACGGGCGGGTCTTCTCGAGGCCGAACGCCGTGGAGCGGTGCCGCGCCAGCTCGTCGAGCTCGACGAACGAGCCCTCGTCGAAGAGCAGCTCGATCCGCTCCCGGGCGGTCTTGCGCCCCTTGGCGTGCTGCTTCTCGACGGCCTTTGCCGAACCGGCGTGGACGGCCTCGTCGAGCCGTCGGTCCAGATCCGCGAGCTTGCCCGCGGTCGTGTGGATGTCGATGTCCTGCGGGATCTCAGTGCCTTCGCCCGGTGCTGAACTCACGTGTTGTGGCCTCCTCGTCGACTCGTGGGCCAATGTAGTGCCCGTGACCGATGACCTCGCCCGACGCCCACCCATCGATGCGCACCGCCTCGCGGCCGGCGCTCCCGACTTCACCGTGGAGGTGGTCCCCGAGGCCGCCTCCACCAATGCGATCGTCGCCGCACGCGCCCGGGAGGGCGGCGCCGAGGGGCTGGTGGTCGTCGCCGAGCACCAGACCGCCGGCCGTGGGCGGCTGGACCGCACCTGGGAGACGCCGGACCGCGCCGCCCTGACGTTCTCCGTGCTGCTCCGGCCGACCGTCGTCGTGGCCGAGTGGCCGTGGCTGCCGTTGCTCACCGGCCTGGCGGTCTCGGACGCGGTGACCGGTGCCGGCGTGCAGGCGGCTCTCAAGTGGCCCAACGACGTGCTGATCGGCGACCTCAAGGTCGCCGGCATCCTGCTCGAGCGCGTGGAGACCCAGACCGGGGCCGCCGCGGTCGTCGGGATCGGGCTCAACGTCAGCACCACCGCCGAGGAGCTTCCCGTCCCGACGGCGACCTCGCTCGCGCTGGCGACCGGCGGCACGTTCGACCGGACCGACCTGCTGATCGAGGTCCTCGGCCGGTTGCGCCAGCAGTACGACGCCTGGCAGGCGGCCGGGTCCGCGGTGCTGCGACCGGCGTACGAGGTTGCCTGCGTGACGGTCGGCCGGGAGGTGCGCGTCGACCTGCCGTCGGGCGGCACGCTGACCGGGCGGGCCACCGGGATCGACGACGCGGGCCGCCTCGTGGTCGCCGGTCCGGGAGGCGAGACGACCGTGGGGGCCGGCGACGTGGTCCACGTGCGCGCCACCGATCAGTGACATGATTCGTCCGTGGCCATCTCGCAGAAGCTGCTCAACGACGGGGAGTCCGTCGTCATCAGCACCCGCACCCACCCCAAGGCCCTGCTGGTCCCGCTGCTCTGGCTGATCGTGGCCCTGGCCGTCGCCGTCGTGGTGGTCAGCTACGTCGACAACGACGCCGTGGGGCTCGTCGTGTGGGCCCTGGCCGCAGTGGCCATCGTCTGGTTCGTGCTCCGGCCGCTGCTGGTCTGGATGACCGCGTCGTACACGATCACGAACCGCCGCCTGATCACGCGCACCGGCGTGCTCACCCGGAAGGGACACGACATCCCGCTGTCCCGGATCAGCGACGTCGCCTACGAGCTCGGCCTGGTCGACCGGATGCTCGGCTGCGGCACGCTCGTCATCAGCGACGCCAGCACCAACGGCCGAGTCCTGCTGCCGGACATCCCCCACGTGGAGGAGACCCAGCGGCGGCTCAACCAGCTGCTCCACGACCTCAACGACCCGGCTCCCGGCCATGACGGGGCCTGAGCCCGGATCCTCCCGGGACGAGCTCGAGCGGGCCATCCTCGGGGAGCAGCCCGCCTTCACCGCGCTCGACGTGGCGAACGAGACAGGCATCGCCATCGGCGACGCCCGCCGGCTCTGGCGCGCCCTGGGCTTCCCTGAGCACGGGACCGAGAAGGCGTTCACCGAGGCCGACGTCGGCGCCGTCTCGCGCATGACCGAGCTGCTCAGGTCGGGGCTGATCGACTTCGACATCGCCGTCAACCTGACCCGCGCGATCGGCCAGACGATGGCCCGCCTCGCCGACTGGCAGGTCGCCACGCTGATCCACCGGATCGAGCAGCTCGAGCGCGGCGACCAGGCGACCGGGAGTCGCACGGGCTCGGCGATGCGGATGGTCGAGGAGCTCAACGGGCCGTTCGAGGAGATCCTGCTCTACGCCTGGCGCCGCCACCTCGCTGCCGCCGTCGCCCGGATCGAGGCCCTCGGTGCCAACGAGGAGGATCTGCACACGACCGACCTGACCGTCGGCTTCGCGGACATCGTCAGCTTCACGGCGCTGTCCAACCAGATCAGCGAGGACCGGATCGGGGACCTCGTCGAGCTGTTCGAGTCCCGCTGCGCCGACGTCGTCGCCGCTCAGCGCGGACGGGTCATCAAGTCGATCGGGGACTCGGTGCTGTTCGTCAACGACGACCCCATCGCGGCCTTCGACACCGCCGAGGGGATCATCAACGTGGTCGGGCGCGACGGGCGGATGCCGGACGTCCGGGTGGGCCTGGCGACCGGCTCGGTGGTCATGCGGCTCGGCGACGTCTTCGGTCCGCCCGTGAACATGGCGGCGCGGCTGACCAACGTGGCGCGGCGCAACCGGGTGATCATCGACGCGGCCACCGCGGGGCTCCTCCCCGAGGACCAGTTCGAGACCCGGCGGCTGCCCGCGCGGCCCGTCCGGGGCTTCGGTCTCGTCGAACCGGTCGCCGTCCGCCGCCACTGAGCGCGGGGGACCGGTCCATCTCCGGACCGCCAATTTGCCGATTTCCCCTCCCGGGTGTGCTCGCGGTTCCTACCGTGGGGAGATGTACGAGGTGCAGGACGTCCGTCTCGACCCCGACACGCACCGGGCGTGGCGTGGCGCCGAGGAGATTCACCTGTCCCGCAAGGAGTTCGACCTCGTGCACGCCCTGATCGCGCGGGCCGGCGAGATCGTCACCCGCGACGAGCTGATGCGCGACGTCTGGCACACGACGTTCTGGACCTCGTCGAAGACGATCGACGTCCACCTGGGCTGGGTGCGCCGCAAGCTCGGTGACGACAGCCGTCACCCGCGGCTGATCACGACGATCCGTGGCCAGGGCCTCCGCTTCGAGACCGAGGACACCACCCGTCCGCTCGGTCACTAGTCTTGCCCCCGTGCCAGAGCCCGCCCCGACCCTTGCCGTGATCGGCGGGGGACAGCTCGCCCGGATGATGGCCCAGCCGGCTATCGCGCT
This sequence comes from Nocardioides sp., assembly GCA_035759395.1. Classification (GTDB taxonomy): domain Bacteria; phylum Actinomycetota; class Actinomycetes; order Propionibacteriales; family Nocardioidaceae; genus Nocardioides. The sequence continues at coordinate 16,708 of DASTUX010000008.1, forward strand.
GGGCCTGCCGCTCCGCCTGCTCGCCGAGGCCGAGGGGGTCTCGGCCGCCCAGGTCATCCCCGACCACCTCGTCGGCGACTACAGGGACCTCGAGACGCTGCGCAAGGTCACCGATGGCTGCGCCGTGGTCACCTTCGACCACGAGCACGTCCCCACCGAGCACCTGCACGCCCTGCAGGACGACGGCATCGCCGTACGCCCCGGGCCGGAGGCGCTCGTGCACGCCCAGGACAAGGGAGTCATGCGCGCCCGGCTCGCCGAGCTGGGAGTGCCCTGCCCCCGCAACGCACGCGTCGCGAGCGTCGCCGACGTGGAGGCGTTCGCCGAGTCGGTCGGGGGATGGCCCTGCGTCCTCAAGACCACTCGGGGCGGGTACGACGGCAAGGGAGTCTGGTTCGTCGGCTCCGCCGAGGAGTGCGCCGAGCCGTTCCGCGTCGCGGCCGAGTCCGGCGTCGGGCTGCTCGCCGAGGAGCTCGTCGAGTTCCGGCGCGAGCTGTCGGCCCTGGTAGCCCGCTCGCCCAGCGGCCAGGCGGCGGCGTACCCCGTCGTGGCCTCCACCCAGCGCGACGGCATCTGCGTCGAGGTGGTCGCACCGGCCCCGGACCTGCGGGAGGGGCTGGCCGGCGAGGCGCAGGAGATCGCGCTGCGGATCGCGGGCGCCCTCGACGTCACCGGGATCCTGGCCGTCGAGCTGTTCGAGACCACCGACGGTCGCGTGCTGGTCAACGAGCTGGCGATGCGGCCCCACAACACCGGCCACTGGACCCAGGACGGCGCGGTCACCTCGCAGTTCGAGAACCACCTGCGCGCGGTCATGGACCTGCCGCTGGGCTCGCCGGCACCCCGCGCGCGCTGGACGGTGATGGTCAACATCCTCGGCGGCCCGCACGACGCCGGCCGCCTGTACGACGGCTTCCCCCACGCGATGGCGCGCGACCCGGGGCTGAGGGTTCACCTCTACGGCAAGGGTCTGCGTCCCGGTCGCAAGGTCGGGCACGTCAACACCTACGGCGACGACCTCGAGGACTGCCTGGAGCGGGCGCGGCACGCCGCCGCCTGGTTCAGCGGTGATCTCGGCAATGAGAGCGAGTAGCAATGAGTGAGCAGCAGGTGCGCGTCGGAATCGTGATGGGGTCCGACTCGGACTGGCCGGTGATGAAGGCGGCCGGGGAGGCACTCGCGGAGTTCGACGTGGCGTACGAGGCGGACGTCGTCTCGGCGCACCGGATGCCCGACGAGATGCTGGCGTACGGCAAGGAGGCCGCCGGCCGCGGGCTCTCGGTGATCATCGCCGGCGCGGGGGGAGCGGCCCACCTCCCGGGCATGCTGGCCGCGGTCACTCCGCTGCCCGTGATCGGCGTCCCCGTCCCGCTCAAGAACCTCGACGGCATGGACTCCCTGCTGTCGATCGTGCAGATGCCGGCGGGGGTCCCGGTCGCGACGGTGGCCATCGGCAACGCCCGCAATGCGGGCCTGCTCGCGGTCCGGATCCTCGCGACCGCCGACCCCGGGCTGCTGCGGAAGATGATCGACTTCCAGGCCGAGCTCAAGGTCGCGGCCCAGGAGAAGGGCAAGGCCGTGCGCGGCGAGCAGTCGCGCAAGCTCGGCTTCTGACCCGACCTACTCGCCGGTGACCCGGCCGCGCAGCGACTTGGTCTCGCCCCGCTGCTTCTTGGCCTCGAGCCGGCGCCGCTGCGAGCCACGGGTCGGCCGCGTCGGCCGACGCGGCGGTGGCGGCGGGGTGAGCGCCGTACGGAGCAGGTCGGCGAGACGTTCGCGTGCCGCGACCCGGTTGCGATGCTGGGAGCGGTGCTCGGAGGCGACGACCACGATCGTGGTGCCCACCAGCTGCGTCTCGAGGGCCTTGAGGGCCCGGCGTCGCTGGTCCGGCGTGAGCGACGTGGATGCGGCCACGTCGTAGACGAGCTCCACCCGGGTGTCGCTGGTGTTGACCGACTGGCCACCCGGCCCGGGGGAGCGGGAGAAGCGCTCGACCAGGTCCGCCGCCGCGACGACGAGGCCCTCGGGCAGCCCGGGGCCCGACGGCACGAGCAGGTCGTCCCCGGGACGGCTCATCGTCGCTTGCGCCACTCGATCGCCGGGCAGGCGTCCATCACCATCGGCACGCCGGCCTGCGTCGTACGCAGGAAGGCGTCCTCGTCGATGACGCCGAGCTGGAGCCAGACGGCCCGCGCGCCGACTGCGACCGCCTGGTCGGCGAACTCGCCAGCGTGCTCCGAGCGCCGGAAGACGTCCACCACGTCGATCGGGAACGGGACGTCGGCCAGCGTCGCGTAGCCCTGCTCGCCCAGGACGGTCGGAGCCGACGGGTGGACCGGCACGATCCGCTTCCCGCGCCGCTGCAGCAGCGCCGCGATGGAGTACGCCGTCCGGTCGGGGTTGCCCGACAGACCGACCACCGCCCACGTGTCGCAGTCGTCGAGCATGAACCGGACCGCCTCGGGGTCCTGCCAGTCACCCATGCCTCCAGCCTAGAGGGCGAGAGCACGCCTGCCGGGACAGCAGGTCTTGCCGTCCCGGCGTCAACAGACAGTAAAGATTTCGTCAATGAGCGGGATTTGCCAACGACCTGCCGTACCGGTCGGTAGCCTCAGCCGGTTCTTGCTACTGGGAGGTAGCACCACTAGCTGCTTGAGGGAGCACCTTTGATGCGCGTTCTTCACCTGTCCCACCGGATGGCCGCCACCGGCATCGCCACCGCACTCGCCGCCGGCGCCCTGGTCGCCGGCACCGCCACGACCGCTGACGCCGCCGTCACCGGTGGTGCGACGTACACCTGCACGACCTCGCTCGGCCCCGCCGACCTGGACGTTGCGGTGTCCAGCCTGGCGATGCCGACCACCGGCATCGCGGCCGGGTCAACGATTCCAGGGGGCCTCCTGCCGGTCACCGTGGACCTCACGCTGCCTGCCACTCTGGTGGGCGGTCTGGCCGGTCTTCTCAACATCACGGCGATCAGCGGAACTGCACCCGACTTCAAGATGCTCCTGGGGGCGACCGACGTCCCGATCGATGGGATCTCGGCCCCGCTCACGACGTTGCCTGTCCCGGCGGCCCCCATGGTCCTCAGCAGCACGGGCACCGTCCACAGTTTCGTGACGCCGGCCGCAGGCACCTACGACATCTCACTGCCTGATGAATTCACGCTGAACCCGACCCAGCAGAGCGGGATCGCGCTCCCTGCCCTGCCCTGCACGATCAAGGACCCCGCGGCGAAGAACATCGGGACGGCCACGGTCGTCAAGAACGACTCGACCACGGCCGCCAAGCCGGCCGTCACGCCCTTCCACAAGGGCAAGGCCGCGAAGATGAAGGTCACGGTGAACGCCGCGCACACGCCGTCGGGCAACGTCCTCATCAAGGAGGGCACGAAGACCCTCGGCAAGGGCACGCTCAGCAGCCTGGGCAAGATCGTCATCAACATGGGCAGCAAGCTGGCGGTCGGCAAGCACAACGTCGTCGTCAGCTACAAGGGCGACGGCTACACCAACACGAGCAAGAAGTCGCTCACGTTCAAGGTCGTCCGCTGACCCCTGACTGACCCGCTCCACCCGAATCACCCGGATCGCCCGGTCGGTGCCCATGCCCCGGCCGGGCGATCCGTCCTCGGTTACCCCTCCGTAGGATCTGGCCCATGAGCGCCGACTTCCCCCTGTACGCCCTGTCCGAGGAGCACCAGGCCATCCGCGAGGCCGTGCGTGCCGTCTGCGACGCCAAGGTCGCGCCGTACGCCGCCGACGTGGACGAGAACGCCCGCTACCCCCAGGAGGCGGCCGACGCCCTGCTGGCGGCGGACTTCCACGCCCCGCACGTGCCCGAGCAGTACGGCGGCGCCGGTGCCGACGCCCTCGCGACGGTGCTCGTCATCGAGGAGGTGGCCCGGGCGTGCGTCTCGTCCTCGCTGATCCCGGCGGTCAACAAGCTCGGCTCGCTCCCCGTCCAGATCTCGGGCTCCGAGGAGCTCAAGGCGAAGTACCTCGGCAAGCTCGCCGCCGGTGAGGGCGGCTTCTCCTACTGTCTCTCCGAGCCCGACGCCGGCTCCGACGCCGCCTCGATGAAGACCCGGGCCGTGCGCGACGGCGACGACTGGGTGCTCAACGGCGTCAAGCGCTGGATCACCAACGCCGGCGTCTCGGAGTACTACACCGTCCTGGCGGTCACCGACCCGGAGAAGCGCACCCGCGGCATCTCGGCGTTCGTGGTGGAGAAGTCCGACGAGGGCGTCTCCTTCGGAGCCCCTGAGAAGAAGCTCGGCATCAAGGGCAGCCCGACCCGCGAGGTCTACTTCGACAACGTGCGGATCCCCGCCGACCGGATGATCGGCGCGGAGGGCACCGGCTTCGAGACCGCCATGAAGACCCTCGACCACACCCGCGTCACCATCGCGGCGCAGGCGGTCGGCGTCGCCCAGGGT
>DASTUX010000009.1:0-7889 GCA_035759395.1 Nocardioides sp.
GGCGTCGCCGGAGGGCTCGCGCGGCACCTCGGCGTGCCGGTGCTCTGGGTGCGGGTCTTCTTCCTCGTCTCCGCGGTGCTCGGCGGGGCCGGGATCGCGCTGTACGGCGGCCTCTGGCTGGTGCTGCCGTCCGACAACCGGTTCGAGAGCGACGCCCCCGGCCTGGAGAGCGCGACCCGCAGCGGGATGCGCCCGAGCAGGCGGCGCCGGTTCTCCGACGTGGGCCCGGCGATCGCGGTCGCGGCACTCTCGCTCGGCGTGGTCCTGCTGGCCGAGGCGGTGCTCGGGCAGGGCACGGTCTTCTGGCCGCTGTTCATCGGTGTCGTCGGCGTCGCGCTGCTGTGGCGCCAGGCCGACGAGGCCCAGCGCGAGCGCTGGCTCGACACGACCGGGCGGATCGACCCGGTCCGCGTCGTGCTCGGCAGCGGCGGCTGGGCGGCGTACGCCCGGCTCGCGGCCGGCCTGGGCATGGTGATCACCGCGATGTCGCTCTTCGCGTTCCGGGGCGGCTCGCTGGCGATGGCCCGCGACGTCACCGTCGCAGCTGCGCTGGGAGTGGTCGGGATCGGGATCGTGGTCGGCCCGTGGGTCTACCGCCTCGCCTCCGACCTGACCGCCGAGCGCGCCGAGCGGGTCCGCACCCAGGAGCGGGCCGACGTCGCCGCCCACCTGCACGACTCGGTGCTGCAGACGCTCGCCCTGATCCAGAAGAACTCGCACGACGCCCCGACCGTCGCGAAGCTGGCCCGGGCCCAGGAGCGGGACCTGCGCTCCTGGCTGTACGCCGGCGAGTCGACCGACGAGTCCACCCTGGCCAGCGCCCTGCGCGGGGCCGCGGCCGGCGTCGAGGACGCGCACGGCGTCTCGGTCGACGTGGTCACGGTCGGCGACTGCGACTTCGACGAGTCCCTTCGCGCAGTGGTCGCCGCCGCGCGGGAGGCCGTCACCAACGCCGCCAAGCATGCGGGCACCGGGCGGGTCGACGTCTACGCCGAGGTCTCGACGACGGCGGTCGACGTCTTCGTCCGCGACCGCGGGCACGGCTTCGACCCCGCGGAGACCCCGGCGGACCGCTACGGCGTCCGCAACAGCATCATCGACCGCATGAACCGCCACGGAGGGTCCGCCGAGGTGCGGTCCACGCCGGGCGAGGGCACCGAGGTGCGGCTGCACCTGCCCCGCCGGCCCGAGGCACCCCGACACGAGGAGACCGAATGACGCCCACGAGTGACGGCCAGTCGACGACCGGGCGCGTGAGCGTCGTGATCGTCGACGACCACGCGATGTTCCGGCGCGGTGTCCGGGCCGAGCTCGAGGCGGCCGGGGCGTCGGAGATCGACGTACGCGCCGAGGCGGCCGACGTCGACGAGGCGGTCGCCGCGATCGCCGCGCACCGACCCGACGTGGTGCTTCTCGACGTGCACCTGCCCGGCGGAGGGGGAGTCGAGGTGATGCGCAGGGCGCCGTCCCCGGAGAGCCGGTTCCTCGCGCTCAGCGTCAGCGACGCCGCCGAGGACGTGATCGGCACGATCCGGGGCGGGGCGCGCGGCTACGTCACCAAGACGATCACCGGCCCCGAGCTGGTGCAGGCGATCCAGCGGGTGGCCGACGGCGACGCTGTGTTCTCCCCGCGGCTGGCCGGCTTCGTGCTCGACGCCTTCGCCGGCACGATCGACGTCTCGGCCGTGGACGAGGACCTGGACCGGCTCACCGAGCGGGAGCGGGAGGTGATGCGGTTGATCGCCCGTGGGTACGCCTACAAGGAGGTCGCGAAGGAGCTGTTCATCTCGATCAAGACCGTCGAGACCCACATGTCGAGCGTGCTGCGCAAGCTCCAGCTCTCGTCACGCCACGAGCTGACCCGCTGGGCCTCGGACCGCCGGCTCCTCTGACCGATGTGAAGCCGAAGACCCAGGGAAGGCGGTCGTGAGATGAGCGGCAAGGTGGTCGTGAACAGGTGCATGTCGCTGGACGGCTTCATCGCCGGTCCCGGCGACTCGATGGACTGGGGGAATGGTCGCGCGCTCGCCGACTTCGTGGCACCGGACGACCTCGCGGAGATCGCCGCGGCCACGGGCGCCATGCTCGTCGGCCGGCGGACCTGGGAGGTGGGCGACCGGATGGAGGCCGAGAAGCCCGGCAGCGTCGACTACCCCTTCGCCGGACCCATGTTCCTGCTGACCCACCGGCCGCTGGAGCGGCCGGACCCGGACGTCCGGATCCTCTCCGGCGACATCGGCGAAGCCGTCGCCACGGCAAAGGACGCTGCGGGCGGCAAGGACCTCGAGGTCCTCGGCGCCGACGTGGCCGGCCAGTGCCTGCAGCGGGGGCTCGTCGACGAGATCCTGGTGTACGTACTGCCGGTGCTGCTCGGCGACGGGACTCGCTTCTCGTCCCCGGACGTCGCGAGGACAGACCTGGATCCGATCAGCAGCGCGCGGTCGGGCGACGCCACCATCCTCCGCTTCCGCGTCCGGAGGTGAGCGTCAGCGGGAGAGGTGGGCGCTCCAGCGCTCGTCGATCCGGCCGACCTTCCAGATCGTGACCGAGGCTGCCCAGGTCACCACGAAGAGCAGCACGATGCCGTAGCCGACGTGTGCCAGGTCGACATTGGCGATCGCGGCGAGCGGACCCGCGGTGACGCCGGCCTTGTCGGCCAGCAGGCCGATGATCTCGATGCCGCCGATGATCAGCGCGACGGCGACCGAGAGCGCCGTGACGGTCATGTTGTAGTAGATCTTGCGGACCGGACGAGCGAACGCCCAGCCGTAGGCGACGTTCATGAACGCGCCGTCGAGGGTGTCCAGGAGCGACATCCCGGCGGCGAAGAGGATCGGCAGGGTCACCACGGCCCACCACGGCAGGCTCGCGGCCACCGCGCCACCGGCGATGACGAGCAGGCCGATCTCGGTGACGGTGTCGAAGCCCAGGCCGAAGAGGAACCCGGTCGGGTACATGTGCCACGGCTTCGTCACCGCGCGCGTCACCCGACCGAGGATCCGGTTGAGGAAGCCGCGGCTGTCGAGCTGCCGGTCGAGCTCGGCCTCGTCGAAGCGGCCGCGGCGCATCTCCTTGAAGACGCGCACGATCCCGATCAGCGCGGCCAGGTTGATCAGGCCGATCGTCAGCAGGAACAGCCCGCTGATCGACGTACCCCACGCCCCGCTGAGCGTCTGCAGTGCGGAGTTCTCGTCGCTGACGCCCGAGGAGAGCGCCCGGACGCCCAGCGCGACGCCCATGACCATCACGAAGACGACCGAGGAGTGGCCCAGGCTGAACCAGAAGCCGACGCTCATCGGGCGCTTGCCCTCGGCCATCAGCTTCCGGGTGGTGTTGTCGATGGCCGCGATGTGGTCGGCATCGAACGCGTGCCGCATCCCGAGGGTGTACGCCGTCAGGCCGAGGCCGACGCCGAGGACCTTGCCGCCGACCTCGTAGTCGTGGGGGGCGACGACCCCGATGAGCAGCCCCCAGCCGAGCAGGTGCAGGAAGAGCACGAAGCCGAGCGTGCGGACCAGGCTGACCTTCTCGTCGCGGCTGAGCGCGCGGCGGGCGGGTCGGTCGATCGTCGTCGGGGTCACGTCCACCAGCATAGGAGCGCAAGGTTCTCAGTTGCAAGCAATGTGCAACAAGGCGCCGGTCAGGCGGAGGGCGGGCGCCGGCCGCCGGGAGGGTTTGCGGTCGCAGCCGCATGGGAACGTCAGGGGCTGCACCTCGATCCCCACTCGGAAGCGATCCCGTGACAGACCTCTCGACTGATCCCGCCCAAACAAGCACCGGCAGAAAGGACGAGCTCAAGCGCTCGATCACCGGACGCCTGCTCTTCTTCTACGTGCTGGGTGACGTGCTGGGCTCCGGCATCTACGTGCTCATCGGCCTGGTGGCCGGAGCCGTCGGTGGCGCCTTCTGGATCGCCTTCGCCGTGGGGGTCACGATCGCCACGATCACCGGACTCGCGTACGCCGAGCTGGTCACGAAGTACCCCCGCGCGGCCGGTGCCGCGCTCTACGTCAACAAGGCCTTCAACTCCCGGCCGCTGACGTTCCTGACCGCGGTCTGCATGCTGTCGGCGAGCTTCGCGGCCGCGGGGTCGCTGGCCAACGGCTTCGCGTCGTACTTCCAGGAGGTCTGGAGCCTCCCGCCGGCGCTGCTCATCACGCTGGTCTTCATCCTCGCGCTCACCATCGTCAACTACATCGGCATCACCGAGTCGGTCGTGATCAACCTGGTGATGACCATCGTCGAGGTCGCCGGCCTCGGGATCGTCATGCTGATCGGCGTCTGGTACGTCCTCGAGGGCAAGGCGAACTTCTCCACCCTCGGCGACTTCAAGGCCGAGGGCAGCCCGGCGCTCGCGATCGTCGCCGGTGTGGCGCTCTCCTTCTTCGCGATGACCGGCTTCGAGAACGCGGCGAACGTCGCCGAGGAGACGATCCAGCCCAAGAAGACCTTCCCGCGTGCCCTCGTCGGCGGCATGATCGCCGCCGGTGTGCTCTACGTGCTCGTCGCGATGACCGCCGCCCTCACGGTGCCCGTCGGCACGCTGCAGCGCTCCGACGCCGCCCTGCTGGAGGTCGTCAAGGCCGGGATCATCCCCGTCCCGGTGGGTGTGATGACCATCCTGTTCGCCGTGATCGCGATGGTGGCGATCACCAACACCACGCTGGTGTCGGTCGTGACCCAGTCGCGGATCCTCTACGGCATGGCCCGTGAGGACGTCGTACCCGGCGTCTTCGGCAAGGTCCACGACGAGCGCCGCAGCCCCTGGGTGGCCCTCATCTTCGGTGCCGTCGTGGTCGGCGGGCTGTTGCTGTCGGGCGCCGACCTCGACCGGCTGGCGGCGGTGACCGTCGTGTTCACGCTGTTCATCTACGTGATGGTGATCCTCTCCGCGTTCAAGCTGCGCGGCCACGACGAGGACGAGGGCACGTTCCGCGCCTCGACCCCGCTGCTGGTCGTGGGCGTGGTCGGCAACCTGCTGCTGCTCGGCTACGTCGTGTACGACGACCCGGCCTCGCTCGTCTACTGCGCGGTGCTCCTCGGCATCGGGCTGGTGCTCTTCCTGCTGGAGTACTTCTTCGGTACCCGTGACCGGCCCAGGGCGGGCGCTGCCTGACCTGCCCGCTGCGGGTGGCGACACGTAGGGTTTGACGGGACATGAGCCTGCCTTTCCCGATCCCCGGCCTCGACGACGCCGACGCGCCCCAAGAACCGCGCACGACCCGCCGCGGGCCCACCCGCGACGAGCTGCTCGAGGGCCTCAACGACCCCCAGCGCGCGGCCGTCGTGCACGCGGGTGCCCCGCTGCTCGTGGTTGCCGGGGCCGGGTCGGGCAAGACCCGGGTGCTCACCCGCCGGATCGCCTGGCTGATCTCCGAGCGCAAGGCGCACCCCGGCTCGATCCTCGCGATCACCTTCACCAACAAGGCCGCGGCCGAGATGAAGGAGCGGGTCGAGGACCTCGTCGGCAAGCGCGCCCGGATCATGTGGGTCTCGACGTTCCACTCCGCCTGCGTGCGGATCCTGCGCAAGGAGATCGACAAGTTCGGCTACAAGTCGAACTTCTCGATCTACGACGCCGCCGACCAGAAGCGCCTGATGGCGCTGGTCTGCAAGGAGCTCGACCTCGACCCCAAGCGCTACCAGCCCAACGCGGTGCTGCACTGGGTCAGCAACCACAAGAACGAGCTGCGCGACCCCGAGGATGCGGCGAAGGACGCCCGCAACAACCTCGAGGAGACGTACGCCGCGGCGTACACCCTCTACCAGCGCCGGCTGCGTGAGGCCAACGCCCTCGACTTCGACGACCTGATCATGACCACCGTGCACCTCCTGCAGACCTTCCCGGAGGTGCGCGAGACCTACCGGCGCCGGTTCCGACACGTGCTGGTCGACGAGTACCAGGACACCAACCACGCGCAGTACGCCCTGATCCAGCAGCTCTGCGCGGACAACCCCGAGCTCGAGGCCGACGCAGAGCGGGTGGAGCCGGCCGAGCTGATGGTGGTCGGTGACGCCGACCAGTCGATCTACGCGTTCCGCGGCGCCAACATCCGCAACATCCTCGACTTCGAGCAGGACTTCCCGCAGGCGACCTCGATCCTGCTCGAGCAGAACTACCGCTCCACGCAGACCATCCTGACCGCCGCGAACTCGGTGATCGGGCACAACAAGTCCCGCAAGCCCAAGCGCCTGTGGTCCGACGCCGGCGACGGGGAGCGGATCGTCGGCTACGTCGCGGACAACGAGCACGACGAGGCACGGTTCGTCTCCGAGGAGATCGACAAGCTCACCGACGCCGGCGGGGTACGCCCCTCCGACGTGGCGGTGTTCTACCGCACCAACGCGCAGTCCCGTGTGTTCGAGGAGGTGTTCATCCGGGTCGGCATGCCCTACAAGGTCGTCGGCGGGGTGCGCTTCTACGAGCGCCGGGAGGTGCGCGACGCCCTGGCCTACCTGCGGCTGCTCGCGAACCCGGCCGACCAGGTCTCGCTGCGCCGGATCCTCAACACCCCCAAGCGAGGGATCGGCGACCGCGCCGTCGAGTGCGTCCAGGCGCTCGCGGACCGCGACCAGATCCAGTTCTGGGAGGCGCTGCGCCGCGCCGACGACGCCCCCGGGCTCGCGTCTCGGTCGCTGAATGCCATCCGCGGGTTCGTCGCGATGGTCGAGGAGCTCCAGTCGATGGTCGCCGCCGACGAGCGGGCCGACGTGATCCTCGAGAGCGTGCTGTCCCGCTCGGGCTACCTCGCCGAGCTCGAGGCGTCCGACGACCCGCAGGACGAGACCCGGGTCGAGAACCTCGCCGAGCTCGTCGCCGTCGCGCGGGAGTTCTCCGACGACCCGGTGGCCGGCCCGTCCGCCGACCCCACGGACGTCGACGCCGGCATCGTGGCCCCCGGCCTCGGTGACTTCCTCGAGCGGGTCGCCCTGGTCGCGGACACCGACCAGATCCCCGACGCCACCGACGACGCGGGCGTGGTCACGCTGATGACGCTGCACACCGCCAAGGGGCTGGAGTTCCCGGTCGTCTTCCTCACCGGCCTGGAGGACGGCGTGTTCCCGCACGCCCGCTCCCTGGGCGACCAACCCGAGCTCGAGGAGGAGCGCCGCCTCGCCTACGTCGGCGTCACCCGCGCCCGCGAGCGGCTCTACATCTCCCGGGCCGTGGTCCGCTCCGCATGGGGGGCGCCGTCCCACAACCCCGGCTCACGCTTCCTCGACGAGCTCCCCGTCGACCTCGTCGACTGGCGCCGCACCGAGGCCGCCCAGACCCAGTGGGGACGGCCCGACCTCAGCGGAAGCTCGGTCCGGATGGGTGCGCCCACCGCGGCCGGACGACGGAACTTCTCCTCGGCCGCGCTGCGTGCCGACGCGGCGGCCAAGGCCAAGCCCGCCCGCGAGATCCCGTCGCTCGAGCCGGGGGACCGGGTCCTGCACGACTCGTTCGGGATGGGCACGGTGGTCGCGCTCGAGGGCGCCGCCGACAAGGCCGTGGCCTCGGTCGACTTCGGGTCCGAGGGCGTCAAGCGGCTGCTGCTGCGCTACGCGCCGGTGGAGAAGCTCTAGTCGCTCCGCGGCTAAGCGGGCGGCCCGAACCAGCGAGCCAGCGCGTCCTCGAGCCCGACGGAGGTGCCGTCTCCCACCCACGCGACGTACCCGTCGGGCCGGATCAACACAGCAGCGGGAGCAGGGACGTTGCCGAGCGCCGGAAGCTCCCAGGTGCCGGCGAAGTCGGCTTCGACCAGCCGGACCCGGTCCGCCCACGGCGTGATGCCGAGCCCACCGGGTTCGCCGAGGTTGAGCAGGACCGGCTTGGCCTCGTGCAGCAGGCTGAAGGCCCGACGCGGCCCCTCCGCGGTGACCAGGTCGAGATCGGGCATGCGCCG
>DASTUX010000010.1:0-10376 GCA_035759395.1 Nocardioides sp.
CTGCTGCGCCAGGCGCTGCTGGACGCCGACCGGATGGCCGTGGTCACCGTGGCGCTGCGGCAGCGTACGTCGGTCGCCGTGCTGCGGGTGCGCCCTTCGGACAACGGAGACGTGATCGTTCTTCAAACGCTCATGTGGCCCGACGAGATCCGCCAGCCGGACTTCTCGGTCGAGACCGGCGAGATCAAGGACGCCGAGGTCAAGATGGCCAACATGCTGGTCGAGACGCTGGCCGGCGACTTCGACGCCTCCGACTTCGAGGACGACTACGCCGGGGCCGTCGAGTCCCTGGTCAAGGCCAAGATCGAGGGCGGCGAGGTCAAGCGGACCGCCACCTCGACCAAGTCCTCGGGCGAGGTCGTCGACCTGCTCGCGGCGTTGCAGCGCTCGGTCGAGGCCGCCAAGACGGCCCGCGGAGAGTCGGGTTCGGCCGCGGACGTGGAGGCGGGCGACGAGCCGGCCGCCGAGAAGGCGCCCGCGAAGAAGACGGCCAAGAAGGCCGCCAAGAAGCCCGCGGCCAAGAAGAAGGCCAGCTAGCCGACCCGGCCTGGCAGCCCGGCGAGCTCGCGGAGCTCGGCGAGCATCTCGTCGATCCGGTGCACCAGCGAGATGTGCCCCTCGTCGTCGAAGAGGTGTGCCCGGGCCCCGGGGATCCGCGCCGCCAGCCACTGCCCGTGGGCGAACGGCACCATCCTGTCGTGGGCGCCCTGCCAGACCGCGACGGGCACCGGGATGTCCGCAGGCTCGAAGCCCCATGCCCGCATGACCTGGAGGTTGTCCTCGAGCAGCCCGACCGCGCCCTGGGCCGCGGCGTGCCGGAAGCTCGCAGCGACGTACTCCCCGAACTCGCCGGTCAGCGCGGCGGCGTCCACCTCGTCGACCAGTCCCCCGAACGCCGCGACGATCTGGTCGCCGGTCACCTTGCGGAACTCGGCGACCTGCTCCTCGACCGTCGGTCGCAGCGCCTCGCGACCCTGGCCGGCGAGCTCGAAGTCGCGCACGTTCTCCGGCCCCATGCCGGCGGTCCAGTCCAGGCCGACGGCGTCGGCGGGCGCCACCCCGGCCAGGGAGGTTGCCGCCCGGCACCGGCCCGGGAGGAGGGCCGCGCAGGCGAGCGCCCTCGGCCCGCCGCCCGACCAGCCCAGGGTCACGAACTCGTCGATGCCCAGCGCATCGAGGAGCAGCACGCTGTCGGCCACGTCGTCCGCGATGACCGGCTCGGTTGCAGCCGGGCGCGGCGTCGAGGCGCCGTACCCCGGGCGGGAGTAGGTCACGAGCCGCAGGTCGGCGGCGCGCGCGGCCTGCCACAGGGGTTCGTAGGCCAGGGCCGCGCTCGGGGTTCCGCCGTGGAAGAGCAACGGGAAGCCGCCCTCGGCGCCTCCCGTCACGAACTCGAGTCGGCGGCCGTCGGGGGTGGTCAGGGTCTCGGACACGGCGTCATGCTGGCACGATCGGACGCCGGTGTGCGTAGGAAACCCGACCAGAGGAGCACGAGATGACCCAGACCCCCAAGCCCGGCGAGCCCTGCTGGATCGAGCTCTTCACCCCCGACACCGATGCTGCCGTCGAGTTCTACGGTGGTCTCTTCGGCTGGACGGCGACCGAGGCCGACGAGGAGTTCGGGGGCTACCGGACGTTCCTGCACGGCGACCGGCCGGTCGCCGGCCTGATGTCCAACGACGGCGCCGCCGGGAGCCCCAGCGGCTGGTCGGTCTACCTCGCCACCGACGACATCGCGGCCACGGTCGACCGCGCGAGGGCGGCCGGTGCGACGGTCGTGGCGGAACCGATGCCGGTCGGCGACCTGGGGCACATGGCGGTCATGGTCGACCCCGCCGGTGCGCTGGTCGGCGCCTGGCAGGCGGTCGAGTTCGCGGGGTTCGAAACCCGCGCCGAGGTGGGTGCGCCGGCGTGGTTCGAGACGCTGAGCCGCGACTACGACAGGTCGGTCGCGTTCTACACCGACGTCTTCCGCTGGGACGCCTCGACGATGAGCGACACCCCCGAGTTCCGTTACACGACGCTCGGCGTGAACGAGGACGCCCGGGCCGGGATCATGGACGGCACCGCCTTCCTCGGTGACGAGCCCTCCCGCTGGCAGTTCTACCTGCGGGTGGCCGACACCGACGCCACGGTCTCCCGGGCGCTCGAGACAGGGGCCACGCCCGTCCTGCCCGTGGACGACACCCCCTACGGCCGGCTCGCGCTCATGCGGGATCCCGCCGGCGTGCAGTTCGCGGTGATGGGGCCGAATTCGGCGGCGAGCTGACGGGCTCGCTGGCCCGCGCGGCCGCCGAGTCCGGGTAGGCCTTGTCGAAGCGGCTCATCAGGGCATCGCTCAGCCGCGGCGCCACGAGGTTGAACACCTCGGCGACGCTGCCCACCGCCACGTTGAGCGTGATCGGGCGGTCCTCGAGTGCGCGCACCACCCGGGTGGCGGCCTGCTCGGGGGTCGCGGCCCGCCGGCCGGCGTACGCCTCCGTCGGCGCGACCATCGCGGTGCGGACCAGCGAGACGCGCATGTTGGTGAACGTGACGTTGTCGCCGTAGGCCTCGCGGGACGCGATCCGGCTCCAGGTGTCGAGCGCGGTCTTCGACGCGATGTAGGCCGCGAACTTCGGCGCCTTGATCTGCACCCCCCAGGTCACGATGTTGACGACGTGGCCGAACCGCTGCGCGCGCATGGTCGGCAGCAGGCCCATCGTCAGGCGCACGGGCCCGAAGTAGTTCACCGCCATCGTCCGCTCGAAGTCGTGGAACCGGTCGTGGGTCAGGTGCAGCGAGCGACGGATCGAGCGGCCGGCGTTGTTGACGAGGTAGTCGACGGCGCCGTGCTCGGCCAGCACCCGCTCGACCAGGGCATCGACCGACTGGCCGTCGGTGAGGTCGCAGACGTACGTCGCCGCGCGTCCGCCGTCCGCCTCGATCGCGGCCCGGACCCGGTCGAGCTCATCGGCGCGACGGGCGACCAGCAGCACGGTGGCGCCCCGACGGGCGACGGCGAGAGCGGTCGCCTCCCCGATCCCTGAGGAGGCGCCGGTGACCAGCACGGTGCGCCCGGCGAGCGGGCTCGCGTCGTCACGGGTGAGGCGGCGTACGACGCGCTGCAGGCGGGCGCGAGGTGTCTGGAAGAGCAGGCCCATGCCGTGACGCTAACCCGACCCGACAGCGACGGGTCTCGCGGGCGAGATCCGTGGACAGGCCCTGGTGATCATCGGCAGCTAGCTAGCGTCCCCCGCGAGCAGCGGCCACGGCCGGGCCTTCTCGATCTGGGCCGACAGCGAGAACAGCGTCGCCTCGTCGTCGGTGCGGCCGACCAGCTGGATCGAGACCGGCAGGCCGTCCTCGGCGATGCCGCACGGGACGGCGGCGGCCGGGTTGCCCGCCACGTTCCAGAGCGCGGCGTACGCGATGGACGGCTGCGCCCGCAGCGAGGCTCCCACGGTGCCGACGCCGTCGAGGCGTCCGACCTTCGGCGGACGGTTCGCGATCGTCGGGGTGAGCAGCACGTCGATGGAGTCGAAGACCCGGTTCGCCTTCACGGAGACCTTCTCGGTCTGCTTCAGCGCCCACTCGACGACGCGGGGGCGCACCCAGCTGCCGAGCCGGTAGGTCTCGCGGATGCGTCGCTCCAGCCGGTCGTAGTGCTCGACCTGGTCGGCCTCGGACCTGATGCCCGCGAAGAACTGCGGGACGAAGGCGGTGGTGGCGTCGGGGTACTTCGGGTCGATCTCGCGCACGTCGTGGCCCAGGTCGGCCAGCAGCCGCGCGGTCTCCTCGACGGCGCGCACGTGCACCGGGTCCGGCTTGATCCCGCGGATGGCCGGCTTGACCGACCACCCGATCCGCAGCCGCGGAGGGTCGACCCGGGCGGCCTCGGCGAACGACGGTGCGTCGCCGGCTCGGTAGAGGTCGCCGTCCACGTTGCCGCGGATGACGTCGTAGACCAGCGCGCTGTCGAGGACCGTGCGCGCGAGCGGTCCGGCGGTGCCGAGCGCCCACCACAGGTGGGGGTGCGGGGCGGTCGTGACGCGGCCCCGTTGGGGCTTGAGGCCGAACAGGCCGCAGCTCGCGCTGGGGATCCGGATCGAACCCCCGCCGTCGCCACCGATGCCCACCGGCACCATCCCGGACGACACCGCGACCGCCGTACCGCCGCTGGAACCACCGGGCGTGCGCGAGGGGTCCCACGGGTTGCGGGTGATGCCGCGCGAGACCGACTCGGTGAAGGGGAACGCACCGAACTCCGGCATCGTCGTCTTGCCGACGATCACGGCCCCGGCCGCGCGCAGTCGGCGCACGATCTCGGCGTCCTCCTTCGCGGGACTGGAGTTGGCATCGCCGCCGAACGTCGTCACGGCCCCCGCGACGTCGATCTCCTCCTTGATCGCGATCGGCACGCCGTGCAGCGGGCCGGGCGTCTCGCCGGCGGCGAGCGACGCGTCGCGGGCCGATGCCTCGGCGCGCGCCTCGTCTGCGAGCACGTTGGAGAACGCGTTGAGCGGCGGGTCGGTCTCCGCGATCCGCGCGAGCACCTCGTCGACCACGACGCGCGCGGTCAGGTCTCGCTCGGTCGTACGACGGACGATGTCGGCCACGCCGGCCCGGCTCAGTTCGCTCACGGACCGGACTGTAGCGCCGGAACGTCATACGGAGGGAGCAAGCGGGTGCACCGTCCGTATGACGTCCGGGGCTATGCGAGAGAGTCGACCCAGGCCTGGTGCAGGTCGGAGTAGCGGCCGTCGCCGCTGGCGATCAGCTCGGCCGGGGTGCCGTCCTCGACGATCCGGCCGTGCTCCATGACCAGCACCCGGTCGGCGATCTCGACCGTCGACAGGCGGTGGGCGATGATCAGCGCCGTCCGGCCCGCGAGCACCGTGCGCAGCGCGTGCTGGACCAGTCGCTCGGACGGGCTGTCCAGCGACGAGGTCGCCTCGTCGAGGATCAGCACCGCCGGGTCGGCCAGGAACGCCCGTGCGAACGCGACGAGCTGGCGCTGGCCGGCGCTGAGCCTGCCGCCCCGGTTGGCCACGTCGGTGTCGTAGCCGTGCGGCAGCGCGCTGATGAACCCGTGGGCCCCGATCGCGCGGGCCGCCTCCTCGACCTCCGCCATCGTGGCCTCGGGCCGGCCGAAGCGGATGTTGTCGGCGACGGTGCCGGAGAAGAGGTAGTTCTCCTGGGTGACCATCACGATCGCGTGGCGCAGCGTCGGCGAGGACAGGTCGCGCACGTCGACCCCGTCGAGCAGCACGCGTCCGGCATTGGGGTCGTAGAACCGGGTCGCCAGCTTGGCCAGCGTGGTCTTGCCCGCGCCGGTGGTGCCGACCAGCGCCACGGTCTGTCCCGAGGGCACCGACAGGTCGAGGTCGGGCAGCACCGGGACGCCGTCGACGTACTCGAAGCTCACGTGGTCGAAGCGCAGGTCGCCGCGGGCCTCGGGCAGTGCCACCGGCGAGGTCGGCTCGGGGACGTCGGGCTCCTCCTCGAGCACGCCGGAGAGCTTCTCGAGCGCGGCCGAGGCGGACTGGAACGTGTTGTAGAACTGCGAGATCTCCATCATCGGCTCGAAGAACTGCCGCAGGTAGAGCAGGAACGCGGCCAGCACGCCGACGGTGACCTCACCGCCGTACGCGAGGTAGCCGCCGTAGAGCAGCACGACCGCGATCGTGACGTTGCCGATCAACCGGATGCCGGGCATGAACCAGGCGACCAGCCGGAAGGCGACCAGGTTGGCGGCGCGGTACTGGTCGTTGACGTCGTCGAAGATCTCCTGGTTGCGGGGCTCGCGGCGGAACGCCTGCACCGCGCGGATGCCGCCCATGGACTCGACGAAGTGGACGATGACGAGCGCGACCTTCTCGCGGGTCACGCGGTAGCTGCTCGCCGACGACTTGCGGAACCAGTTGGTCAGCCAGGCCAGGAACGGACCGCACACCAGGGCGACGAGCCCCAGCTTCACGTCGAGGAAGAGCAGCAGCCCGGCCGTGCCCACCAGCGTCAGCGCGGCGGTGACCAGGCCGTCGAAACCGGTCTCGAGCATCTCGTAGATCGCGTCGACGTCGGAGGTCTGTCGCGAGATCACGCGCCCCGAGGTGTAGCTGTCGTGGAAGGCCGGGCTCAGCACCTGGAAGTGCCGGAACACCCGGCGCCGCAGCTCGAAGAGGATGTCCTGCCCGATCCGTCCCGACTGGACGAGGAACAGGTTGCGGGCCACCGCCTGGGCGATCGTGGCGACCAGGACGATGCCGACAATGAGCAGCAGCGGGTCGAGGTCGCCGGTGGCCCGGATCGGCGGGATCCCCGTGTCGATGCCCTCCTTGACGAGGTAGGGGATCGAGAGCCGAGCGATGTTCTCCACGAGCACGATGGCGATCAGGATCTTGAGCACCCGCCGGTGCGGCGAGAGCAGCTCCTTGAGCAGCCGCCGCGAGCGCCCGGCGAGCCGGATCTTCGTCACCTCGGTGAGCTCGTCGGCCAGCCCGTCCGCCGCGACGCCGCGCCAGTCCTGCTCGGGCGCGGCGGCGGGGTCGCCGGCCGGCGTGGCGGTGGTCGTGGGCGTGCTCATGCGTTCACCGCATCCGTCTCGGCCGCGAGGAGCTCGCGGTACGCCGGGACCGTCGCGAGGAGCTCGCGGTGGTCGCCGACGTGGGTGATCGTGCCGTCCTGGAGCAGGGCGACCCGGTCGGCGAGCAGCACGGTGGACGCCCGGTGCGCGACGACCAGGCCGGTGGTCGAGGCCAGCACCCGCTGCAGCGCCTCCTCGACCAGCTTCTCGGTGTGTACGTCGAGCGCCGACAGGGTGTCGTCGAGCACCAGGATCCGGGGCTGCGCGAGGACTGCCCGGGCGAGCGCCAGTCGCTGGCGCTGCCCGCCGGAGAGCGCCATGCCCTGCTCGCCGACCCGGGTGTCGAGCCCCCAGGGCAGGTCGTGGACGAAGCCCGCCTGGCTCACGTCGAGGGCCGAGGCGGTCTCGTCCTCGGTCGCGTCGGCGCGGCCGAGCGTGATGTTCTCCCGGGCGCTCATCGAGAACAGCGTCGGGTCCTCGAACGCCGTGGCGACGAGCGAGCGGAGGTGGGTCAGCTCGAGCTCGCGGATATCGACGCCGTCGATGGTGATGCGGCCACCGGTGACGTCGTAGAGGCGCGGGACGAGTGCGGTGAGCACGGTCTTGCCGGACCCGGTCGCGCCGACCAGCGCGACGGTCTCCCCCGGCGCCAGGTCGAGGTTGACGTCGCGCAGCACGAGCTCGTCGGGCGCGTCTGCGAACGCGAAGTCGACGTGCTCGAAGCGCAGGTGTCCGCGCGGCTGCTCGATCACGCGGGTGCCGGACACGATGTCGGGCTCGGTGTCGAAGATCTCGAGGATGCGGGCCGCGGAGGTCATCGCCTCCTGCGCCATGGCGAGGATGACGCCGAGCGACGACACCGGCCAGACCAGCGACAGCATGAGGGTGATGAACGCGACCAGCTCACCGGGAGTGAGCCGGCCGTGGCCGACCCCGATGGAGCCGAGCAGCAGCACGACGACCACGGCGAAGTTGGGGATCACCTCGAGGAACGTCCAGAACTTCGCCGAGAGCCGGACCTTGTCCATGCTCGTGGCGTGCAGCGCGGTGGCCGCCTCCTCGAAGTGCCGCGAGACGTGCTCGCCGCGACCGAAGGACTTGATCACCCGGATGCCGACGGCACCCTCCTCGGCCAGCGTCGCGAGGTCGCCCTGCTCGTCCTGCACCCGGCGCGACACCACGACGTACGCCTTCTCGAAGCGCATCGAGAGCCACACGATCGGCGCGGCCGCGGCCGCCACGACCAGGCCGAGCGGCCAGTACATGTTCAGCAGCACGCAGGTGACCAGGACGACCTGGAGGATGTTGATGATCAGGAAGAGCAGGCCGAACCCGGCGAAGCGCCGGATCGCCGACAGGTCGGTCGTCGCCCGCGAGAGCAGCTGCCCGGACTGCCAGCGCGAGTGGAAGCTCATCGGCAGCTCCTGGAGCCGCGCGTAGAGGTCGTGGCGCATGGAGGTCTCGATGCCGAGCACGGCGCTGGACTGCACCCAGCGGCGCCAGAAGATCAGCAGCGCCTCGAGGACACCGAGACCGAGGGCCAGCAGGCCCAGCGGCAGGACGGGCGCGAGCTCACCGTCGGTGATCGGGCCGTCGATCAGCGCCTTGATCACCAGCGGGATGGCGATGGTCAGGCCCACGCCCCCGAGCGAGGTGGCGAGCATGATCAACATGGACGGCATGTGCGGACGCAGGTAGGCGCGCAGCCGCCACAGCGAATGAACCCCGGCAGGAGGCTCCGAGACGGGAATGGTTGACATCGTCACCAACCCTAGGCGGCGACGCCGACAATCGGTAACAGGTTTTCGGCGTTGCGGTGCTTACGCGTCAGCGCTCGCCTAGCCGCCCGTGGCGAGCAACCCGCGGACCACGCGCAGACCGACCGACATCCGTGCGAGGTCGGCGGTCTCGTCGGAGCAGATCTCCTGCAGCGTCGCGGCGGCCCTGCTGACGAGGACGCTGTCGCCCTCCTCCCAGGCCGCGATCCGCGCCGGCACCGAGTCATCGGGCGACGTGGCGAGCAGCACCCGGCCGGTGAGCTGGGCGTGCACGGCGTGCAGGTCGTCGCGCAGCGCTGCCCGGGCCATCGTCTGCCAACGGTCGTCGCGCGACAGCGTGAGGATCCGGCTGACGAGCGCCGGCAGCCCGAGCCGCTCCCCCAGCGCGAAGTGCACGCGGGCCACCTCGGCCGCGTCGAGCCCGGTCTCGGTGGCGATCTCGATGATGCCGAGAAGCATGTACGCCGGCGGCAGCACGGCGACCTGGGTGGCGAGCTCCTCGGGCACCTGCTGGGCGACGAGAGCCTCGAACCGCTCGTGGTACGCCGCCAGCTCACGTCCGGTCATCACCTCGGGCAGCAGGCCCATCACCCGCTGGACCTCCGTGGAGAAGTAGTCCACCGTCGCCTGGCTGTCGAGGGGCTGCCGACGGTTGGTCACCAGCCACCGGGACGCGCGCTCGACCAGGGTGCGCATCTCGAGCCGCATCCGCGTCTGGATCCCGGCGTCGAGCACGTTGTCGTACGTCGCGAGCTCGGTGCGCAGCGGCAGCGACGCGAAGATCTCGCGGGCGACGAAGTTGGCCCGGGTCAGCTCGGCGGCGGTGGTGCTGGTCTCGCCCGCGAGCCGCGGCCAGTAGGTCATGCCGGCGCCGTTGACCAGGTCGTTGACCACCTGGGTCACGATGATCTCGCGACGCAGCGGGTGGTCGGCGATCTGCGCCTCGAAGCCCTCGCGCATCTGGGCCGGGAAGTAGGCCCGCAGGTCGATGTCGAGGTACGGGTCGTCGGGCAGGTCGGAGGCCAGCAGCTCCTCGGCCAGCACGATCTTGGTCCAGGCCAGCAGCACCGAGAGCTCGGGCACGGTGAGCCCCTCGCCGCGGTCGAGCCGACGGGCGACCTGCCGGCTGCTGGGCAGCCCCTCCAGCTCGCGGTCGAGGTGTCCCCCGGTCTCGAGCTTCTTCATCCAGTCCTCGTGGACGTGGAGGAGGGGCACCGCGTTGTGGGCGGCGTTGGCCAGCGCGAGGTTCTGCTCGTAGTTGTCGCGCAGCACGAGCTTCGCGACCTCGTCGGTCATCTCGGCGAGGAGCTTGTTGCGCTGCTTCTCGGTGAGGTCCCCGTCGCGGACGACGCGGTCGAGCAGGATCTTGATGTTCACCTCGTGGTCGGAGGTGTCCACCCCGGCCGAGTTGTCGATGAAGTCGGTGCAGATCCGACCGCCACCCAGGGCGTACTGGATCCGGCCCTGCTGGGTGAACCCGAGGTTGCCGCCCTCGCCGACGCACTCGGCGCGCAGGTCGGTGCCGTTGATCCGGATCGTGTCGTTGGCCTTGTCGCCGGCGTCGGCGTGGGTCTCGTCGGTCCCCTTGACGTAGGTGCCGATGCCGCCGTTCCACAGCAGGTCGACGGGCGCCTGCAGGATCGCCTTCATCAGCTCGGCCGGGGTCATCGCGGCGACGGAGTCGAGGATGCCCAGCGAGGCCCGGATCGCCGGGTTGAGCGGGATCGACTTCAGCGAGCGCGGGAAGATCCCGCCGCCCTCGGAGATCAGGCTCTTGTCGTAGTCCTGCCAGCTCGAGCGCGGCAGCTCGAAGAGCCGCTTGCGCTCGGCGTACGACGTGGCCGCGTCGGGCTTGGGGTCGAGGAAGATGTCACGGTGGTCGAACGCGGCGACCAGCCGGGTGTGCTCGGAGCAGAGCATCCCGTTGCCGAACACGTCGCCCGACATGTCGCCGATGCCGACGGCCGTGTGGTCCTCGGTCTGGCAGTCGATGCCGCGCTCGCGTAAGTGGCGCTGCACCGAGACCCACGCGC
>DASTUX010000011.1:0-8196 GCA_035759395.1 Nocardioides sp.
GGGGCCGGGCTGCCGGCCGCCGCCCGGGCCGAGCTGCTCGACGACGTGCGCGCGCAGATCGAGGAGCTGACGACGCTGATCGGCGACCTGGTCGAGCTGGCCCGCGACGAGCCGCTCACCCACGTCGTGGAGTCGGTCGACCTGTCCGAGATCGTGGACCGGGCCGTGACCCGGGTCCGGCGCCGCGCGCCGGGGATCGCCTTCGACGTCGAGACCGCGCCGTGGTGGGTGGTCGGGGAGCCGGCCGCGCTCGAGCGGGCGGTGACGAACCTGGTCGACAACGGCGCGAAGTGGAGCCCCGCCGGGGGCACGGTCAGCATCCGCCTCGCCGACGGGGTCGTCACCGTGGACGACCAGGGTCCCGGCATCGCGCCGGACGACCTGCCCCACGTGTTCGACCGGTTCTACCGCTCGCAGGAGTCGCGCTCGATGCCCGGCTCGGGGCTGGGGCTGTCGATCGTGCGGCAGGTCGCGGGTCGGCACGCCGGCACGGTCGAGGCCGGCTCGTCGCCCGCCGGCGGCGCCCGGCTCACCCTGGTCCTGCCGGGCAGCGCCGACCCGCACTCTCCCTCTGCTGCCCGCACCGACACCGAGCCCAGCGAGTCAGGAGTCGCCCCGTGACCCCCAACGCCGACAACGCGGCCCGCTTCCGGACCGGCACCGACCACGTCGAGTCGTGGTTCGTCCGGGCCAATGACCCGGTGTCGCCCAAGGCGATCTGGCTCAAGGCAACGGTGCTCACCCGGGCGGACGGCACGTCACTGAGCCAGGCGTGGTGCAGCGTCTTCGACGGCGACCGGACCCAGGCGTTCTGCCTCGACGTCCCGCTCGACGAGGCGACCTTCGACGACAGCCCGTCCGGGCTGCTGGCCAAGGTCGGGTCGCTGAAGCTCGACCTCAACTCCGAGGGCGGCTCCTCGACGGGCTCGCTGGTCTCCGGCTCCTCGCGGGTCGGCTGGGACCTCGGCTTCGACCGACTGCAAGGCTCGCTCGGCCGGCCACTCACGCTGTTCCCCAGCCAGCGGCTCATCGACGCGCCGTTCCCGAAGAACAAGCTGCTGACGCCCTTTCCTGTCGCGATGTTCGGCGGCTCGGTCACCTGGGACGAGGCGACGTGGGACCTCGACGGCTGGGTCGGGATGCAGGGCCACAACTGGGGCGCCGCGCACAGCCCGGAGTACGCGTGGGGGCAGTGCGTCTTCCCCGATCTCGCGTCGGGGGCGCCGTACGCCGTGGTCGAGGGCGCGTCCGGCCGGATCGAGCTGGGCAGCCGGCTCTCGCCGCTGATGTCGATGCTGGTCGTGCGCCGCGGCGACGAGGAGTACCGCTTCGACAAGATCGTCGACCTGTGGCGCCAGCGCCCCGAGGTGGAGTTCCCGCGCTGGTCGCTGCGGATGTCCGGCCGCGACGGCGACGCCCGCCTCGAGATGCTCGGCGCCCCGGAGTCGATGGTCTGCCTGGCCTACAAGAACCCGGCCCGAGCCACGAGCTACTGCCTGAACTCCAAGACCGCGTCCGTCCGGCTCACCGTGAAGCCGAAGCGCGGCGAGCAGTTTGAGCTGATCAGCGAGCACGGCGGCGCCCTGGAGTTCCTGGGCCCCGAGCAGGTGCTCGAGGTCCAGCCCGTCGTCTGACCCACCGGCGGAGCGAGAGCCGGGCGAGCCGTCAACGTCCCGTGGGTTCGCTCTTCCGGCTCAGCGTGCGCCCTCCGACAACATCGTGAGCACGAGCTTGCGCACGTCGTCGGCTTCAGCCAGCACGAGCGCCCGCTGAGCCAGCGTGGCGCACTGCTCGACGTCGAGCTCCCGCACCGCAGCCTTGACCCTGGGCACGGCCGGCGGCGAGACGCTCAGCTCCCGGACTCCCAGTC
The DNA here is from genome assembly GCA_035759395.1 of Nocardioides sp. Taxonomy (GTDB): domain Bacteria; phylum Actinomycetota; class Actinomycetes; order Propionibacteriales; family Nocardioidaceae; genus Nocardioides. The sequence continues at coordinate 1,871 of DASTUX010000011.1, forward strand.
CGACCAGCACCGGGATGGCCAGCTCGTCGGAGGCGGCTTCGCCACAGACGGCGACGTCGATCCGGCCGCGCGCGGCCCGGCACACCCGGTCGATCAGCTGGAGCACTCCGGGGTCGAGGGCGTCGGAGAGGGCCGCGACGGCACCGTTCCCGCGTTCGGCCGCGAGGGCGTACTGGGTCAGGTCGTTGGTGCCGATGCTGACGAAGTCGACGTGGGGCAGGAACGCTTCGATCTTGAGCGCAGCTGAAGGAACTTCGATCATCGTCCCGACGTGGAGACCTCCTGGCAGGCCCGACGCTCCGGCCGCCTCCATCAGCACCTGGCGCGCCTCGATCATCTCGCCGGGCGTCGACACCATCGGGATCATGATGCTGATCGGGAAGTCCCGCGCCGTGCGACAGATCGCATCCATCTGGCTGCGCAGGAGGTCTCGGTGCTCGAGGCTGAACCTGATGCCCCGCTGGCCGAGGAACGGGTTCGCCTCCTGCGGCATGGCGAGGTAGGGCAGTGGTTTGTCCCCGCCGACGTCGAGGGTGCGCAGGGTGGTCCGCCGACCGTCCATGGCCTCGGCGATGGCGCTGTACACCGCCTGCTGCTCCTCCACGCCGGGTGCGGCGCTCCGGTCGAGGAACAGGAACTCGGTCCGGACGAGTCCGGCGCCGTCCGCGCCGGCAGCAAGCGCCGCACGCGCGTCGGCCACGGATCCGAGATTGGCGGCCACGGCGACCGCGATGCCGTCGCGGGAGACAGCGGGTTCCTCGGCACGAGCGAGCTGCTGGGCTCGTTGCTCGGCCGCGGCCGCTGCTCGTCGCTGGTACTCCTCGAGCAGCCCCGGCGCGGGGTCGATGTGCAGCTCTCCGCTGGCGCCGTCCAGGAGGACGGTGGTGCCTTCGGGGATGGCCAGCACATCGGGGCCGGCCGCCACGACCACTGGGATGTCACGAGCGCGGGCAAGGATCGCCGCGTGAGAGCTCGGGCTGCCCTGGGCGAGCAGCACTCCGGTCACCAGGGTCAGGTCGAGGCCGGCCGTCTCTGCCGGCGTCAGGTCGTCGGCCACCAGGACCCCATGCCCGGACATCCGCCGTCCGGCCTCTCCCGTGAGTGCCCGCAACACCTGGTCGGCGACGGCGCGGACATCGACGGCTCGCTCCCTGAGGTAGGGGTCAGGCAGGCTTGCCCACGCGCGCTCGACGTCGGCCAGGCAGCCGGCCCAGGCGGCAACCGCCCCGATCCCCGTGCCCGTACGGGCCTTGACGTCGGCGAGCATCTCGGCGTCGGTGAGCAGGGAGAGGTGGGCGTCGAAGATGCCCGCTTGATCCGCGCCCACCTCGCGGGCGGTGATCACGCGGACGTGCTCGATGTCGCGGCGTACGGCGGCCACGGACTCCACGATCCGTCGCCATTCCGCGCTCGGCTCCCCCAACGGGTCCTGGTCGAGGTCGATCGGGACGGCGGTGAGCCGGCGGACAGGGCCGATCGCGATCCCGGGCGAGGCCGGCAGGGGGCCGCTCACCGACGCGGTCACGGGCCGGGCCGGAAGCGCGTCGGCCTCCTCGACGGCCTCGTCGAACCGTCGCGCGGCGAGGGCGAGCAGGTGCTCGACCGCGTCCTGGGCCTGGGGCCCGGAGGCGCGGACCTCGACATCATGCCCGCGCAGCGCTGCCAGGGTCGCGACCCGGCTCAGGCTTCCGGCGGGAACAGGAGCGCCGCCCGAGGTGAGGTTGCGCAGCTGGACCGACGCATCGAGCGCACGGACCTCGCTGACGAGCCGGGCGGCCGGGCGGGCATGCAGGCCGTGGGCGTTCTCGACGGTGAAGACGCCGACGACCTCCTCCGTAGCGATCTCGGCGGTTTCGGGTGCGCTGCCTTCCTGGGGTGTGGTCAGGTGTCCGGACTTGCCCATGAGCGCATCGCGCGCCTCGGCCGCGACCTCCGCGCGGCTCGCTCCGCCGGCCGCAGCAACGGCCGCGACGATGAGGCCCTCGACGAGGGGAGCCGGCGAGAGCGTCACGCGGTCGCGGATGGAGGGATCCTGGAGCAGGTCGAGGGCCAGCTCGGCGCTGAGCACGGCACTGCCGAGATCCATGAGCACGACGACGCCGGCTGGGCCGTCCGCGCGCTCGATGGCCTCCATGATCGCGACCGCATCGGTGCCGAACGTCGTGTCGTCCAGCCCGGCGGCCACCTCGATCCTCAGCGGACGGCCGTGCAGCATCTCGGCGGCCAGGGCCACTGCGGAGCGCGCGAGTGTCCGGCTGTGGGAGACGACGACGAGTCCGACCCCGTGGTCGGAGCTCGAGGCCGGGGAGTCCCCCGGAAGGCTCTCTGTCATGTCCACTGCACTCCACTCGCTTGTCATCGTCATCAGTCCGAAGGTTCAGAAGGCCGTTTCGGTCGCCGCATCGAGCAGGAGGGCCACGGTCGTCGCACCGGGGTCCTGGTGGCCGACGCTGCGCTCGCCGAGGTAGCTGGCCCTGCCCTTGCGGGCCAGCATCGGAGTCGTCGCGTCGCGCCCCGCAGCGGCGGCGTCCCGGGCCTGCTTCAGACCGGAGGCCAGGTCCGCACCGTCGGCGACAGCCGCGGCCAGCGCCTCGACGGCGGGCGCCAGCGCGTCGTACATGGTCTTGTCCTCGGGTCCAGCCTTGCCCCGGTCCACGACACCACCGAGACCGGCCCGGAAGGCAGCGGCGAGCTCGTGTGCCGACGTCGCCTGTGCGTCGCCGAGTGTGCTGCCCATCCGCAGGAAGAGGGTGCCGAACAGCGGACCGCTGGCTCCTCCGACGGTCGAGACCAGCGTCATGCCGACCTTGGAGAAGAGCGCGCCGGCCGTTGCCGGCGTTGCGGCGTCGAGCGCGGCCACGACGGCCTTCATACCCCGATCCATGTTCAACCCGTGGTCGGCATCGCCGATCGCCGCATCGAGCTCGGTCAGGTGGTCCCGGTTCTCAGCGACCAGGTGAGCGAACCTGCGCACCCATTCCTCGAGGACCGCCGTGGTCACGTTCTCGTCCATCTCTCAGATGCCCCATCTCAGCGCCGCAGTGTTCACTGGAGCGTCCCAGAGGGAGAGCAGCTCGTCATCGGCCTTGAGCAGCGTGACCGACGAGCCGGCCATGTCGAGCGACGTGATGTACGAGCCGACGAGCGAGCGGGCGATCAGTACGCCGTGCCCGGCGAGGATCCTGCTGACCTCGTTGAACATCACGTAGAGCTCGATCAGCGGGGTTCCGCCGAGCCCGTTCACGAAGGCGATGACAGGATCACCCGTGCTGAACGGCAGGTCCGCAAGGATCGGCTCGACCAGCAGTGCGGCGATCTCGCTCGCGGGTGCGAGCGGAAGCCGCTGCCGGCCGGGCTCGCCATGGATGCCGACACCGAGCTCCATCTCGCCCTCGCCGAGCTCGAAGGTCGGCTTGCCGGCGGCCGGCACGGTGCACGACGTCAGTGCGACGCCCATGCTCCGTCCGTTCGCGTTGACCTTGCGCGCGACCTCGGCGACCTGGTCGAGGTCGCGGCCCTGTTCGGCTGCCGCACCCGCGATCTTCTCGAGCAGCACCGTGACACCGACCCCGCGACGACCCGCCGTCCACGTGCTGTCCTGGACGGCCACGTCGTCGTCGGTGACGACCGAGACGACCCGGGCTCCGGTCTCGGCGGCCGCGAGCTCGGCCGCCATCTCGAAGTTCATGACGTCGCCGGTGTAGTTCTTCACGACGTGGAGCACGCCCGCGCCGCCGTCGACCAGCTTGGTGGCCGCCTGCATCTGCTCGGGCACCGGCGAGGTGAAGACCTCGCCTGCACACGCGGCGTCGAGCATGCCCAGGCCGACGAATCCACCGTGGAGGGGCTCGTGGCCCGAGCCACCGCCGGAGATGATCCCCACCTTGCCCTGCTTCGGGGCGTCACCGCGGTAGATGACCTTGTGCTGGTGGTCGACCCGCAGCTCGGGGTGGGCCGCCTCGATTCCACGCAGCGCTTCGACGACCACGTCGTTCGGGTCGTTGATCAGCTTCTTCATGAGATTTCCTCCAGGATCTGGCTTCGGGACTGGTTGACGAGGGCCGGGTCAGGCATGGCTGCTCTGACGGGCGGCTGCGGGCTCGGGATCGGGAGCTCCCAGATCCACTTCCTTCGTGGCGAGCCTGCGGTCGGCCGGAGTCGTGGAGAGAACGCCGTACAGGAGGGCGGCGGCGACCCCCGCGAGGAGCTCGGCGCCCACGTAGACCGGCAGCTGGTCCCACTTCACCTGGCCGCCGGCGAGCTGCTGGACGAGCATCGGGCCGAAGGTGCGGGCAGGGTTGATCGATGCGCCCGTCGTGGGAGCGACGGGAATGATGGCCGCGAAGACCACCAGGCCGATCGCGACGCCGGCGAACCCGGCGGCGGCCTTGCGGTGGATCACGCCGAAGATCGTGAACACCAGGATGAACGTGCCCACGAACTCTGCGGTGAATGCCTGCACCACACTGACAGTGTCGGGGTTGTAGGACGCCACGCCCAGTCCGACGTCGCTGGCCTTCTGGCCGAGGACCCCGATGATCGCTGCAGCGCCGACGATCGCGCCGACCACCTGGGCTCCGACATAGGCCGGCACCTGACTCCACGGGAACTTGCCGGACGCGGCGAGCCCCACGGTCACCGCAGGGTTGATGTGGTTGCCACCGATGTGACCGAGGGCGTAGACGGTGGCGATCACGACCGTGCCGAACGCCAGGGAGATCATCCCCAGGTCGGCCATCGTGAACGGCGCATCGCCGTTGACGATCAGGGTGGCCGGGACCGACCCAACCCCGATGAACACCAGAAAGGCGGTTCCGATGGCTTCGGCACCCAAGCGCTGAAGCAGATTGGTCTCGTCAAGCATGCCAGTTCCCCTTCTTTGATTTTCCCGAATCAGATTCGGTATAGTCGAATGGAATTTGAACGCTACGCCTGTGGTTCACTAGTGCGCAAGAGGTTTCGTGAAATTCGTCACTCGGGAGAGAGGTCCCTCCGTGATCCAGTCGATTGACCGGGCCATCCGCGTCCTGACGGCGCTGCAGGGCACCCGGCGGATGAGCCTTTCGGAGCTGGCGGCTCGCCTCGACCTCGCTCCCTCGACCACGCACGGGATCGTCCGGAGCCTGGTCGAGCACGGGATGGTCGTGCAGGACCGCGGCTCGAGCCGCTACCAGTTGGGTCCTGCCGTGCTCAGGCTCGGCAACGTCTACCTCGACACCCTCGAGCTGAGGTCGCGGGCGATCCCGTGGGCCGAGGACCTCGCCCGGCGTACCGGGCTGGCCGTGCGCGTCGGCGTACTGCTCATCGACGACGTCGTGATCATCCACCACGAGCCCCGGCCCGACGGCAGTCGGCAGATGCCGGAGGTCGGCATCGTCATCCCGGCCCATGCCAGCGCCCTCGGCAAGGCGCTCCTCGCCTTCCTGCCGGAGGACGAGAAGCGGATCCTCACCTCAGCAGAGCTGCGAAGCATGACCGGCGAGACCGTCACCTCGCCCGAGATGCTGCGCGACCAGCTTGACCAGGTTCGTTCGAGCGGCGTCGCGACGGAAGCGGACGAGGCCGTGCTCGGGGAGAGCTCGCACGCGAGCCCGGTCTTCGACTCCTACGGCGAAGCGGTGGGAGCCATCGGCGTCGTCGTTCCCTCCGGAAGCGATCCGGAGCGCCACGACCTCGGCGACCTCGTTCGCGAGTCGGCGCGGGCGGTCTCCCGCGAGCTGGGCGCGGCCGCCTGGCCACCACGACCAGCGGAGCGCTGACGCAGCGGTCGTCTGACGCAGAGGCGTGGCGTCGTTCCGGACAATGGACCGTCCGCGTCGCCTACGGTGGCCGTTGACCATCTCTTTGGGGTGAGGAGGCACCGGATGGACGGGACATCCGACAGCGCCGAGCTGTGGCGCCTGACCCTGCTCCACTCACCCATCGGCATGGCCCTGGTCGGCCTCGACGGTCGCCTTCTGATGGTCAACCGCGCGCTGTGCGACATGCTCGGATACGACGAGGAGGAGCTGTCCCGGCGGGGCTTCCAGGAGCTCACCCACCCCGACGACCTCGACGACGACCTCGAGCTGTTCGACAAGACCCTGGCCGGCGAGATCGACTCCTACCGGATCCGCAAGCGCTACCTGCACGCGCAGGGCCAGGTCGTCTGGGGCGATCTCTCGGTGGCTCTGGTGCGGGCGCAGGACGGGAGCCCGCGCCACTTCATCTCGCAGATCCTCGACGTGACCGAGCAGCGGGAGCACGAGGACCGGCTGGCCGCGGCCAGCGCGGCGGTCGAGCACGAGCACCAGACCCTCGAGGCGATCTTCGAGACGGTGAGCGTG
>DASTUX010000012.1:0-51865 GCA_035759395.1 Nocardioides sp.
CCCGTCCCCTGGGGCCGCGCAGGGTGTCCTCCGACCCGCGTCGAGTCGCCGCAGACCCGTGTGCGTCACGGGCTAAGGTAGCGACGACCGGTCGGTGCGGACCACGCATCGGCGATGCGGATGTGCTCGGCGATCGAGGGATACCTGGTGGACAAGCAGGACGGCGAGGCGGCAGTCGGCCGCCAGGTCCTCACCATCCCCAACATCATCTCGATCATCCGGCTGGCGGGCGTCCCGCTGTTCCTGTGGCTGATCCTGGTGCCCGAGGCGGACGGCTGGGCGCTGGCGGTGCTCTTCGTCTCCGGCATCAGCGACTACCTCGACGGGTACCTCGCCCGACGACTGCACCAGACCTCGAAGATCGGCGAGATCCTCGACCCCGTCGCGGACCGCCTCTACATCCTGGCCGTCGTCTTCGGCCTCGCCTGGCGCGACATCATCCCGTGGTGGTTGGCCGTCCTGCTGCCCGCACGCGACCTGTTCCTCTGGGGCCTGGTGCCCTTCCTGCGCACCCGCGGCTACAGCGCCCTCCCGGTTCACTTCCTCGGCAAGGCCGCCACCGCGAACCTGCTCTACGCGTTCCCGCTGCTGCTGCTCGGCGACGGCGAGGGAGTCATCCCCACCCTGGCCAAGGTGTTCGGCTGGGCGTTCGCGTTCTGGGGGATCGGCCTCTACTGGTGGGCCGGAATCCTCTACGCGTGGCAGGTGCACCGGCTCCTGGCGACGACCGAGCGACGCCGGACGGCGACCCGCGATGTCTGAGCCCCGGCGGCCGGAGCTTCCCGACCGGGTGACCATGCCGCTGCTCACCCTCATCACGCAGCAGTCGCTGGACGAGGACTACCTCCACGTGGCCGAACGCCGGGCCGCGGGTGCGGCAGGACCGGCTCGGAAGCGCCCGCACCAGACCGCCGCCGTCGTGATCGCGGTGTTCGGGGTCCTCGTCACCACCGCGGCCGTGCAGACGTCGCGCAACGCCAACGTGACCGACGCCAGCCGCGCCACCCTCGTCTCGCAGATCGTCGACCGGCGCGAGTCGGTCTCCAGGATGCAGGACGACATCGTGCGGCTTCGCCAGCGCAACGTCGGCCTCGAGGACCAGCTGCGCCAGCTCACCCGGACCGAGCAGAGCTCGCTGACGCGCCTGCGCCGGATCGAGGTGCGCACCGGCTTCGTCGCCGTCACCGGCGAGGGGGTGCGGATCTCGGTGGACGACGCGCCGGACGGTGACGCGACCCAGGTCGTGCGCGACGAGGACCTGGCGATCCTGGTCGACGGCCTGTGGAACGCCGGTGCCGAGGCGATAGCGATCAACGGACAGCGACTGACGGTGCTCAGCTCGATCCGCAACGTCGGCGTGGCCATCCACGTGAACAGCAGGCCCCTGTCGCCGCCGTACACCGTGCTCGCGATCGGGAACACACAGACCCTGCAGGCCAATCTTCTCGACACCACGCACGGCCAGGAGTGGTTCAACCTGGTCAACCAGCTGGGCTTCGTGTTCGAGATGCACAATGAGGAGTCCCTGTCGCTGCCGGCGGCCAGGCTCCGCCAGCTCCGGTCCGTGCGGGCCGGAACGGCCGAGGAGAACCAGGACAAGCACATGAACGAGGAGACCAAGCCGTGATCGCCGCGCTGGGCCTGCTGGTCGGCATCGTCCTGGGGCTGATCTTCCAGCCCGACGTGCCGCTCAGCGTGGAGCCCTACCTGCCCATTGCCGTCGTGGCCTCGCTGGACGCCGTCTTCGGTGGCCTGCGTGCCTACCTCGACGGCATCTTCGACGACAAGGTCTTCGTCGTCTCGTTCTTCAGCAACGTCGTCATCGCGGCCGCGATCGTCTACCTCGGCGACAAGCTGGGCGTCGGCGGCCAGCTCTCGACCGGCGTGATCGTGGTCCTCGGAATCCGGATCTTCTCCAACGTCGCCGCGATCCGACGGCACCTGTTCCATGCCTGAGACGCAGCGCCCGTCCGGACGGCAGCGCCTGTTCGAGGCGTTGATGAAGCCGACCCGTGGCCAGGCGGTCGTGGGGGTGCTGCTCGCGGTGGTCGGCTTCGCTGGCATCACCCAGGTGCGGGCGAACGAGGTCGACGACACGTACGCCGGCTACCGGGAGCAGGACCTGATCGACGTCCTCAACGGCCTCGCAGGCACCAGCCAGCGGGCCCAGGCCGAGATCGACCGGCTCGAGGCGACCCGCCGGGACCTCCAGTCCAGCACGGACGCCCGGCAGGCGGCGCTGGCCCAGGCCAAGGAGCGCTCGGACACGCTCAGCATCCTCGCCGGGCTGGTCCCGGTCACCGGGCCCGGGATCCGGATCACCATCACGGAGACCGATGGCCCGGTCGACATCGACTCCCTGCTGGACATGGTCGAGGAGCTCCGCACCGCGGGCGCCGAGGCGATGCAGTTCAACGGGCAGGTGCGGATCATCGCGCAGAGCGCACTCGAGGACGCCGTGGGCGGGATCTACCTCGACGGCACCCTGCTCTCCTCGCCGTACGTCGTCGACGTGATCGGCGAGCCGCACACCCTCGCCGGGGCGCTGGTGTTCCCCCGGGGCCCGATCGAGCACCTCAAGGAGGACGGTGCCGAGGTCGAGGTCGACGAGCTCGAGTCGATCGACATCGAGAGCGTCCGTGAAGCCGAGCAACCTCAGTACGCACAGCCCGATGAGGGGCAGTAGCCTGCCCCTCGTCAGGTGCACCCCGCACTCGTTCACCGTCAGGAGAAGCCTTGTACCCCGACGACCTGAAGTACACCGCCGAGCACGAGTGGCTGCGCACGCCCGGTGAGCACGAGGGCTCCGTCCGGATCGGGATCACCCACTACGCGCAGGACGCGCTCGGCGACATCGTCTACGTGTCCCTGCCCGAGGTGGGGGACAGCATCGAGGCCGGTAGCACCTGCGGTGAGCTGGAGTCGACCAAGTCGGTGAGCGACATCTATGCCCCGGTCACCGGCGAGGTCGTGTCGCGCAACGACTCCCTGGACGCCACCCCCGAGCTGGTCAACACCGATCCGTACGGCGGCGGGTGGCTGTTCGAGGTCGTGCCGGCGGACGCCGGGCAGCTCGACACCCTGCTCGACGCGGCGGCGTACCGCTCCTCGGTCGGCGCCTGAGCCGCGAGCTTCGCGCGTCCACCCTGCGCACCCCCTGCCGACTGATAGGTTTGGGCCAACCGTCAACCTCAACCCGGCCTTGAGGGTTGCCTGCTGGCCGGCAGGGGGCGGCGACGACCGATTCCGGAGGATGATCGATGCCGTTCTGCACAGCGTGTGGCAAGCAGAACCCCGACGACGCCCGCTTCTGCTCCCAGTGCGGTACGCGGCTGGCGAGCAGCGAGAGCCCGGCCACGTCCGAGCCCGCGAGCGAGTCGACCGCCACGATCGCGATCGGGCTGGGTGGCGAGAAGGCTGACACGTCGGACCGTCAGCTCAACGCCGTCGACGCCGCGGCCGTGGACGCCCTGCCGTCCGGCCATGCGCTCCTGGTGGTGCAGCGTGGCCCCGGTTCCGGCAGCCGGTTCCTGCTCGACGCGGACGTGGTGACCGCGGGACGCCATCCCGACAGCGAGATCTTCCTCGACGACGTGACGGTCTCGCGCCGGCACGCCGAGTTCCACCGCACGGGCGACACCTTCACGGTGAGTGACGTGGGCAGCCTCAACGGGACCTACGTCAACCGCGACCGCATCGACCGGGTCCAGCTCAAGGACGGCGACGAGGTCCAGATCGGCAAGTACCGTCTGGTCTTCTTCTCCGGACACGCGAGCGCCTGAGCATGGTGCCCACGGTCGCCGCCTCGGGTCCGTCCCGGGCACGGATGAACATCGGCGAGGTCCTCGATCGACTGCGCCCCGAGTACCCCGGGATCACCATCCCCAAGATCCGCTTCCTCGAGGACAAGGGGCTGATCAAGCCCGAGCGGACGCCGTCGGGCTATCGCAAGTTCTCCCCGGAGGACGTCGAGCGCCTGCGCTATGTGCTGCGCATGCAGCGTGACCACTACCTGCCGCTGAAGGTGATCGGCGAGCACCTCGATGCCATCGACCGCGGGCTCGAACCGCCGCCGATCGACGCGGTGGTGCCGACCGTGCCCAACGTCGCGCTCGCGGCCGATGGCCTGCCGAGCGCAGAGTCGTTCAACCGGCGCGACAACCTGCGGCTCTCCCGGCGCGAGCTGGTCAAGATCGCCGAGATCTCCGAGGAGCTCCTCGACCAGCTCGAGCAGTACGCCCTGATCAGCGCTCGCCCCGGGACCGGCCACTACGACACCGATGCCCTGGTCGTCGCCAAGACCGCGCGGGAGCTGGCCGACTTCGGCTTCGAGCCCCGGCACCTGCGGGCCTTCAAGACCTCGGCGGACCGCGAGGTCGGGCTCGTGGAGCAGATCGTCGCCCCGCACAAGCGCAGCCGCGATGCCGCCGCGAAGGGACGCGCCGAGGAGGCTGTCAGCGAGATCGCGGCGCTCTCGGTGCGGTTGCACGCGACCCTCGTCAAGATCGGTCTGCGCTCCAGCTGAGACCCTCGCCGTACACCGCCCGAGTCCCCATCACCGCGGGAGTAGGGTGATGTCGTGCGCGAAGTTGATGTCATGGGAGTCCGGGTCGAGATGCCCTCGAACCAGCCGATCGTCCTGCTGCGCGAGGTCTCGGGGGAGCGTTACCTGCCGATCTGGATCGGGGCCGTCGAGGCCACCGCCATCGCGTTCGCCCAGCAGGGTGTGATCCCGCCGCGGCCGCTGACCCACGACCTGATGAAGGACGTGCTGGAGGCGACCGGCAACGTGCTCACCGAGGTGCGGATCACCGAGGTGAAGGACGGCGTATTCTTCGCGACCCTGGTGCTCGGCTCCGGTGCGGAGATCAGCGCCCGGCCGTCCGACTCGATCGCCCTCGCGCTCCGCACGGGCAGCCGGATCCTGTGTGCCGAGGAGGTCCTCGACGACTGCGGCCTCGCCGTGCCGGCCGAGCAGGAGGACGAGGTCGAGAAGTTCCGCGAGTTCCTCGACCAGGTGACGCCCGAGGACTTCGACGCTCCCACCGATTCCTGATCGAGGCTCAACCGTGAACCTCAAGTAGAGGTTGAGGGTTACGACACGCCCGCGACGTCGTTGACCACCCTCATCCTGAGGCTTACCTTGAACTGTCTCTGTTGTAACTCCACTGTTGTGGTTGCCCGATGTCCGGGTCTCCGCACTTCCCCCACGGAGTTGCGGATCACGGAGTAGACCCGCGGAGGACCGTGTGAAGGAAAACGAGCAGGAACTGGGCAACGCCGAGGCGGTGTTGGCTGCCGAGGCAGCACAGGAGCAGGGTCTCCTCTTCACCGACGACGTGTCCACGCTTCCGAGCGACACGGGCTACCGGGGCCCCACGGCCTGCAGTGCAGCCGGGATCACCTACCGCCAGCTCGACTACTGGGCCCGCACCGGCCTGGTCGAGCCCACCGTGCGCGGTGCGACCGGCTCGGGCACCCAGCGCCTCTACTCCTTCCGGGACATCCTGATCCTCAAGGTGATCAAGCGGCTGCTCGACGCGGGCATCTCGCTGCAGCAGATCCGCACCGCGGTCCAGCACCTGCGCGCTCGCGGCACCGACGACCTGACCCGCGTCACCCTGATGAGTGACGGCGCCTCGGTCTACGAGTGCACCAGCAACGACGAGATCATCGACCTGCTCCAGGGTGGGCAGGGCGTCTTCGGCATCGCGATCGGTGGTGTCTGGCAGGAGATCGAGGGCACCCTCGCCGAGCTGCCCAGCGAGCGAACCGCGGACGACGCCGCAGCACCGTCCGCCAACGACGAGCTCGCCGCCCGTCGCGCCGCGCGATCGGCCGGCTGACAGAAGCCCTTCACGGTCTTCGACGGCCCGTTGCCCCCAGGGGTGACGGGCCGTTGCGATTCCCGGGGGAGAGGGGTGCCCCTGATAGATTGGCCGCGCTGACAATCCCGCACGGGAGAGTCTCCTCTCGGGTGCGAGCTCGGGCGGAGCGCCGAAGGGGCAAATCCTCCCCGGAACCTCTCAGGCGCCAGGACCGTGCGGACGAGGCAACTCTGAAGGTGGCTGCGCCACGCGTGGCGGTGGCTGACAGAGGGGGAGGTGTCCCGATCGACCCCGATCAGAGGAGCCACCTCCGTGTCTGACCACCCCAGCCTGTCCGACCTCGACGCGGCCCTGCCGTTCGTCGACCGCCACATCGGCCTGCGTCCCGCTGACGTCGCCACGATGCTGGAGCGGCTCGGCTTCTCCTCGCTCGCCGAGCTGATGGAAGCTGCCGTCCCCGGCGGGATCCGGGCCGCCGCCGACCTCGACCTGCCGGCGCCCCTGACCGAGGAGGCCGCCTCCCGCGAGCTGCGGGCCATCGCCGCGGCCAACCACCCCGGCGAGGCGATGATCGGCCTCGGCTACCACGCCACGATCACGCCGGCGGTCATCCGACGCAACGTGCTCGAGGACCCGAGCTGGTACACCGCCTACACGCCGTACCAGCCCGAGATCTCCCAGGGACGGCTCGAGGCGCTGCTGAACTTCCAGACCGTGATCGGCGACCTCACCGGTCTGCCGACCGCCAACGCCTCCCTGCTCGACGAAGGCACCGCCGCCGCTGAGGCGATGACGCTGGTGCGCCGCGGGAACCGGAAGGCGTCCGGCCCGTTCGTCGTCGACGCGGACGCGCTGCCGCAGACGATCGACGTGGTCCGCACCCGCGCCGAGGCGATGGGCATCGACGTGGTCGTGGCCGACCTGACCCAGGGACTTCCCGACGGTGAGCTGTCCGGGGTCCTCGTGCAGTACCCCGGGGCCTCGGGACGGATCCTCGACCCCCGCCCGGTCATCGAGGAGGCGCACGCCCGCAACGCGCTCGCCGTGGTGTCGGCCGACCTGTTGGCCCTGACGCTGCTCGAGGCCCCGGGCGCCCTGGGTGCCGACGTGGTCGTGGGCTCGTCGCAGCGCTTCGGCGTCCCGCTGTTCTACGGCGGCCCGCACGCGGGCTACATGGCGGTCGCCGCCGGGCTGGAGCGGCACCTGCCGGGTCGCCTGGTCGGGGTCTCGGTCGACGCGGAGGGGCGGCGCGCCTACCGCCTCGCGCTCCAGACGCGTGAGCAGCACATCCGTCGCGACAAGGCGACCTCCAACATCTGCACCGCCCAGGTGCTGCTCGCGGTCGTGGCCTCGATGTACGCCGTTTACCACGGCCCCGAGGGGCTCCGCTCGATCGCGACCCGGACCCACCGCTACGCCGCGGTGCTCGCCCAGGCATTGACCGATGGTGGCGTCGTCGTCGAGAACGACCAGTTCTTCGACACGCTCACCGTCGCAGTTCCCGGCCGTGCCGCGGACGTCGTGTCGGCCGCGCGCACCTACGGGCTCCAGCTGCGACTCATCGACGAGGACCGGGTCGGGATCTCCACCTCGGAGACGACCACCCACTCGACCCTGATCAGCGTGCTGCGCGCCTTCGGAGTGGTGAGCGGCGACGCCGCCGTCGACATCAGTGCGATCGACCAGGCCGCCGGGGACGCGCTGCCCGACACGCTGCGTCGCGAGACGCCGTACCTGACCCACGAGGTGTTCTCGAGCCACCACAGCGAGACCGCGATGCTGCGCTACCTGCGCATGCTGTCGGCGCGTGACTACGCCCTGGACCGCGGGATGATCCCGCTCGGCTCCTGCACGATGAAGCTCAACGCCACCACCGAGATGGAGCCGGTCTCGCTGGCCGGATTCGCCGACCTGCACCCGTTCGCCCCGGCCGAGGACGCGGCCGGCTACCGGCACCTCATCGGAGAGCTCGAGGGCTGGCTGGCCGAGGTCACCGGCTACGACCAGGTCTCGATCCAGCCGAACGCCGGCTCGCAGGGTGAGCTCGCCGGCCTGCTCGCGATCCGCGCCTACCACCGCGCCAACGGCGAGGCGGCCCGCAACATCTGCCTGATCCCGTCCTCGGCGCACGGCACCAACGCGGCCTCCGCGGTGATGGCCGGCATGCGGGTGGTCGTGGTCAAGGCCGCCGACGACGGCGCCATCGACCTCGACGACCTGCGCAGGCAGTGCGACGAGCACGCGCAGGACCTCGCCGCGATCATGGTGACCTACCCGTCCACGCACGGGGCCTACGAGGACACGATCGCCGAGCTGTGCGAGATCGTGCACGGACACGGCGGCCAGGTCTACGTCGACGGCGCAAACCTCAACGCGCTGCTCGGCTACGCGAAGCCCGGCGAGTTCGGTGGCGACGTGTCGCACCTGAACCTGCACAAGACGTTCTGCATCCCGCACGGTGGCGGTGGTCCCGGCGTCGGGCCGGTCGCGGTGCGCGCCCACCTGGCGCCGTACCTCCCGTCGCACGCGATGCACCCGGAGGAGTCGAAGCGGCAGGGGATCGGCCCGATCAGCGCGGCGCCGTACGGCTCGGCCGGGATCCTGCCGATCTCGTGGGCCTACATCCGGCTGATGGGTGCCGAAGGACTGACGAAGGCGACCGCGGCCGCGGTGCTGTCGGCGAACTACGTGGCGGCCCGGCTCGGCGAGCACTACCCCGTGCTCTACAAGGGCCACGGCGGGCTCGTCGCCCACGAGTGCATCCTCGACGTCCGCGGTCTGACCAAGGACACCGGTGTCACGGTGGACGACGTCGCGAAGCGGCTCGTCGACTACGGCTTCCACGCACCGACCATGTCGTTCCCGGTGGCGGGGACGCTGATGGTGGAGCCGACCGAGTCCGAGGACCTCGCCGAGATCGACCGCTTCTGCGACGCCATGATCGCGATCAAGGCCGAGATCGACCGCGTCGGTGCGGGGGAGTGGACCCCGGAAGGGTCGCCGCTGCGGGGTGCTCCGCACACGTCGCGCGCGCTGGTCGGCGAGTGGGACCGCGCGTACTCGCGCGAGCTCGCGGTCTTCCCGGCCGGCATCGACCCGGACAAGTACTGGCCGCCGGTGGCCCGCATCGACCAGGCCTACGGCGACCGCAACCTCGTGTGCGCCTGCCCGCCGCCCGAGGCCTTCGCCGAATGAGCGAGGTGGCTCCGGTCACCGCGCACCGGCTGGGCGCCCGGCTCGCGGCGGCACAGGCCTCGGGCCGCCTGCCCTCGGTGGTGGCCGGGGTCCTCCGCGACGGGGCACCCGCGTGGCTGGGTGCGTACGGCGCGGAGCCTGTGCCCGGCCACGACCCGCTGGACGTGCAGTTCCGGATCGGCTCGATCACCAAGACGATGACCGCGGTGCTCGTGCTCCAGCTCGTCCGTGACGGACGACTGGACCTCGACGAGCGTGCGTCGGTCGTGCTGGGCGACGTCGGCTACGCCGACAGCACCATCCGCAGCCTGCTGGCGCACAACTCCGGCATGCAGGCCGAGCCGGCGGGCTCCTGGTGGGAGCGTTCGGCGGGGCTGTCGTTCGACGAGCTGGCCGCCGCCAACGACGGCTCGGGTGCGGTATTCCCTGCCCTGCGGCAGTTCCACTACTCCAACCTCGCCTACGGGCTGCTGGGCGAGGTCGTGGCCCGGCTGCACGACGCCTCCTGGTGGGAGTGCGTGCGGACCCGGATCCTCGACCCGCTGGGCATGGGGCGCACGTCGTACCTCCCGGAGGGTGCGGCGGCGCAGGGCTACAGCGTCCACCCCTACGCCGGCACGCTCGTCGACGAGCCGGCCACGGACACGGGCGCGATGGCGCCGGCCGGACAGGTGTGGGCGACCATCACCGACCTGGCGACGTACAACGCGTTCCTGCTCGACGGCCACGCCGATGTGCTCTCGCGCGAGTGGCTGCTCGACGCGTCGCACCCCCAGTCGGGCGACCGGCACGACGCCCTCGGCTACGCACACGGGCTCGGCTTCCAGCTGATCGCGGGCGGCTCGGGGATGCTCGTCGGCCACACCGGGTCGATGCCGGGCTTCCTCGCGGGGTGCTTCGTCGACCGGGCCCGACGCACCGGAGCCGTGGTGCTCACGAACGCCACGACCGGGATCGCACCGGGAGACCTGGTGGTCACCCTGCTCGAGGAGCTCGAGCGGAGCGAGCCGACGATCGCGACGCCGTGGACGCCGAACCAGACGGTGCCGGTCGAGCTGGCCGACGCGCTGGGCGTCTGGCACTGGGGCAACACACCCTTCGTCTTCACGCTCGAGGGCGGCGAGCTCGTCGCGCGCAAGGACGCCGTCGAGAAGTACCGCTTCGCCGTCGTCGACGGCCGGGTCGTGGGGACTGCCGGCCACCATGCCGGCGAGGAGCTCCACGTCGTACGCCGCGGGGACGGCTCGGTCAGCCACCTGGACATCGCGACGTTCATCTACACGCGGACGCCGTACGACCCGGACGCCCCCGTTCCCGGGGGACATCCGGGCCGTCCCGTCACTGGGTGACGTCCTCCCTGGTGACCTGCAGGTTGAAGGCGAACGCCGTGTCGCAGGTGAGCGGCCGGGTCCGGCCCGCGTAGGTCAGGACCAGGTCGTTCGCGAGGCGGCGGTGGTAGCCGTCGACCGTGATGTGCTGGCCGGCGTCGTCGTACTCCTCGTGGACGGGGAGCCGCTCGCCTACCCGGTGCGCGGTGCCGGTGACGAGGGCCCGCCTCCCGTCGACCCTGACGCTGCCGCGCACCTGGCCGTCGTCGAGGAACCCCCGCTCGACCTCGCGTGAGGCGCCGGTCCCGTCGTCGCCGATGACGACCTGGATGACGTTCACGTAGGCGTCGTTCTCGTAGAGGCTCGTGAAGACGTGCTTGCCGGCGAGCCGGCCCGTGCACTCCAGCACGATCCCGCGCTCGTGGGTGGTGGTCGACGTGGCGGCGCGGGCCTCGGCAGTCACCGAGGTCGCCGGTCCGGCGGTGCCGAGCGCGATCAGCGTCGCGGTCGCGAGGGTGGCGAGGGAGGTGTGGATGGTACGCATGGTCGTGCTCCTGGTCTCGGTGTCGATGATCGAGGGGGATACGACCGGGCAGCCGCTCCGGTTGCACGACCCCCGGCGATCCGCGCACCGGTCCAGACCGCCGCGGTCGGCCCGCTTCAGGAATCGCTTGGCTCGATGGCGCCCGGGGTGCACGCTTGGTCGTACTCGGTCGACCCGGAGGTGGTCATGACGGCGACGGTCGCCCACGGCGAGGGCCCTCCCGGCCCGGTGCCTGACGCGGCGCTGGAGCCCGGACCGAGGAACCCGGTGGCACTGGTCGCTCATCGGCGGCTGGCCGAGCAGGTCGCCGAGCTGGTCCGGCGGGACGGACGGATCCGACGCGGCCGGGACGGCGACGTGCACCAGGCGCGGGTCGCCTGCCGAAAGCTGAGGAGCGCCCTGGCGACCTACCGGCCGCTCCTCGAGCCCGCCGTCACCGAGCCGCTGCGCGAAGAGCTGCGCTGGCTGGGCACGGCCCTCGGCTCAGCCCGGGACTCCCAGGTCGTCCGGGACCGGCTGACGGCGCTGGTGGGCGACGAGGACGACGTCGTCGGCCCGGTGCAGCGGCGCATCGAGGCGTCGTACGACGCGCTCCGGGCCGTGGCCGTCGCGGAGGTGGCCACGACGCTGGAGTCGGCGAGGCACCGCGACCTGCTCGTGGCGCTGGAGCGGCTCGTCGTCGTGCCGCCCTGGACCGACCTCGCCGGGCGGGACGCCCGTGACGTGGTGCCCGACCTGGTCCGGGAGGACTGGAGGCGGCTGCGCCGCCGGGTCGAGGCGCTGGACGGGGCCGAGGACCGTGACCGGGCGTTCCACGAGGTCCGCAAGGCGGCGAAGCGACTGCGCTACGCGGCGGAGTCGCTGGAGCCGGTCTGGGGACGGGACGCGAAGCGCCTGGGCAAGGCCGCCACGCGGATCACGGCGCTGCTGGGTGAGCGCCAGGACACCGTGATGAGCAGGGCCGACCTCGTCGCGCTCTCGGCGGATGCTGTCGCCGCGGGGGAGAGCGGCTTCACCTATGCGCGGCTGAATGCCCGGGAGCAGGGCCGCGCCGACGAGCTGGACCTGGCGTTCGACGATGCGTGGAGGGACCTCCGACGCGCGATGGTGGACGCCAGGTTCAGGTGAGGCCTACTGCGCCTGGGACACGCTCGACATGTTGAAGTCCGGCACCCGCAGCGCGGGCGTGGCCGTGCGCGAGAAGTAGTCGTCGCCCCACTCGCGGCTGAAGCTCGGCTCGGTCTGCGAGGCGTGCGAGAAGCGCCGCAGCAGGTCGATCGGGCTCTCGTTGAAGCGGTAGTTGTTGACGAGCCCGGTGATCTCGCCGTTCTCGACCAGGTAGACCCCGTCGCGGGTGAGCCCCGTGAGCAGCAGGCTCTGCTTGTCGACCTCGCGGATGTACCAGAGACAGGTGAGCAGCAACCCTCGCTCCGTGCCGGCGACGAGGTCGTCGATGCTGCCCGAGGCTCCGTCCACGGTGAGCACCAGGTTGTCGATCATCGGCGTCACCGGCTGTCCGGTCATCGTGGCCGAGTGGCGGGTCTGCAGCAGCGAGGTCAGCTCACCGTCGCGGATCCAGTCGGTGCGACCCAGCGCGAGGCCGTTGTCGAAGACCGACTCCTCGTTGCTCGACGACGTCGCGAGGGCGAACGGCGCGCACTCGAGGCCGGCGTACGACGGGTCGGAGAAGAGGTTGACGCCCTGCTTCGTGATCGTGTCGCCGATCCGGGTGCCGACGCCGCGCTTGCTGTAGACCGACTGGCCCTCGTGCGCGACCCGGGCGCCGGCGTACCAGTAGGCGTCGATCATCAGGTCGGCCACGGCACTGGGCGGCAGGATCGTGTCGTAGCGACCGGCCGGGAGGGCCACGCGGCGCGCACCCCAGCCGAGGCGCTGCTCGAGCGTCGCCTCGAGGCCCAGGGCGTCGACGTCCGCGAAGTCGCGGGTCGCCCCGCCCACCCAGGCGCTCTGGGAGAGGTCGGCGGTCTTTCCGGTGCAGGCGTAGTGACCGGTCGGCTGGACGTGGCGCAGGCGCAGCCCGGTGGTGGAGCCGAGGTACGTCGTGGTGACCTCGTGGTTGACGAAGCCGTAGAGCACCCGACCGGAGGACGACGAGCGACGGAACGCCTCGCCCAGAGCCGGCGCGAACGTGTCGTACACGTGGATGTCGGTGGGGACCGGCTCGTCGTCCCAGGAGTCGGAGACCGCGTCGCGGACCAGGTCGTTGGCGTCCTCGGCGGGCGACGCGGCGCGTGCGGCCGCGTCGGCGGCCTCGACGAGGGCGCTCACCTGGGCCTGGGACGTCGCACTGCCGGTCACCGAGCCGGTGGCGGTGCCCTCCGCGGTCCGGACGAACGAGATCACGGTGACGCTGATGCCGTGCATCACCCCGTTGGTGGTCAGCGTGTTGTTGGCCCAGCGGAGGTTGGCGCTGGTGGAGTCGCGGACGATGACGATGCAGTCGTCGGCCATCGACGTCGCGACCGCGTGGTCCACCAGGGACTGGGGCGTCATGGTCGTGCTGGTCTGGGAAGCCATCAGTGCGCTGCCTCGTCGTTCGTGTTGAGGATGTTGACCCCGCGGAACAGCGAGGTGGGACAGCCGTGGCTGACGCTCGCCACTTGCCCGGGCTGAGCCTTGCCGCAGTTGAACGCGCCGCCGAGCTGCCAGGTCTGGGGACCCCCGACGGCCTCCATGGAGTTCCAGAACTCCGTGGTCGTGGCCTGGTAGGCGACGTCGCGGACCTGGCCGACCAGCTCGCCGTCGGCGATCTTGTAGAACCGCTGGCCGGTGAACTGGAAGTTGAACCGCTGCATGTCGATCGACCAGGACTTGTCACCGACGACGTAGATCCCGCGCTCCACCCGACCGATCAGCTCATCGGTCGAGGGGCCGTCCGCCGCCGGCTGCAGCGAGACGTTGGCCATCCGCTGGATGGGGATGTGGCCGGAGGAGTCGGCGTAGGCGCAGCCGTTGGAACGCCCGCCGTTCAGCTCGGGCTTCATCTGGCCCATCGCCCGGTCCAGCTGGTAGCCGACCAGCACCCCGTCGCGGACGATGTCCCAGCTCTGGGTCTGGACGCCCTCGTCGTCGTAGCCGATGGTCGCGAGCCCGTGCTCCACGGTCCGGTCGCCGGTGACGTTCATGACGGGGGAGCCGTACTGCAGCGTGTTGAGCTTGTCGTACGTCGCGAACGAGGTGCCTGCGTAGTTGGCCTCGTAGCCGAGCGCCCGGTCCAGCTCGGTGGCGTGCCCGATCGACTCGTGGATCGTCAGCCAGAGGTTCGACGGGTGGATGACCAGGTCGTAGCTTCCCGCCTCGATGCTCGGTGCCTTCAGCTTCTCAGCCAGCAGCTCGGGGACCTGCTCGATCTCGTCGTCCCAGTCGTAGCTGCCGTCGGTGAGGTACTCCCAGCCGCGGCCGACCGGGGGCGCGATGCTCGCCATCGAGTCGAACGTGTCGGCACCGGCGCCCATGGCCTCGAAGCCGGGCTGCAGCCGCACCCGCTGCTGCGTGGTGCGGGTGCCGGTGAGGTCGGCGTAGTACTTGTTCTCCTGCACCTGCTGGAGGTCGGCCGACGCGTGGTCGACGGCGGCACCGGTGCGCAGCCGGTTGGTCCAGTCGATGAGCAGGGCCGCCTTCTCGGCGATCGGCACGTCGAGCGGGTTCACGTCGTACGCCGATACCCAGGTGACGTCGTCGTACACCGGCTCCGGCGCGATCTCGACGGGGCTGCTCGTCATCTCCGCGGCCACCAGCGCGACCGCCACGGCCATGTCGGCCACCCGGACCGCTTCCTCGGGCGTGGGGATGACGCCGGAGGCGAACCCCCAGGCACCGTGGTGGATGACGCGCACGGCAAAGCCGAGGTCCTCGTGGTCGCTGGCGCCCTGCAGGACCCCGTCGCGCACGCCGAGGTGCTGGTAGCGGATCCGCTCGAACCGGAAGTCGGCGTGGCTCACCCCGAGCTCCCGGGCCCGGGACAGCGCCACGTCGCCGAGATCGCGGTAGGGGAGCGAGGTGAAGGTCGGGTCGATGCCCGGTGACCCGTCGGGGAGACCACTCATGACGGCGAACCTATCGGATGGCCGCCACCCATTTCCGGACCTTCGACCCCTGACTCGATGTATCCGGGCAGGAGCAGAATGGCGTCATGAGTGAGCCCATCCGTGTGATCAGGGCGGCCGAGCTGATCGCCGCCGACCCCTCGCCCGGCATGCTGCGCAGGAGAGCCTTCGAGATCCCCACGCTGTGGGCGGGTCGTGTCGAGACCCAGCCCGGTTCCGTCTCGGGATGGCACCACCACGACCGCAACGAGTCGAGCCTGTACGTCGTGTCGGGCGTGCTGCGTCTGGAGTTCGAGGGCTTCGAGGGCTACCTGGATGCCGAGGCCGGTGACTTCGTCCACGTCCCGGCCTTCACCGTGCACCGGGAGAGCAACCCGACGGACATCGTGTCCGTGGCCGTCATCGCGAGAGCTGGTGGCGGGATCCCGACCGTGAACGTGGACGGCCCCTTCTGAGATCGGCCTGCCGAGGGCGGCCGACAGAGCGAAGGTCCCGGACGAATCCGGAACCTTCGCAGTGCGCCGCTGGAGGAATCACGCGGGGTGAGCCGAGTGGTGCGACCGGTGTCGCGTACCAGCCACTGCCGCGGCGACCAGTCCGACCAGGGCGATGCCCCCGCCTGCACCGGCCAGGAACTCGGCCCAGCCGTTCTCCGAGGTGGGGGTCGGGGACTGAACCGGCTGGACATAGGAGGTCCCGTCCCCAGTCCCGTTGAGAGGGACGTCAGGGGCTGTGTTTGCGGCGGCCGGGAAGGCCATCGCGAGTGATGCGAAGCCTGAAACCAAAGCTGCGGCGCCGTAGCGTACGAGAGAGGTCTTGATCATCAGAGTCCCCCTCCTGGGGTGTAGGTGGCTGATGGGATGACTCTGCTCCCTGAGGATGGGTCGGGGCATCCGGAGAAACCCCTCAGATCCCGACTGAGGCCCCTCAGACGATGTCCGATTGGGTCCGCTTGTGCCCGGGTCGAGGCTGGTCAGGTCAGGCCCGGGCCCGTACGCACCACGCCGACGCCTGGATCCGGAAGGGAGAGGGAGGCAGCAGCTGCTCGCAGCGGTCACGCAGTAGCGCGCGCCCGGCGTCGTCCAGCCTTGCCACGTGCGCGCCGGCAGGTCCGACCCCCAGGGTGAACGGCTCCCACCAGTCGTCGAACGACGGGAACCCGACGGTGACCGTCAGCGTGCTGCTGGCGATGTCACCGAGGCCGGCCTCGGCGCAGAGCTCGGCGAGGTGTCCCTCGTGGGCGCCCGGCAGGTCGCCCTCGCCCGCGGCGTCCGGGTCGATCTCGTGGACCGCCTGCCAGAACGAGGAGAGCGGGCCGCCGCCCCCGGCGTGGTCCCACACGCACGCGGCGATCGTCCCGCCGGGCCGGGCGACCCGCGCCATCTCGCGCAGGCCCTGGACGGGGTCTGCCATGAAGTGCACGACCAGCTGGGCGAGCACGACGTCGAAGGTGGCATCGGGGAAGGGGAGCTGCTCGGCCGAAGCGGAGCGTACGTCGACGTCCGGGAACCGCTGCCTGGTGGCGGCGACGAACGAGGCGGACGGATCGACTGCGCAGACCTGCTCGGAGCCGAGCCGGTCCACGAGCCGCTGCGTCAACGCACCCGCACCGCACCCGACGTCGAGGGCGCGCGACCCGGGCCGCGTCGGGGCGCAGTCGACGAAGAGGTCGGCGAGGGGCTCGGAGAAGCGACCCATGAACCGGCCGTAGGCGTCTGCGGTGACATCGAAGGTCACCAGCCGACTATAGGCCGGACCGTCGGGCGGGGCAGGTCAACGGACGACGGCCAGGGTCGAGCCGCGCCGGGACTTGGTCACCCTCAGCTGGGTCGGGATCCGGTCGCGCATCTCGGCGACGTGGCTGACGACACCCACGACCCGGCCGCCGTCGCGTAGGGAGTCGAGGGTGTCCATCACGTCGTCCAGCGTGTCGGCGTCGAGCGAGCCGAACCCCTCGTCGACGAAGAGCGTGTCGAGGTCGGCGCCGCCGGCCTCCTGGGTGATGACGTCGGCGAGGCCGAGCGCGAGGGCGAGCGACACGACGAACGTCTCGCCACCGGAGAGAGTGGCCGGGTCGCGGGCCTCGCCGGACCAGTCGTCGCGGACGAGGAGGCTCAGGCCGCCGCGGGTCTCACCCGCGCCGCGTCGCCCGGTGTGCTCGAGGGAGTAGCGCTGGTCGCTCATCCCGGCCAGCCGTTCGTTGGCGGCAGCCACGACCTGGGCGAGCCGGTAGGCCAGCACGTAGGCGGACAGTCGCATCTGGAGCCGGTTGTCGGGAGCCTTGCCGTCGACGAAGGAAGCGAGCCCCGACGTCAGCTCGAGCGCCTCGCGCACCGGGGACCAGTCGTCCAGCGCGCTCGAGAGCTCGGTCACCAGTGTCGTGAGTCGCTGGGACCTGACCGCCCAGACGGCCTCGCGGGAGCGCACCTCTCCGAGCGCGGCGAGCGTCGCCCCGTGCACCGACTCCAGCGCCGGCAGGTCGGGCGATGCGGTGGCGGCGAGCTCGCGGGCGCCGGGCTCGTCGAGCACCGTCGCGACACTGGCGAGCCGGTGCTGGTGGTCGGCGACCGACCGGTCCAGCGCGTCGATCTCGTGCGGGGGCAACACCGAAGCCATGGCGTCGTCGGGAGAGTCGAAGCCGGCCTCCCCGGTGGCGGCACCGAGCTCGCGGGCGGACTCGTCGAGGGCGGCCCGGGCCGCGGCGAGGTCGTCGAGCGCCTGGGCGGCCCGACGGCCCGACTCCACCCTCGCGAGGTGCAGCTCGAGCAGGTCGGACAGGTCGGACGCGCCGCTCCCGGCGAGCAGGTCCTGCAGGTCGGAGCGGGCGGCGGCGAGGTCGCCCTCCTTGGCGCGGATGGTGGCGTCGAGCGTGCGTGCCTCCAGCTCCACGGTCGCGACGGCCTCGGTGAGCCGCTCGCGGTCCGCCTCGGCCTTCTCGAGCCGCCCCTCGAGAGCCTCGGCGCGACCCGCGACTGCCGCGAGCCGGTCGAGGTCGGAGCGGACCTGGGTCCGCTCCTCGCGGAGCGTCTGTGCAGGAACGTCACCGGCGCTGCCGCGGGCGACGGCGAGTCGGGTGGTCAGGTCCCGGACGAGCTCGTCGTGGACGTGCTCGGTCGACTTGGCGTCGTCGAGCGCCTTCAGCGCTGCCTTCTCCGCGAGTGCGTCGGGTGCATCGGGGGCGGGGCTCGCCCGGTGGGGGTGCTCGGCGGAACCGCAGACAGGGCAGCAGGCACCCACCGCGAGCGAGCCGGCGATCTCCGCGGCCATCCCGTCCAAGCGGGCCTCACGCAGGTCGAGCCACTCCTCCCGGTGCCGTGTGGCGGTCGTCCTGGCCGCGTCGAGGGCGGTGCGGGCGACCGAGAGCTCTGCGTCGAGGAGGTCGGCCTGGGCATGGGAGGCGAGTCTCGACTCCAGGTCCTCGAGCCGTGTCGTCAGGACCACGACGTCCTGCGTCGCCGTGCGCGCGTCGGCCAGCTCGGCGCGCAGGTCGGTCACGAGGCCCGGCAGGGCAGCGCGCTCGCCGGTGAGCTCGCCGAGGCGTGTGTCCAGCAGGGCGCGGCTTCGCGTGGCGTCCGCGATGTCGACGGTGAGCGATCGCGCCAGCTCCTCGACCGGAAGTGCTGCCCGCACCCGGGCCGCGGCGTCGACGGCCTCCTCGACGGCGCGCGCCACGGTGTCCTCGTCGACCAGCAGGAGACCGAGCTGCTCGGCCGCCCTCGACGTGGCTTTGTCGGCCGCAGCCGCGGCCCGTTGGTGGCCGAGCGTCGCCGCGGCGGCCATCCGGTGGACGGGTGCGACGCCGGCGGCGCGACGAGCGGCGTCGAGACGGCGGCGGGCCTCGGCGTGGTCGTCCGCGGCGGCCAGGAGCCGCTCCTGCTCGGCGAGGGCCGCCTCGACGCGGGCACGCCTCTCGAGGAGGACGCGGGCGGTCTCGAGTTCCCCCCGGGCGCCGGACTCGGCCCCGGCGGCACGCCTCGTCTCGGTCGTGGCGTGCTGCAGGGAGGCCTTCGCCGTGTCGCGCAGGCCGGCGGCCCAGCCCAGGGCGGCCCCGGTGGCCGCGGGACCCGACAGCTCGCGGATGTCCCAGTCCTCGGGGAGGTCGGCGTCGGTCGCCTCGCTGATCCGGCTGACGAGGTCGGCCACCCGCTGGTGGGCGGCGTCCGACTCGCGGCGCAGCGTCAGGCGCCGGTCGCGCAGCCAGCGCTCGACGGCGTCGAAGCGGCCGGTCCGGAAGAGCTGCTGGAGCAGCTTGTGGCGCTCATCCGAGCGTGCGCGCAGGAACGCCTGGAACCGGCCCTGCGGGAGCATCGCCACCTGGGTGAACTGGGTGACGTTCATGCCGACCAGCCGGGTCACGAGGTGGCCGGTCTCGTCGAGGCGGCTCGACAGGGGGTGCCAGGCTCCCTCGACGCGCTCGGAGATCGTGACCGAGGCCTGCTGGGTCGTGGTGCCGGTGCCTCGCTTCTTGGGTCGCTCCCAGGCCGGGGAGCGGGTGATGCGAAAACGACGTCCGGACAGCGTGGCCTCGAGCTCGACCCGCGGGGCGACTCCCGGTGCGGCCTGGTCGGAGCGGAGCCGTCTCGCCGCGTTGCGATCGCCGGGCACGTCGCCGTAGAGAGCGAAGCAGACGGCGTCGAGGACGCTGGTCTTGCCGGCGCCGGTGGCCCCCGACAGCAGGAACAGGCCGGCGTCGGAGAGCTGGTCGAAGTCGACGGTGACCGTGTCGGCGAAGGGTCCGAAGGCGGTGACCTCGAGGTGGTGGAGGCGCATCAGCACTCGCCCTCGGCCGAGACCAGCACGTCGACGTCGGGGTCGGCGCAGCACCCGTCGAAGGCGTCACGCAACAGGGTCGCCTCGTCGCTGGACGCGGCGGTGCCGCGCATCTCGGCGACGAAGTCGAGCGCGATCTCGTGGTCGGACCGCCCCTGCAGCCGGGCGGTGGGGACCGTGCCAGGGTCGCCGGACGTGGGCTCGAAGCCGAGAACGAGCGTGTGCGGGAACCGGGCGCGCAGCCGGTCCATCGCCTGGATCGGCCGGGCGTCGTCGGTGAGGGTCGCCTGGACCCAGGACTGCTCGTGGATGCCGAGCCGCGGGTCGGCGAGGAGCTCGTCGAGCGTGCCGCGGAGCCGGGCCAGCGGCCGTGGCACCGGGGCGTCGAGGAACTCGCACGACGTGGTGCCGTCGCGGCCGAGGTCGACCAGCCAGGAGCCCTTGTGATGGGCGGCCTCGGAGAAGGAGTAGGCCAGCGGAGAGCCGCTGTAGCGGATCGAGTCGGTCAGCGTGTGGCGGCCGTGGAGGTGGCCCAGCGCGACGTAGTCGATCCCGTCGAAGACCGACGTCGGCACCAGCGACACCCCGCCCACGCTGATGTCGCGCTCGGAGTCGCTCGGCTCTGCTCCGGCGACGAAGGCGTGGGCGAGCACCACCGACCTGGTGCTCCTCGAGCGGCCCGCCAGGTCGGTGCGGACCCGGCGCATCGCCTCGGTCAGCGCTGCCTCGTGGGAACGACCCGCCAGACCCCACGGCTCGCGGACCGCATCCGGGTCGAGGTAGGGGATCCCGTGCACGGCCACCGGGCCGTGCTCGTCCTCGAGGACGACCGGGACGCCGACCGACGACGCGTCGGTGCGGATGAAGACGCCGGCCGCGTCGATCAGCCGGGAGCTGAAGCCGAGCCGCTGGGCCGAGTCGTGGTTGCCGCTCGTCAGCACCACCTGGGCGCGGGAGGAGGCGAGCCGGGCAAGGGTCTCGTCGGCCAGGCGCACCGCGTCGACGTGGGGGAGCGCACGGTCGTAGATGTCCCCGGAGACCACGACGAGGTCCACTCGCTCGGACTCGACGGCCGCCAGCAGGTGGTCGACGTGCGCGGCCTGGTGGCCCAGCATCCCCTCACGGTGGAACGACCGGCCCAGGTGCCAGTCGGACGTGTGGAGGATGCGCATGCGACCAACCTAGGAAGGACCACCGACAGTACGGTGCACCCACGCCGGGCAGGGGTCGCCGAGGTCAGCAGTAGCGCACGCAGCGGTCCGGGGACACGAAGCCGTAGAGGGCCAGGCCGCTCTCCCTGGCGAGCTGGACCGACAGGCTGGTCGGGGCCCCGACGGCGACCAGCGAGCCCACCCCGGCGGTCACCGCCTTCTGCACCAGCTCGAAGCCGGCTCGCCCGCTCACCACCAGGCAGGCAGCGGCCGTAGGCAGGCCGGCGAGCACACGCGCCCCGACCACCTTGTCGACGGCGTTGTGGCGCCCGACGTCCTCGCGGACCACCAGCGGTGTCCCGTCCGGCTCGAACAGGCCGGCCGCGTGCACGCCGCCGGTCCGCGCGAAGACGGACTGCTGCTCCCGCAGCGCCTCCGGCAGGCGACGTACGACGTCCGGCTCGGGCAGCTCTCCGGCCCACCGGACGGAGGGGGAGACGGCCAGTGCATCGGCGATGCTGTCCTTGCCGCAGACCCCGCACGCCGATGACCCGGTCGCCTGCGTGGTGTGCCGGTGGCCGGGATCGCCGGCCGGGGCAACCGACAGCGTCACCGTGACGACGTTGAACTCCTGCTCCGGCGCGAGGTCCGTGTCGGTGCAGTAGGCCACGGACGAGATGTCCCCACCCCGGGCGAGGCCCTCGTGCACGAGCCAGCCCGCGGCCAGCTCGAAGTCGTGGCCCGGTGTCCGCATGGTCACCCACACCCGGCGTGCGGCAGCGCCCGGCCAGGCGAGCCTGATCTCCAGCGGCTCCTCGGTGGCGAGCCGGTCCTCGCGACGGCGCTCGGTCCCGTCCCCGGTGAGCTCCCGCACGCGGGTGCGCACCGTGGGACCGGGACGTCGCGGCCGATCGGTCATGCCGGCGGGTACTCCCGACGGATCGCCAGGCGTCGCTCGAGCTCGTCGGCCATGTCCACCAGCTGCCGACGCAGGGACAGGTCGAGCCCCTCGCTGTCGATGACTGCCCGGACCTTCGCCAGTGTCTCCTCACGCAGTGACGTGGTCGGGAAGAACGCCAGCGCGGCCTGGGCGAGCAGCCAGCCGCTGCGCTTCTCCACGGTGTCGGGAAGCTCAGCGACGTAGCGGTCGACGTACTCCTCGGTGAGGTGCACATGGCCGTGGCGCCACATGCCGAGGCCGGCGGCCTCCAGCTCGTAGTTGGGTACGTCGACCTCGCCGGTGAACCGCTGCCAGGCCCAGGCCTTGGCCTCGGCGTCCGGGAGCGAGGCCATCGCCCGCGAGTGCTCGACGCGCGAGCGGGCGGTCGGCTCGGCGTCGAGCGCGGCCTGGAGCTCGTCGCGGTCGGTCTCGCCGAGGATCGCCAGCTGGACCAGGACCCGCCAGCGCAGGTCGAGGTCGAGCTCGATCCCCTCGGGAAGGACCCGTCCGGACAGCCACGAGCGCAGCTCTCCGGAGTCCGTGGCAGCGCTCACCGTGGCCTGGAACGCGGACAGCTGCAGCGTCGAGCCCGCCGTCGCCGACTCGACCAGCCCGCTCGCGGTGTCGTGGATGCGTCGCAGGGCGACCGCCGGGTCGGCGGCCATCGGCGCCACCTTCGCGATGGTCCACGGCATCGTGTAGAACACCGCGTCGTCGCTCTCCTCGACCGGCATGCCGACCTCGAGCAGGTCGAGCACGTCGGCCGGGTCGATCGCGGCGTTGTGGAACGCGTTGCGCACGTTGTTCCAGATGCCCGCGCGCAGGCGGGAGTCCTCGGTCGCGGGCAGCAGCGTCTTGAGGGCGGGCACCGTGGTGGCGTCAGGGAGCGCGAGCGCCCAGCTGTCCTCGTAGGGATCAAGGATGACCGCGTGGGACGGCTCGACGGCGAACGCCGTCTCCGGGCCCTCGAGGCTCAGCGTCGCGATCTCCCACTTGCCGTCCGGTGCCGCGCTCGCCACCCGGAACGTGT
This sequence comes from Nocardioides sp., assembly GCA_035759395.1. Classification (GTDB taxonomy): domain Bacteria; phylum Actinomycetota; class Actinomycetes; order Propionibacteriales; family Nocardioidaceae; genus Nocardioides. Next base: position 22,854 of record DASTUX010000012.1, read on the forward strand.
GCGGCCGGTCGGCCGGGCGCCCCTCCGGGGGAGTGCGGCGTACGACGCCCGCCGCGCGGTCCAGCACGATCGTGTCGGGACCCGCGGTGCGCAGCCAGTTGGTGCTGAACGACGACAGGTCCCCCGCGCCGGCCCTCTCCCAGCTGGCGACCAGGTCGTGCATCGTCGCGTTGCCGAAACGGTGCTGGGTGAAGTGGTCGATGACGCCGGCGAAGAAGACCTCGTCGCCGAGGGTCGCGTTGAGCTGCTTGAGGATGCTCGAGCCCTTGACGTAGGAGATGCCGTCGAAGTCCTGCAGCGCGGCGGTCGCGTCGAAGGCGCCGTTGCCGGCGACCGGGTGGGTGCTCGGTCGCTGGTCGGCGACGAGCCCCCACTGGCGGCGGGCGTAGGCGTTGTGCGTCCAGGCGTCGTCGTACTCGGTGACGTCGGCGGTGACCCGGTTGCCCATGTACTCGGCGAACGACTCGTTGAGCCAGAGGTCGTCCCACCACCGCGGCGTGACGATGTTGCCGAACCACTGGTGGGCCATCTCGTGCGCCAGGGTCGTGGCCCGCTGGATCCGGACGCCCCGGGTGACCCGGGAGGAGAAGACCAGTGGGTCGCGGAAGGTCACGCAGCCCGGGTTCTCCATCGCGCCGGCGTTGAACTCGGGGACGAACGCCTGGTGGTAGTCGCCGAACGGGTAGCGGATCCCGAACAGCCGGTGGAACTCGTCGAAGCACTGCTTGGTCATGGTGAACAGCTCGTCGGCGTCCGCGTCGAGGTCCTTGGCGATGCTGGCGCGCGACGACAGGCCCAGCGCGATCCCGTCGTGCTCGTCACGGATCAGGTGGTAGGGCCCGGCGACCAGCGTCACGAAGTACGTCGACAACGGCTGCGTGCGCTCGAACTCCCAGGTGCCCGGCTCCACCTGCTGGCCGGGGGCGTTGCCGACGACGGTCCAGTCGGTCGGCGCGGTGACGTGGAAGGTGTACGGCGCCTTCAGGTCCGGCTGGTCGAAGCACGCGAAGATGCTGGGGGCGGCGTCCATGAAGGACATGCCGTAGACGTAGCGCTTCCCGTCGGCCGGGTCGACGTGGGCGTGCAGCCCCTCCCCGTCGTTGCGGAAGCGCATCACGGCGTCGACGACGAGCTCGTTGGGTCCCGCGAGGGTCTCGAGGGGGAGTCGGCCGCGCACCAGCAGGTCCGGGTCGAGCACGGATCCGTTGAAGCGCAGCTCGTTGAGGCTGGCCGGCTTGAGGTCCACGAAGGTGGGCCCGCCGCGTGAGGTGAAGCGGATGGTGGTCACTGAGCGGAAGGTCGCGTCGTCGCTGTCGCGGGAGTGCGTGAGGTCCAGGCGGACGTCGTACTCGTCGACGGTGAGGAGGTCGTAGCGGGCCTGCGCCTCGGTGTGCTGGAGGCTCTGGAAGGGGTTCGTCACGGCGACACCCTAAGCCCATGACCGCTCGGTCTCGGAACGATAAACGTGCCGTGTTTCTGCGTCGGGCCGGACGTCTTCCCGCCTACCCTTCGCTGGGGCGAAAACTGGGGTCAACCATGGGGGTTGTCACTGCGTCCCATCTGCAGTGGGCGTGGAGTCACGCCCCATCTTGGGAGGAAGTGACTTCATGATCCGTACATCCATGAGCCGGGGGAGGGCCCTCGGCTCGTTCTCGGCGGCGATGGGCCTGTTCCTGGCCGGCGCCGTCGTCACCACGACGGGGTCGGCACAGTCGGCAGAACCCGCGGGTGACTGCACGGAGCCGTACCCGGTCGCCGACATCGTCAGCGCCCTCGACGCCGACCAGGCCGTCCCGGTGACGACCAAGTCCGTCGTCAGGGGAACCGACCCGATCGAGTTCACCGGTGAGGTGCTCGGGGTCATCGACGACGGGATCGCCTTCGACGTCGACATGATCATGGTCAAGGTGACCCCGCAGAGCCCCGACGAGATCGGTGGCATCTGGCAGGGCATGTCCGGCTCGCCCGTCTACGCAGCCGACGACCGTCTCATCGGTGCCATCGCCTACGGCCTCTCCTACGGCCCGTCCTGGATCGCCGGTGTGACGCCGTTCGAGGACATGGACGACTACCTCGCGGCGCCCGCGGCGCGCAAGGTCGCGGTGGGTGCCTCGACCGCGCGCACGATCGCGAACAGCTCCGAGGTCACCACCGACCAGGCGGAGAGCGGGTTCACCAGGCTCCCGATGCCCACCGGCGTCTCCGGGGTCGACGCCGACCGGGTCGCGCAGATCAGGTCCTCGGACACGCACGCCTGGCTGCCGAAGCGGACCTTCGCGATGGGCTCCCCGTCGGCTGCCGCCTCGGCGCCCGGCCCCGACACCATCTTCGCCGGCGGCAACCTCGCGGCGTCGCTGTCGTACGGCGACGTCACGCAGGCCGGAATCGGCACCGCCACCTCGGTCTGCGACGGACGGGTCGTCGGCTTCGGGCACCCGATGATGTTCCTCGGGGAGACCACGCTGACCATGCACCCGGCCACGGCGATCTACGTCCAGCCCGAGTCGCTGGGCGCGCCGTTCAAGGTGGCCAACCTCGGCCAGCCGGCGGGCACGATCACCGACGACCACCGGACCGGCATCACCGGCGCCTTCGGCGCCCTCCCGGACACCACCGACATCACCTCGACCGTGGCGTACGACGGCGAGACGCGCACCGGTTCGAGCCACGTGACGGTGAAGCAGGCGACGGCGGCCACGACGTTCTACGAGCTGGTGGGCAACCACGACAAGGTCGTGGACGGTCAGATCCCCGGGTCTGAGCTGCTCTCCTGGACGATCAACGGCCACCAGGCCGACGGCTCGACGTTCAGCCTGGTGGTCACCGACCGGTACGCCTCGGACTTCGACATCACCTTCGACTCTGCGTTCGAGCTGGCGGACTTCGTGTGGTCGCTGAGCGCGATCCCCGGCGTCACGATCGACGAGGTGGGCACCAACTCGCAGGTGGTCGACGACCACGCGACGTTCAACGTCACCGGATTCGAGCAGCGTCGCGCCGGCACCTGGGTGAAGGTCCTCAGGGGCGAGCCGGTGTTCGCCCGGGCCGGGAAGACGCTGACCCTGCGGGCCGTGCTCACCAGCGCGACCGGCACGACGACCGTCCCGGTCGCGGTCGCGATCCCGGCGAACGCGTCGGGCGGCATGGCCCGCCTGAACGTGACGGGTGGCGGCTCGGTGTGGTCGCGCGCGACCTACCCGCGCTCGGTCGCCCAGGCGGTGCGCTACGTCCAGACGCTGGTGCGCAACGACCAGCTCCAGGTCGAGCTCGAGATGATGACGCGGCGCGCGGTGATCCAGAAGAGGTCGACCACGGCGCCGGTCGACAAGGTCGTCTACGGGCACAAGGCCGTCCAGCTGCTCGTGCGCTGACGACCGCATCCGACGGCGGGCCGGGGACCATCCCCGGCCCGCCGTCGTGCGTCGCGGCGGGGGCCTATTCTGGCCCTGACGGGCAAGACCTCCGGCCGCCGGCCGGAGACCGACGAAGGGCAGTGACGTGACCGAGGAGACCGGAATCGGTCCCGACAAGGACGCGCTCCTGCGTCTGATCAGGGACTCGGTCATCGGCGAGGACCACGTGATGGAGACGCCGTACGGCCGCCGTCGCGTGACGTACGCCGACTACACCGCCTCCGGCCGCGCGCTGGGCTTCATCGAGGACTTCATCCGAGACCAGGTGCTGCCGAGCTACGCCAACACCCACACCGAGTCCAGCGGGACCGGGCTGCAGACCACGCGGCTGCGTGAAGAGGCCCGCGAGATCATCCGTGAGGGGGTCGGGGGCGACGCCGACTCCGTGGTGATCTTCGCCGGGTCCGGGTGCACCGCGGCGATCGCGAAGCTGATCGGCATCCTGGGCCTGCGCATCCCGTCGGCGCTCGACGACCGGCACCAGCTCAGCGACCACATCCCGCCGTCCGAGCGGCCGGTCGTCTTCATCGGGCCCTACGAGCACCACTCCAACGACATCCCGTGGCGCGAGTCGATCGCCGACGTCGTCACGATCCGCCAGGACGCGGACGGTGGGGCCGACCAGGAGGACCTGCGCGAGCAGCTCGAGAAGTACGCCGAGCGGCCGCTGAAGATCGGCTCGTTCTCGGCCGCCTCCAACGTGACCGGGATCGTCTCCGACACGGCCGGCATCTCGACGCTGCTCCACGAGCACGGCGCGCTCAGCTTCTGGGACTTCGCCGCGGCGGCGCCGTACATCGACATCGACATGGTCGCCGTCGACCCGCAGCGCCCGCTGTCCTACAAGGACGCGATCTTCCTCTCGCCGCACAAGTTCATCGGCGGCCCGTCGACGCCCGGCGTGCTCGTCGCCCGCCGTGAGCTCTTCTCCAACCGGGTCCCGGACGTGCCGGGCGGCGGCACGGTCGTCTACGTCAACGACGACGACCACCGCTACCTCGACGACCCGACGCACCGCGAGGAGGGCGGTACCCCCGCGATCATCGAGGCGGTGCGCGCGGGCATGGTCTTCCAGCTCAAGCAGGCGGTCGGGACCGCGACGATCCGTGCCCAGGAGGACCGGCACCTTCGCCGCGCCGTCGAGGCCTGGTCCGCGGTGCCGTCGATCGAGCTGCTCGGCAACCTCGACGCGCGGCGGCTCTCGATCGTCTCGTTCGTGGTCCGCTCGCCCTCGGGGCGCTACCTGCACCACAATTTCATCGTCGCGCTGCTCAACGACCTGTTCGGCATCCAGTCGCGCGGCGGCTGCTCCTGCGCGGGGCCCTACGGCCACCGGCTGCTGGGCATCGACCTGGAGCGCTCGCACGAGTTCGAGCGGGAGATCACCGGTGGCTGCGAGGGCATCAAGCCCGGGTGGGTCCGGGTCAACCTCAACTACTTCGTCTCCGACGCCGTCGCGGACTACCTCGTGGAGGCGGTCGCGCTGGTCGCACGCGACGGTTGGCGGCTGCTGGGCGACTACCTCTTCGACACGACGACGGGCCGGTGGCGGCACCGCGACGGCCTCGTGACCCCACCGCTCAGCCTGCGCGACATCTCGTACGACGGCGGGATCGCCTCGATGCCCACCAACCGGGCGACCGGGGGAGAGGAGCTGCTCGTCGAGCACCTGCGCGAGGGCGCCGCGATCCTGGCGGCCGCCGAGGGACCGGACCTGTCCGACCACCCGGCCAACCTGAGCGCGGACTTCGAGCACCTGAGGTGGTTCGACCTGCCGCGGGAGTGCATCCGGGAATGACCCTCCGCCGCCAGGCGCGCTCACGAGGAAGTGCCGACCAGCGGTGACCAGGCCACCGATCTTGAGTGGCAACAGGTGGCTCACTCACCGCCGTCGCGATGAGTACTGGACATGCCGCTGTCCGTGCGGGCATGCCAGCGAGGGGACGGCCTCACGTCCGGTCCGCCTCACTCGTGGGGCGCATCTCCCGTTCGAGCCAGACGCTCGCGACTCAGGTACCGAACCGGCTTGCCGAGCGACTCCGCGTAGGCAATCTCCCGTCGGGTTGACTCACCCACATAGCCCCCCGGATCCACGATGTACACCTCGTCAGCCATGCGAATCTTCTGGAGGTGCACGCCGCCGAGCCGCCCCTTCAGGTTCGAGCCGTCGACTGTCCAGTCGTAGTCCGGCAGGTCGGGGAGGCTGAACATCCCGAGGCTGATCACGACGCAGCCATCCATCGTGAGCCGCTGGTTGACCTCCGCGAACTCGGCCCCGAACGTGGTCGAGCCGCAGAGCGTGACGACCTTCGCCTCCGCCTCACCCTCGGCCGACTGCGGTGTCCGCTGGTTCTCCACGAGGGCCATTATCGGTGAGGCAGGACGAGTCCACCGCCGCCCCCACTCGATCAGAGGAGCGGGCGCAGCGCGTCGACGGACTCCGTGGCCACCTTGACTGCGATGCCCGTGCCGATCGCCTGCAGCTTCCACCCATCCCCGTCGCGGACGAGCTTGGCCATCGCAAGACCCGTCTCCGGGACGCCGCCGGTGAGGGTGAAGCGAGCGAGCTCGACGCCGCGGTCGTCGACGAATCGGCAGTAGGCGTTGTTGGTCCAGGTGAGGCTGTGGCCCTGGTAGCTCGTGACGAGGAAGACGATCGTGTCGACCTTCTCGTAGACCCGCGTCAGGTCGACGGTGAGGACCTCGTCGTCGCCCTCGCCCCGGCCGGTGAGGTTGTCACCGAGGTGGACGACCGACCCGTCCCGGGTCTCGAGGTTGTTGAAGAACGCCAGGTCGAAGAGCTGGTCGCTCGCGAACTCCACGGCGGATGCGTCCAGGTCGATCTCGGGCGCGCCCGTGCCGATGAAGCCCGCCGTGCGCTCCTTGTCCCAGCCGAGGCCGACCTGAAGACGGGTGTGCGGCCGGCCGTCGTCGGCGACCAGAGCAAGCTCCTGGCCCTTGGTCAGTTCGATCACGATCGGCCCTCCCGTCGGTGGTACCTCGAACCTATCCGAGGCGGACCAGCATCTTGCCCGTGTTGCCGCCGCGCAGCAGGTCGAGGAACCGCGCGACGTCAGCTTTCCTTCTGCCACCCAGGTGCCGACCTGCTGGAAGAACTCCGGCGCGAGGTCCGCGTGGTCGGTCACGATGAAGCCGCGCGGGCCGCGGACAGGGGGCATCGACGGTGGCCGACGTCACGTCGTCGTCGGCGCTGGGCAGGGCTTCACCTGGCCTAGAATGTAAGGACCGCATGAGCGGCAATACTTATTACATGACATCAGCCCGGGACCGGGCTGGAGGGGATGAACGCACCATGACCACGCAGCTGCACCTGGCCTTCGGCATCGTCGACATGCGAGCCCACGCGGACCAGGACAGTGCGTTGCTGCGCGACATCCAGCTCGCGCGCCAGGACGCCCGCCGCAAGCGTCGCGCGCTGCGTCACCGCACCCGCTGAGACGCGACGAGCCCCGGGCGCCAGGCCCGGGGCTCGTCGAACGTCTGTGGGGGAGACTCAGCCCTGGAGGCCCAGGGCGAACTCCACCTTGCCCTCGGGGTCCACGGCTGCGTCGAGGACCTTGTCGTCGAGCATCAGGGCGGCGCCCTCGTCGAGGTAGACGGTGGCTCCGTCCTGCTCGAGGGTCAGGTCGCCGGGCTCGGCGGCCTCGGCAGCGCTGACGGCGAAGGTCGGCTCGGCCGACTCCTCGGAGGTGATCCGAAGGCCCGCGGTCTCCGCGAGGCCGGGCTGGGTGGTGATGTCCTTGACGATCGTGCTGGCGTTCTCGGTGAGGGTGAGCATGACTCGCCTTCCGATTGGCGTGCAGGGCAACCTCCACCATCTCCAACCACCCGCCGCCATGCAAACCGAGCCAACCGCTCTGGCAGGCTGGGCTCCATGAACGACACCTCCCGGGAGACCCTGCGCAGCATCGACCTGACCCGCATCGGCGAGGGCCGCTACAAGGCCACCAACCGGCGTGGGGGAGTGCTGCCGATCGGCTCCGGTGACGACCCCGACTTCACCCCCGTCGAGCTGCTGCTCGCCGCGATCGCCGGCTGCGGCGCCATCGACGTGGACCTGATCACCGGCAAGCGCGCGGACGCCGAGTCCTTCGACGTGCGTTCCGAGGGCCACAAGGTCCGCGACGAGCAGGGCAACCACCTGGTCGGCCTGAAGGTCACCTTCGACATCGTGTTCCCGGAGGGCGAAGCGGGTGACCGGGCCCGCGAGTTCCTGCCCCGGGCGCTGCAGCAGACGCGCGACCGGCTCTGCTCCGTCGGGCGCACGGTCGCCATCGGTGAGCCCGTCGAGTACGTCGAGGCCGACTGATGGCGGTCGATGTCGCCGTGGAGTCGGTGATCGCCCGCGCGCCCGCCGAGGTGTCGGCCTACGCCGGCGACCCGACGAATGCCCCGACCTGGTACGTCAACATCGAGTCCGTCGAGTGGCGGACGCCCGCCCCCGTGGCGGTCGGGTCGCAGATGGACTTCGTCGCGAAGTTCCTCGGCAAGCGGATCGCCTACACCTACGAGGTGACCGAGCTGGTGCCCGGGGAGCGCCTCGTCATGCAGACCGCCCAGGGCCCGTTCCCGATGCGGACCACCTACACCTGGGAGCCCGCCGGCGACGGCACGCGGATGACCCTGCGCAACACCGGCGAGCCCGCGGGGTTCTCCCGGCTGGCCGCCCCCGTCATGGCGACCGCCATGCGGCGGGCGATGACCAAGGACCTGGCCGCCCTCAAGCGGATCCTCGAGGGCTGACCAGGCGCCCGGGCGTCAGTCCGTGGTGACCGCGCTGATGTCGACCGGCTCCTTGGGGGCGCCGTCGGGACCACCGTCAGTGGTGCCCTGGTGCGCCACGCCCTTGACGATCTCGAGGCTGGCAGCGTCGATCGTCCCGAACACGGTGTAGTTGGGGTCGAGCACCGAGTCGCCGTACACGATGAAGAACTGCGAGCCGTTGGTGTCCGGGCCGGCGTTCGCCATCGCGAGCGTGCCGGCGGTGTACTTCTCGTCACCGGAGAGCTCGTCGGCGAACGAGTAGCCCGGGCCGCCCATGCCGCTGGCGGTCGGGTCGCCGCACTGGAGCACGTAGATGCCCTGGGTCGTCAGTCGGTGGCACTTCGTGTCGTCGAAGTAGCCCTGCTCGGCGAGCGAGACGAACGAGTTGACCGTGCACGGGGTCGTGTCGGCGTCCAGCGTGGCCTCGATGTCGCCCGCGGAGGTGGCGATCGTGGTGGCGACGTCGCCGCTCACTGTGGCGTGGTCCGGCGGCAGGTCGACGTCCTTGGCCGCCTCCCCGCTCGATTCGTAGGAGCACGCGGGCCCGGTGGCCGAGGTGTCCTTGGCCGTGTCCGAGGAGTCGCCCCCGCAACCAGCGAGGGCGAGGACGGCCACCAGGGTGGCCACGGCGGCGAGAGGTCGCTTCAGCATGGGCCAGATGGTAGGGGAGGGGGTCAGGAGTTGAGACCCCGGGCCGTGACCGTCCAGGCCCTCAGCTCGCCCGACTCCTCGGCGTGGATCGTGTCGACGAGGTTGACCGCGTTGCAGGAGTGGTTCGGGACGACGTCGACCTGGCTGCCCAGCGGCGGCAGGGGAGCGCCGTCGAGATCGACGACCGCGTGGTGCTCCGAGAGCAGCACGATCCGCGCGTCCGGGTGGTCGAGCAGGCGCCCGAAGCCCGTGGCGTACGCCGCCCGGTCGGCGCCGAGGATCTTGCTGCCGGCGTCCAGCACCAGGCGCCCCCCGGCGTGGCTCACCACGGTGGCGCGGCAGGTGAGCGCGATCTCGGACGGCTCCATCGAGCCCAGCTCCCACTGCTGGGCGTCCCCGAAGACGTAGACCCCCGGCCGCAGCTCCGTGAGCACGTCGGTGTGCGAGTGGGCCAGGCTGGGCGTGGAGCCGCCGCTCACCACCCGCGGTTCGATCCCCGCAGCCCTCAGGGAGTCGGCCGCGAGCCGGAGGGCCGTGGCCTCGTCCTCGGCCGCCGAGACGAGTGCATCCGGCGCGTAGCTGTGGCCAGGGAACGTGAACACGCCGCGGACGGTCAGCCCGGTCCGCTGTGCCGTCACCGCGACCTCGCCCGCGTCGCCCGGGAGCACCCCGCTGCGGTGCTGGCCCGAGTCGACCTCGACGAGGACCTCGACCGCCGAGTCGCCGAGCAGCCGGCCCGCGTTGGCGGCGCCCTCGACCGAGTCCACACCGATCGCGACGACCGCGTCGCTGCCCAGGTCGCGCAGCCGCCCGGCGGACTGCTCGTCCAGCCAGAGCGGGTAGGCGACGAACACGTCGTTCACGCCGTGACGGACGAACGTCTCGGCCTCGCCGACGGTGGCCACCGAGATCCCGCGCGCCCCGGCCGCCAGCTGGAGACGGGCGATCTCCATCGACTTGTGCGTCTTCACGTGCGGGCGCAGCGCCACGCCGGCCGCGTCCGCCCACTGCGCCGTACGCCCGATGTTGTGGCGCAGCCGCGCCAGGTCGACCCGCAGGTACGGCGTTGCCGGCATCACTGCTCCTCGTGGGTGTCCGGGTCGCCGCCGAACAGGCGGCCGTCGTCCCGCCCGAGTGCGGTGATCGCGGCCATCTCGTCATCGGTCAGGGTGAAGCCGAAGACGTCGAGGTTCTGGCGCTGTCGCGCGGGGGTGGCCGACTTGGGGATCGGGATCGCACCGAGCTGCGCGTGCCAGCGCAGGATGACCTGGCCGGGTGTCACGCCGTGGTTCGTCGCGGCCGCGGCGACCGGTGGTTCGGTGAACGGGGCCTGCCGCTTGCCGAGCGGGCTCCACGACTCGGTGAGGATGCCCAACCGCTCGTTGACCTCCCGCATCCCGACCTGCGGGAAGTAGGGGTGCAGCTCGATCTGGTTCACCGCGGGCGTGACGCCGGTGTCCTCGATGACCCGGTGCAGGTGCTGCTCGGTGAAGTTGGAGACGCCGATCGAGCGGACCAGCCCCTCCTTCTGCAGGTCCACCAAAGCACGCCAGGCCTCGGCGTAGCGGTCCACGCTCGGGTTCGGCCAGTGGATCAGGTACAGGTCGAGGTGGTCGAGGCCGAGCCGGTCGAGGGAGCCGCGCAGGCTGGCCACGGCGTCGTCGTACGCGTGGTGGCGGCCCGGCAGCTTGCTCGCGACCTGGATCTCGTCACGGGGCAGGCCGGAGCGCCGGATCGCCTCGCCCACCTCGGTCTCGTTGCGGTAGTTCATGGCCGTGTCGAGGAGCCGGTAGCCGCAGTCGAGCGCGGCCGTGATCGCCTCGGTCCCGTCCGGGCCCTTCAGCGGATAGGTCCCGAACCCGATGGCCGGCAACGTGCTGCCGTCGTTGAGCGTGTGCGTCGGGATGCTCGTCATGCCGTCCAACCTAGGAGGTCGGCGGGGACGGCGGGCGCGCGGTGTGGTCGGGGTGCCCGTGGGTGCGCCGGTCCTCCTTCATCTCCGCCTCGTAGAGGTGACGCCGGCCGCAGACGAGCTCGTCGCGTGCCGCCCGCTCGAGCTCGCGGAACGTCGCGTAGTAGCCGTCGTCGTACTCCTCGACGACCTGGAACGTCCACCTGCCGCCGAGCACGTTGCGTCCGACCAGCTCGCGCTCGATGCGGTCGGCCAGTTCGGTGTGGCCGGCGTCGCGCAGCTGGTCGACGGCGTCGCCGAGGGCGAGGTCGGCGGTGCCGGTGAAGCGGTGGAACCCGTAGAGGTGCCCGCGGGCCACCTCGACCGCCTCGAGGGCCTCGGAGAGCCGGCCGAGGGCAGCGACCGTGTCCTCGTCGACACCGTCGGGACGCCGGTGTTCCGGGTCCGGCGTGTCAGCGCTCATGTGTCGAGATTATCCGTCGGTGGGGGTCCACAGGCAGGCTTGGCGCAATGAGCATCCTCGAGGTCGTCACCCGCGTGTGGGGCGAAGCGGTGGGCACCCAGCCACCGCCGTCGGCGTCCGCGGTGCTGGCCACCGGCCTCGCCGCGCTGGTGGTGGTGGCCGTTCCCGGCACCTGGCGGGTTGCACGACACGTGGTCACGATCGCCCATGAGGGCGCCCACGGCGTCGCCGCGCTGCTGAGCGGGCGACGGCTGGCCGGCATCCGCCTCCACTCGGACACCTCCGGACTGACCGTCTCGCGCGGACGCAGCACCGGGCCAGGGATGGTCGCGACCGCGCTCGCCGGGTACGTCGGGCCGGGTCTGCTCGGCCTGGGTGCGGCGTACCTGCTGAGCGAGCACCACGCCCTCGCCGTCCTGTGGCTGGCGGTCGTCCTGCTCGGCCTCCTGCTGCTGCAGATCCGCAACTTCTACGGCCTGTACGCCGTGCTCGTGGCGGGCCTCGGGGTGTTCGCCGTGTCGTGGTGGGGGAGCGCGCAGGTGCAGTCGCTCGCGGCGTACGCCGGGACCTGGTTCCTGCTGCTCGCCGCGCCGCGACCCGTGCTGGAGCTGCAGGGCCACCGCCGGCGCGGCAGGGCGCGGGACTCGGACGCCGACGTGGTGGCGCGCCTCACCAGAGTGCCCGGGCTGGTGTGGGTGGGGTTCTTCCTGGCCGTGACGGCCGGGTGTCTCGCCCTCGGCGCGCGGTGGCTGGTGTAACGCCTGGACTCCGGTACGGTCTGCGGTCGGCAAGGCGTCGTCACACAGGGAGTTGCTCGGGTTTGTTCGTGTTTGTCCTGCAGTCCCTGCGTGGTGTCGTCGCGGCCCTGGCTGCGGCCGCCCTGATCGGGGGAGCGGCGCTCTCCTCGGCCCCGCCGGTGACCCTGGCGGCCACGACCATCGACGGCGAGGCCGAGATCCATCGCGTCTCGCGGGCGGAGAAGGTTCACGCCCGGATGAGCCTGGCCCAGCGGGTCGGGCAGCTGTTCATGGTGGGGACACCGGCCACGTCGGTGAGCCCGCTCACCCGCGCCCAGGTCGGGCGCTTCCACGTGGGGAACGTCATGCTGACCGGCCGGAGCTACTCGGGCACCCGGCGACCGGCCACGGTCGCCGCCGCCCTGCAGTCCCGGACGACCGCGGCCGCCACGGCCGGTGTGGAGCTGCTGGTCTCCACCGACCAGGAGGGCGGCAGCGTGCAGGCGTTGCGGGGCCGGGGCATCTCCCAGATGCCGTCGGCGCTGACGCAGGGGAGTGCCGAGCGCAAGCGGTTGCAGGGGAGTGCCGGGCGGTGGGCCCGCCAGCTGCGCGCCGCCGGGGTCAACATGAACCTCGCCCCGGTCCTCGACACCGTGCCGGGACCGGACGTCGCCCGACGCAACGCGCCGATCGGCGCGTTCGACCGCCAGTTCGGGTTCGACCCGGCCAGGGTCGGGTCCCACGGCACGGCGTTCGTCCGGGGGATGGCCGCCCAGGGAGTCGTGGCGACCATCAAGCACTTCCCGGGGCTGGGACGCGTCCGAGGCAACACCGACACGACCGCCGGTGTCACCGACCGGGTGACCCACCGCCGGGACGCCTACCTGGCGCCGTTTCGCGAGGCCATCGACGCGGGAGCGCCCGTCGTGATGATGTCGACGGCGTACTACCCGCGCATGGACCGTCTGCACCCGGCCGCCTTCTCGCGGACGATCGTCCACTCGCTGCTGCGCCGCGACCTCGGGTTCCGCGGCGTCGTCGTGTCCGACGATCTCGCGCATGCGCGCCAGGTCTCGCGCTGGAGCCATGCCGCCCGTGCGGTGAAGTTCATCCGAGCCGGTGGAGACCTCGTGCTCACCGTGGACCCGGGGCCGCTGCCGGCGATGTACCACGGCGTGCTCTCACGGGCCCGCAGCGACGAGTCGTTCCGGACGAAGGTCGACCAGGCAGCCCTGAGGGTGCTGCGCCTGAAGCAGCGCCAGCACCTGCTCGGCCCGTCGCGGTCGGAACAGCGTCATCACACGTCGACACCGACGCCGACGCCCACTACGCCGTCGAGAAGGCGTACGTCGAACCAGGTCGTGAGCCAGCACGGGAACGTGGTCCACCAGCTCCGGGCGCTGGCGCAGGGGAGGATCCACCGGAGCACTCCCGAGGCCCCTCTTCCGGACTAACTGACATAATGTCAGTTATCGGCGGTAATTCACGGGAACAGGCGCGCGCTCCCGGTCCGTGCGTCGGAGACCGCGTCACTCGTCGATGAGGCCCGCAGCGACGAACGCGCGGTGGTAGATCTCGCGTACCACCAGCTCCTTGCGCGCGTTGTACTGCATCGTGTGCTCGCCGTGCGCGTTGGCGGTGTCAGCCGCGTCGCGCTTGGCGGCGGCGTAGAGATCTCGCTCGCCGGCGTTGCCCCGCAGCCAGTCCCTGAAGATCCGGTGCTTGACCAGCTCGGGACTGTCGTAGCCGAAGACATGGAGGTTGCAGTTCGGCACTGCGGCCCTCAGCACGCGGTGGCCGTACCACCAGGGTTCCCTGATGCGCAGCTCGAAGCCCGCTGCCTCGAGCGCCGGGACGTAGGCGTCCTCGTCGTCCGGGTCGGCGACGGTCAGGTCCATGTCGATGATCGGCTTCGCGGGCAGGCCCGGGACGGCCGTCGACCCGACGTGCTCGAGGTTGAGCACCCGCCAGCCCAGGGCCGCCCGGATCCTCGCCGCCAGCTCGTCGAACCGAGCGGGCCATTCCGGATCCGGCTCTGCGACGTCGACCCCGACCTGCGGGGCCGCTCCGGGGACCCACGGCGAGGCGCCGGCCGGGACCGGGACGTCGTGGAAGGTGATGATCTCCTCGCGGCTCGGCATGGCACGAACGGTACCGACACTCAGGTGCCGACGTACGCCGCCAGGTGCTCGCCGGTGAGTGTCTTCCCGTCGGCGACGAGATCGGCCGGCGGTCCCTCGAACACGATCGTGCCGCCGTCATGGCCGGCGCCCGGGCCGAGGTCGATGATCCAGTCGGCGTGCGCCATGACCGCCTGGTGGTGCTCGATGACGATCACCGACTTGCCGGACTCCACCAACCGGTCCAGCAGGCCCAGCAGGTTCTCGACGTCGGCCAGGTGCAGGCCGGTGGTCGGCTCGTCGAGGACGTAGACGTCGCCCTTGTCGCCCATCTGGGTGGCGAGCTTGAGCCGCTGGCGCTCCCCTCCCGACAGCGTCGTCAGCGGCTGGCCCAGGCTGACATAACCCAGTCCCACGTCCGCGAGGCGATCGAGCACCTTGTGCGCCGCCGGGGTCCTGGCGGCGCCCTCGGCGAAGAACGCCAGCGCCTCGTCGACCGACATCGCGAGCACCTCGACGATGTTCCGGCCGCCCAGCGTGTACTCGAGCACGGCCGCCTGGAAGCGCCTGCCCTCGCACTCCTCGCAGGGTGACTCCACCGTGGCCATCACGCCCAGCTCGGTGAAGATGACACCCGCCCCGTTGCACGTCTGGCAGGCGCCCTCGGAGTTGGAGCTGAACAGCGCCGGCTTGACGCCGTTGGCCTTGCCGAACGCCTTGCGGATCGGCTCCAGCAGACCGGTGTACGTCGCCGGGCTGCTGCGGCGGGAGCCCTTGATCGCGCCCTGGTCGATCACCACCACGCCGTCGCGGCCGGCGACCGAGCCCTGGATCAGCGAGCTCTTGCCGGAGCCGGCGACGCCCGTCAGCACGCAGAGCACCCCGAGCGGGATGTCGACGTCGACGTCGCGGAGGTTGTGCGTCGACGCACCGCGTACCTCCATAGCACCTGTCGACGCCCGCACCGAGTCCTTGAGGCGGGCCCGGTCGTCGAGGTGCCGGCCGGTGGTGGTGTCACTCCCCCGCAGCCCCTCGACGGTGCCCTCGAAGCAGACGCTGCCGCCCGCCGTACCGGCGCCGGGGCCGAGGTCGACGACGTGGTCGGCGATGGCGATCGTCTCGGGCTTGTGCTCGACGACCAGGACGGTGTTGCCCTTGTCGCGCAGCTGCAGGAGCAGGGCGTTCATCCGCTCGATGTCGTGCGGGTGCAGCCCGATCGTGGGCTCGTCGAAGACGTAGGTGACGTCGGTGAGGGACGAGCCGAGGTGGCGGATCATCTTCGTGCGCTGGGCCTCTCCCCCGGACAGCGTGCCCGCGGGCCGGTCGAGGCTCAGGTAGCCGAGCCCGATGCCGTCGAACGAGTCGAGGACGTGCTGGAGCCCGCCGAGCAGCGGCGCCACCGACGGCTCGTCGAGGTTGCGCACCCAGTCGGCCAGGTCGCTGATCTGCATCGCGCAGAGGTCGGCGATGTTCTTGCCGTTGATCTTCGACGAGAGCGCCTCCCGGGTCAGGCGGGTGCCGCCGCACTCGGGACAGCTCTGGAAGGTCACTGCCCGCTCGACGAACCGCCGCACGTGGGGCTGCATGGCCTCGGGGTCCTTGGACAGCATCGACTTCTGGATCTTGGGGATGATCCCGTCGAAGGTGAGGTTGATGCCCTCGACCTTGATCTTGGTCGGCTCGGCGTACAGCATCGTGTCGAGCTGCTTCTTGGTGAACTCCGCGATCGGCCTGTCCATGGGCAGGCCGACGCCCTCGAACAGGCGGCCGTACCACCCGTCCATCGAGTACCCCGGGATCGTCAGCGCGCCCTCGCTGAGCGACTTGGTCTCGTCGTACAACGCGGTCAGGTCGATGTCGCTGACGTTGCCCATGCCCTCGCAGCGCGGGCACATCCCTCCGAGGTAGACGGCGTCCCGTACGACGTTCTTCTCGACGCGCCCGCCCTTGTCGGTGGACATGACGCCGCTCGCCCTGCGCGTGGGGACGTTGAAGGAGAAGGCCGTCGGCGGGCCGACGAACGGCTTGCCCAGACGGCTGAACAGGATCCGCAGCATCGCGTTGGCGTCGGTGGCGGTGCCGACCGTCGAGCGCGGGTTGGCGCCCATCCGCTCCTGGTCGACGATGATCGCCGTCGTGAGCCCCTCGAGGTGGTCGACGTCCGGACGGGCCTGCTGCGGCATGAACCCCTGCACGAACGCGCTGTAGGTCTCGTTGATCATCCGCTGCGACTCGGCGGCGATCGTGGCGAAGACCAGCGAGCTCTTGCCGGAGCCGGACACCCCGGTGAACACCGTCAGGCGGCGCTTCGGGAGCTCGACGCTGATGTCCTTGAGGTTGTTCTCCCGTGCGCCCTGGACACGGATCAGGTCGTGGCTGTCGGCAGCGTGCTGGTCGGTCTTCGGGGGCATGCCCGTCGGGTCCCTTCGGTTCGTGCGATCGCGGGCGGGGTCAGTCTTCGGGAAGCTCCGCGAACTCCCGCTTGGTGTTCTTGTACCAGCCCATCCCCTTGATGGGGTTCTTCCACCGACCCTTCATCTCCTTCAGCGCCTGCTCGTGGGTCGTGTCGCCCGCGGCCACCGCCTCCCTGAGGTGCTTGTCCTGCGCCTTGATCACCTCGTCGGCGGTCTCCCCACGGAGCTGGAGGTCGCAGGCTCCACCGAGCTGCTGGCACGTCATCGTCTTCATGTCTGTTCCTGTTCTGGGTGGGTGGGGTCGGATCAGCGGACTTGCTGGATCCGGACCTGGTTGCCGGCCGGATCGCGGAACGCGCAGTCGCGGGCGCCGTACGGCTGCTCGGTCGGCTCCTGGACCACCTCTGCGTTGGTGGCCTGGACGCGCTCGAAGGTGCCGTCGAGGTCGTCGGTGGCCAGCAGGATCCAGCCGTAGGTGCCCTTGGCCATCATCTCGACGATGGTGCGGCGCTCGTCCGCGGTGACGCCGGGGTCGGCCGCCGGTGGCGCGAGCAGGATGCAGATGTCGGGTTGGTCGGCCGGGCCGACGGTGATCCAGCGCATCTTGCCCTCGCCGAAGTCGCTGCGCACCTCGAAGCCGAGGACGTCGCGGTAGAAGGCCACGGACTCGTCCGGGTCGTCGTGCGGGAGGACCGTGGTGTGGATGCTGAGGTTCATGCCCGTCACGCTAGTTGCTGCTGGGGAGCGGCCGCTTCTTGATTCCTGATCGATGTGGTCCTGATCGGTCTGGTCACCTGCTTCGCCACACAGGGCGGCATGCCAGGCGTCGGGTGCGCACCCTCGCGTCGATAGACGCTCGGTGGCACACCGACCAGCTCGGTGAAGCGGGTGCTGAACGTGCCCAGCGACTGGCAGCCGACCGCGAAGCAGACCTCGGTGACGCTGAGGTCGCCACCACGCAGCAGGGCCATCGCACGCTCGATGCGCCGGGTCATCAGGTAGGAGTACGGCGACTCGCCGTACGCGCGCCGGAACTCGCGGCTCAGGTGCCCGGCCGACATGTGGGCGCCGCGCGCGAGTGCCTCGACGTCGAGCGGCTGGGCGTACTCCCGGTCGATCCGGTCCCGGACGCGGCGCAGCCGGGCGAGGTCGCGCAGCTGCTGCGCGGCGGGACTGCTGGTCACCCTCGAAATCGTGCCACACGGGACCGTAAGTGGAGCGCGATGAATGCGCGTTCCGCCGGACTGTCCGTGGCTGCCTCTAGGTTGTCGCCATGAACACGATTCCGATTGTGCTGGTGCCCGGATTCTGGCTCGGGGCGTGGGCCTGGGACGAGGTGGCCGGCCTCCTCCGCGCCGACGGCCACGACGTCACGGCGCTGACCCTGCCGGGTCTCGACTCGGTCGACACCGACCGTTCCTCGATCACCCTGGACGACCACGTGGACGCGATCTGCGCCGCGGTGGCCGCCGCCGGAGGGCCGGTCGTGCTGGCGGTGCACAGCGGCACCGGCGGTCCCGGCTACGTCGTCACCGACCGGATGCCCGACCAGATCGCCCACATGGTCTACGTCGACACCGGAGCGGCCACCGAGGCTGCCAACGCGGAGCAGGAGGGCGACCTGCCGATGCCGTCGCTCGAGGACCTCCGCAAGAACGAGCCGCTCGACGGCCTGAGCGACGAGCAGCTCGCGACGTTCGCCGAGCGGGCCGTCCCCGAGCCGGCCGGCGCGGTGCGGGACACCCCGGTGGTGACCAACGAGGCCCGCACAGCGGTCCCGTCCACCGTGATCGCCACCGGCTACCCCGCCGCGGAGTACCAGAAGGGCGTCGAGGAGGGCTGGGGCTTCATCGCCGGGCTGGCCGACCTCGAGGACCTGACCTGGGTGGACCTGCCGACCAGCCACTGGCCGATGTGGTCGCGACCCAGGGAGCTCGCGGACCTCCTCGGCGACATCGCCCGGGACGCAAGCCGAGCGTGACGGGTCGGCCCACCCGCCGACCGAACTAGTCCCTCTGTCCGCTGGGCTAGTTCCTTCGGCCAGGTTTCGTCCGTTCACCGGACGCGGGACTGTCCCGCGTTGCACCATGGGGGTGTTGCACGCCACCGGGGAGCGTGTGTTGGGGGGAAATCGCGATGTGGGACACCGCGGACGAACGAACAGGTCATCGCCTGTCGCACGACATGCCGTGCACCAAGTGTGGGCACGCCATGCACACGTTCCTCGCCTGCAGCGAGGTCTGCGACTGCGAGCCGCCGGGCATGCCGGGCTCGCGGATCGGTGGGTCGCCCAGCGCCCACTTCGTCATGAGCTGACGCTTGGTGAATTGAGGTTGTGGTCCAGCCGGCCTGTGGTCAGCCGAGGCCGGTCACGGTGGCGACCCTGCGCAGCACCGGCCGGTCCTGACGGTCCACGACCTCACCGGCCGACCACCACATCCGCATCCCATCGGGATCCAGCTCGAGCGTCGCGAGGTTGTTGTCGTACCAGGGCCCGGCGGTCATCTCCCAGTCCAGCGGAGACTCCGTGACTCCTGCCCAGCGTGCCAGCCTCCGCGCGAACGACGCCGCTCGACGGCGCGCGCTCATCGCGGTGACCCGCTGCATCGCGGGCGGCAACGGGTTGCGGATCGGCGAGCAGACCGCCTGGAGGATGCGGGAGCTGATCCTCCGCTCCGAGACGCTGCCCGGCTCGGCCTCGACGACATAGCTGTGGTGGACGTCGCCGGACAGGAAGGTGATCGTCCGGGGCGCGGTGCCGCGTTCCCCTGCCGCCACCGCGAGCGTCATCTCGGCAACCGCCCGGAAGCCGTCCTGGAAGGCCGGCCAGTGCTCCATGTCGGCGAGCTGGCGCATCCGTTCGGCGACCTTGCTCGCGAGCCGGCCCCGTGACCCCGAGGCGATCGCCTCGCTGGCGGCCTCGGCGTGGTGGAGGCCCGGTGCCATCAGGAACGGCAGCGAGGTCCCGATCAACAGGTGGTCGAAGTCGCCCCGCATCCGGTCGTCGAGCCAGGCCATCTCGTCGTCGTCGAGGATCGAGCGGTTCTGCGGGTCGAGGACCCGGGCGGCCCGCGAGTCGACGACGATCAGCCGGGCCTGGGTCCCGAAGTCACGAGCGTGGCTCCAGCGGTAGCTCTCGGGCTGCTGGTCCGCACGGTCGGCCAGCTCGTCGAGCTCGGCGGTGATGTCCAGCTCGGCGTCACCGTCGTGCGTCGCGATCCGCTGCCAGAGCGCGTCCTCCGCCCGGTCAGCCGGCCCGAGGTTCCCGAGGTGCTGGTAGACCCAGTACGACGCCAGCCCGCCGACGACCCGGTCGTGCCACCACGACGTGGCCTCCATCTCCTGGCGCCACGTCCAGCTGGTGTTCCAGTCATCGCGGATGTCGTGGTCGTCGAAGATCATCGCGCTCGGGAGAGTGGAGAGCAGCCACCGGTTGGCCGAGTCGCTCCAGGCGAGCTTGTAGAGGTGGGCGTACTCCTCGAAGTCCTTGAGCTCCTCCCCCGGCGGCTCGTCGATGCTGCGACGGGACTTGATGAACTCCTGCATCTCCTCGCTGGTCTCGTCGGCGTACACCTGGTCGCCGAGGAAGAGGACCAGGTCCGGCCAGCGCTGCTCCTCCTGGGATGCACCGCTGGTGACACCGGCCATGTGCAGGCCGAAGCTGCGCAGCGCGTCGACCCCGAAGGCGTCGTTGCCGGCCTTGTCGTGGCTGGCGCTGACGCGGCACGAGCCGAACGCCATGCGCAGCGGCTTGCGCGGGTCGAGCGTCGCGATCACCGAGGGCGGGAACTCCGAGTCCGTCGGCGGCCAGACCGGCTCCCCGTCCACGTCGACGACGTACGGGTGGTGGGTGCCGGGCGTGAGGTCCTCGAGCTCGACGAGGGCGTAGTGGTGACCATGGGCGGCGAACGTGCGCGTCGACGCGCTCTTCTCCCCCGCGGTCACCGTCACCCGCGCCGCGGACGCGGTCTCGACCCAGACCGTCGCCGACGTGTCGTCGACGTACCTGACCAGCGGTCCCAGCACCAGCTCGCTCACGGCTGGATGAGCACCTTGATCGAGCGGCGCTCGTCCATCGCCCGGTAGCCCTCGGCGACCTGGTCGAGCGGAAGCGTGGTGTCGAAGACGAGTCCGGGATTGATCGTGCCGTCCTGGACGAGCTTCAGCAGGTGGGGCAGGTACTCCCGCACGGGCGCCATGCCACCGGCCAGCGCGATGTTCTTCTGGAACATCCGGCGGACGGGCAGCTCGACGTCGTGCGGGACCCCGACGAAGCCGACCCTGGAGCCCGGACGTGCCGCGTGGAACGCGGTCTGCATGGCCTGGTCGGTGCCGACGCACTCGAGGACGGCGTCCGCCCCCACTCCCCCGGTGATCTCCATGACCGCCTCCGTGGCGGCCTTGTCGCGCTCGGCGACGATGTGGGTCGCGCCGAACTTCCGTGCGATCTCCTGGCGGGGCTCGTGGCGCGACATGGCCACGATCTTCTCGGCGCCCATCACGTGGGCGGCGAGGACACCGCACAGGCCGACGGCACCATCGCCGACGACGACCGCGGTGCCGCCCTCGCGGACCCCGGCCGCCACCGCGGCGTGCCAGCCGGTGGCCATCACGTCGGACAGGGTGAGCAGGGACGGGATCAGCGACGCGTCGGGCATGCCGTCGGTCTTGACGAGGCTGCCCTCGGCCTGGGTCACCAGGGAGTACTCGGCCTGGCCGCTCGCGGTGAACCCGAGGTTGTCGCAGGCCGCGTGCATCCCGGCGCGGCAGTGCGCGCAGGTGTTGTCGCAGTGGTCGAACGGGACGATCACGAAGTCACCGGGCCGGAACGAGGTGACCTCGGCGCCGACCTCCTCGACGACGCCCACGCACTCATGGCCGATCGTGGAGCCCGCGTCGATGTCGTTCTCGCCGCGGTAGGGCCACAGGTCCGAGCCGCAGATGCAGCCGGCCGTGACCTTGATGATCGCGTCCGTCGGTGCTGTGATCGTCGGGTCGGGGACGTCGGAGACGCGGATGTCGCGGGGGGCATGGATCGTGGTGGCGCGCATGTCGGCATCCTTGCACCCGCTCCCCCGCGCGGTCGAAGCGCTCTCACGCGGATCCTTGCGTTATCTCATATCTGAGATAGCGTGTTCGCCATGAGCGAGGGATACAAGGGCAGGATCGGCAACCTCATCCGTGACGCGCGCAAGCACCGTGGCCTCACCCAGCAACAGCTGGCGGAGCTGCTGGCCACCAGCCAGAGCGCGATCAACCGGATCGAGAAGGGGCACCAGAACCTCTCCCTGGAGATGCTCGCCCGGATCGGCGCCGCCCTCGACTCCGAGATCGTCGCCCTGGGCGCGGGTCCGACCCACCTGCGCGTGACCGGTCCGACCAAGCTCGCGGGCAGCATCGACGTCAAGACCTCGAAGAACGCCGGTGTCGCCCTGCTGTGCGCCGCGCTGCTCAACCGCGGTCGTACGACGCTGCGCAAGGTGGCGCGGATCGAGGAGGTCAACCGGCTGCTCGAGGTGCTCGGCAGCATGGGCGTGCAGACCAAGTGGCTCAATGCGGACAACGACCTCGAGATCATCCCGCCCAAGCAGCTGGACCTCGGGCGCATCGACGAGGACGCGGCTCGCCGTACCCGCTCGGTGATCATGTTCCTCGGTCCCCTGCTGCACCGCACCGACTCGTTCGACCTGCCGTACGCCGGCGGCTGCAACCTGGGCACCCGGACCGTGGAGCCGCACATGTCGGCGCTGCGCCCGTTCGGCCTCGAGGTGAAGGCCACCGACGGGATGTACCACGCGAGCGTCGACCGCTCGGTCGTGCCGGGTCGCCCGATCGTGCTGACCGAGCGCGGCGACACCGTCACCGAGAACGCCCTGATGGCCGCGGCCCTGCACCCCGGGACCACGATCATCCGCAACGCGTCGTCCAACTACATGGTCCAGGACCTCTGCTTCTACCTCGAGAAGCTCGGCGTCAAGGTCGAGGGCATCGGCACCACCACGCTGACCGTGACCGGCCTCGCGGTGATCGACGTCGACGTCGACTACTCGCCGAGCGAGGACCCGATCGAGGCGATGTCGCTGCTCGCGGCGGCCATCGTCACCGAGTCCTCGATCACGATCCGCCGGGTCCCGATCGAGTTCCTCGAGATCGAGCTCGCGCTGCTCGAGGAGATGGGCTTCCAGTACTCCCGCTCCGAGGAGTACGTCGCCAACAACGGCTGCACCCGGCTGGTGGACATCACCACGAAGCCGTCGACGCTGCGCGCCCCGCTCGACAAGATCCACCCGATGCCGTTCCCCGGCCTCAACATCGACAACCTGCCGTTCTTCGCGGTCATCGCCGCGGTGGCCGAGGGCCAGACCCTGCTGCACGACTGGGTCTACGAGAACCGGGCGATCTACCTCGTCGAGCTCAACAAGCTCGGCGGCCAGGTCAAGCTGCTCGACCCGCACCGCGTGATGATCGAGGGCCCGACCAGCTTCACGGGCACCGAGATCGTGTGCCCGCCCGCGCTGCGTCCCGCCGTGGTCATCCTGCTCGGCATGCTGGCCGCCAAGGGCACGTCGGTGCTGCGCTCGACGTACGTCATCCACCGTGGCTACGAGGACCTCGCCGAGCGCCTGAACCTCCTGGGCGCCAACATCGAGCCCTTCCGCGACATCTGAGGTCGGCGGAGGGCGGGGTCTCCACAGGCTCGACCGACGAGCGCCCGCTCAGCTGAAGAGCGTCTCCACCCAGGCGCGGGCGGGCATCCGGGAGCTCGGGGGGGCCTGCATGTCGGCGGTGATCCGGGGAAGGGGCGCGGTCTGGTGGCTGGCGTTGCGGTGCCAGTCGCTCTCGGCCTCGATGAGCGTCCCGAGGTCGGCCTTGGCGAGGAAGATGCCGTGCCCGTCGGGGCACTGGCCCACCTCGGCGTCACCACTCAGACGTCGCATGACCATCTCGGTGCCGCACTGAGGACAGGTGATTGTCTCCATTCCTCGACCGTACCGCCCTCCCCCGGCGCGCGGGGAGTACGCGCGCCGATCGGGCAGGGAATACTGCCTGCGTGACCTCCCCCACGACCGGGTTCCCCTATCTCGACGAGGTGCTGGCCCGTCCCGGCTCGGTGCTCGCCGTCGCCCATCGCGGCGGCCCGCTCGGTCCGGGGAGCGAGGGCCTGGAGAACACCATGTCCGCGTTCCGCAACGCCGTCGCGCTGGGCTACCGCTACCTCGAGACCGATGTCCGGGTCACCAGGGACGGGATCCTGCTCGCCTTCCACGACCGCGGCCTCGAGCGGGTGAGCGACGGACGCGGCGACATCGCCGGCCTCCTGCACGCCGAGGTGGCGACGGCGCTCATCGGTGGCCACGAGCGCGTGCCGACGTTGGCCGAGCTGTTCGATGCCTTCCCCGAGGCGCGCTTCAACATCGACATCAAGCACACCACCGCGATCCCGGTCCTCGCCGAGTTCATCGCCTCCCGCGACGCATGGGACCGGGTGCTGGTCGGCTCGTTCTCGCCCGGGCGCCTCAACACCTTCCGCCGGCTCACCCGGGGCCGGGTCGCCACCTCGGCACACCCGCTCGAGGTGGCCGCCTTCCGCCTCCTCCCGAGCGGCCGGCTGGCCGACCGGCTCACCCGGGGGAAGGTCGCCGCCCTGCAGGTCCCGCACCGTCGGGGTCGGTGGCTCGTGACCACCCCCGGTCTCGTACGCCGCGCGCACGCCGCGGGCAAGCACGTGCACGTCTGGACGATCGACGACCCCGCCGAAATGCATCAGCTGCTCGATCGTGGTGTCGACGGGCTGATGACCGACCGCACGGACATACTCAGGTCCGTTCTCACCGAGCGTGGCCAATGGATCGAGCATCCGTGGAGGGATGAGTCATGACGCCAGCCGAGCCCACCGGCCTCGCCGACCTGATGCCGTTGGCGCGGGCACGGGAACAGAAGGCCTGGTACTGGTACGACTGGGCCAACAGCGCCTACGTGACGACCGTCGGCACGGTCATGTTCGCGCCGTACATCATCAACATCGCCGAGAACGCTGCCGTCGACGACCGGATCAGCGTCCTCGGCCTCTCGGTGGCACCCGGCTCGCTGCCGTCGTACCTCGTGACCTTCTCCACGATCCTCTCGGCGTTCGTCCTCCCGCTCCTGGGTGCGGTCGCCGACCGGACCGCCAACAAGAAGGCCCTGCTGGCCGGGTTCGCCTGGGTGGGAGCGGCGTTCGCCTCGCTGTTGTTCTTCTGCAAGGGCGAGAACTGGCAGATCGGCGCGGTGGCCGTGATCGGCGCCAACCTCTGCCTCGGCGCCTCGATGGTCTTCAACGACTCGATCCTCCCGCTCATCTCGGACGAGAACGAGCGGGACCGGGTGTCGTCGCGCGGCTGGGCGTGGGGCTACCTCGGCGGTGGACTCCTGCTGGTCGCCAACCTCGTGCTGTTCCTCGGCCACGACAGCTTCGGCCTGACCGAGGGCTTCGCGGTCCGGCTCAGCATGCTGTCGGCCGCGGTGTGGTGGGCGGCGTTCACGGTCATCCCGTTCCGGCGGCTGCACAACTACGCCCCCGTGCACGTGGTGCCCGAGTCCGGTGGCCTGCTGCAGCAGAGCTTCGGCCAGCTGGGCGCGACCCTCAAGGACCTGCGCAACTACCCCGTCGCCGTGACCTTCCTGGTCGCCTACCTGTTCTTCAACGACGGCATCCAGACCGTGATCGCGTCCTCGTCCACCTACGGCAGCGAGCAGCTCGGCTTCGGCCAGAGCGTCCTGATCGGGACGATCCTGCTGGTCCAGTTCGTCGCCTACTTCGGTGCCCTGGTCTTCGGTCGCGCCGCGGAGCGGTGGGGTGCCAAGCAGGTCATCCTGTTCGGCCTGGCCGTGTGGATGCTGATCGTCACCGTGGCGCTGGTGCTACCGGCCGAGAAGGTCGTGCCCTTCCTGCTGATGGGCGTCGCGATCGGCATCGTGCTGGGAGGGACCCAGGCGCTTGCCCGGTCCTACTTCTCCCTGCTCATCCCGCGGGGCAAGGAGGCTGAGTACTTCAGCTTCTACCACGCGATGGACCGCGGAACGTCGTGGTTCGGGACGCTCGTCTTCGGGCTGGTCTACCAGTTCACGGGCTCCTACCGGCCCGCCATCTTCGCCCTCATCGTGTTCTTCCTGATCGGCGGCCTGGTGCTGTCGCGGGTGGACACCCGCAAGGGCATCGAGCAGGCCGGCAACGCCGTACCCGAGGTCGTCTGAGCGCCGCGAGCGTCCCCTCACGCGCGTGTGAGTGGTGCCATAGTGGTGAGGAGTCCGGCGATTGTCGGAATCTTCGCTCCCGCACTACCGTTGAACGGATTGAGACCTCGCCCGACTGGGTAGAACCAGTGGAGGGCGTCATGACTCCGGTCGTGGACCGTCTCGGTCAGTCAATGGGGGAAAGACAATTTTGGGAGGTGGCTCATGGCAGAGCGCACACTTCGTGGCGCGCGACTCGGGGGCCAGAGTTTCGAGGACGAACGCGGCATCGAGTTCGCGGCTCGTCAGCAGGTCGGCTACCGCTGTACGCAGGGCCACGACTTCGAGATCACGATGTCGGTCGAGGCCGACGTCCCCGCGAACTGGGAGTGCCCGCGCTGCGGCGCCGTCGGTCTGAGCACGTCGGGCATCGTCCCGGAGGCGAAGAACGAGAAGCCCGCTCGCACGCACTGGGACATGCTGCTCGAGCGTCGCTCCGAGAAGGAGCTCGAGGACATCCTCAAGGAGCGTCTGGAACTGCTGCGTGGCGGCGAGATCGGCCCCGCACACCTGCACCGCGCCAACGCCAAGAAGCGCAAGGCTTCCGCCTGATCGACTGAGCCCCTTAAGGCTCTAGTCGTCGTCGACGACCTCGCCCCGGACCACCGATCCATCGGATCCCGGTCCGGGGCGATTCGCGTTCGGGGGCACCAGGCGACGAGCCACCACCTGGGTGAGCAGCCGGCGTGCGAACGGCCGGGTGACGGGCAGGATCAGCAGGATCCCCAGCCCGTCGGTGACGAACCCGGGCGTGAGCATCAGCGTGCCGCCGACCAGGATCAGCGCCCCGTCGGCCAGCTCCCGGGCCGGCATCCGCCCGGTCTGGAGGGCGTGGCGCAGGGCCTGCCAGGTGCGGCTCCCCTCGCGCTTGATCAGCCAGGTGCCGAGGATGCTGTCCAGCACGAGCAGCAGGATCGTCCACCAGGCGCCGATCACCTGTCCGACCTGGATCAGGACGTAGATCTCGACCAGCGGCACCACGACGAAGGCGACGAACAGCACCCACGTGGTGGCCCGCCTGCGGCGGCTCATGACCGCCCTCTCCTGATCGCGCGCACGGCCTGCTCCCGACGCTCGCGGAGCCCCCACGTCGTGATCCGCTTCAGCGACTCGGCCGCCACGGAGCCGGTCATCTTGGAGTCGCCGCGGACCCGCTCGACGAACTCGATCGGGACCTCACTCACGGAAAGTCCGGCGCGCAACGTGCGCGTGACCAGGTCGGTCTGGAAGACGTAGCCGGTGGACTGCACCGAGTCCAGGTCGATCTTCTCGAGCGTGGCCCGGCGGAAGAGCCGGAAGCCCGCGGTGGCGTCACGCACCGGGATGCCGAGCAGCAGGCGGACGTAGAGGTTGCCGCCGCGCGACAGCAGCTCGCGCGAGAGGGGCCAGTTGCTGACCGAGCCGCCGGGCACCCAGCGCGACCCGATCACCAGGTCCGCCCCGGCGAGCGCCTCGATCAGGCGCGACAGCTGCTCGGGCTGGTGCGACCCGTCGGCGTCCATCTCGCCGATCACGTCGTAGCCGGCGGCCAGCGCCACGGAGAACCCGTGCAGGTACGCCGCTCCGAGGCCGGCCTTCGCGGTCCGGTGCAGCACGGTGATGGCGGGGTCCGACTCGGCCAGCTCGTCGGCGATCCGCCCCGTGCCGTCGGGCGAGCCGTCGTCGACGACCAGCACGTCGACCCCGGGCTGCGCACGGCGCAACCGCTCGACGATCCAGGCGAGGTTCAGGGCCTCGTTGTAGGTCGGGATGACGACGACGACGCGTCCGAGACCGTCGATGCTCACAGGGCCTGCCTCATTCACTCGGGGTCACAGCAAGGACCGGGCGCCGTGGTGCCCGGTCCGCGCGGGCAGTCTGCCGATTTCCACGATACGGGAGCAGACCCAGCACGAGGCCCAGAACCATGAGCCCGAGGAACAGGCGCCCCGACCACGAGCCGATCCTCACCGCCGGCGTGATGGCGGAGTCGAGCCCGATCCGCTCGACGAGGACGGCACGGCTGCGCACCCCGGCGCGGTCGACCACCTCACCGTCGGGGGTGATCACTCCGGAGACGCCGTTGGTGGCCGCGACGACCACGTAGCGGCCGGTCTCGATCGCCCGCAGCCGGCTGATCGCGAACTGCTGGTCGATCTGGTCGGTGTGGATGAACGTCGCGTTGCTCGTCTGGACGGTGAGCATCTGGGCGCCGCGCGTGACCTGGGCGTAGATGCCGTCGTCGTACGCCACGTCGAAGCAGATGGCGTCCGCGACCTCCACGCCGTCGATGGTCAGCGGCTCGGTCCGGGTCCCGCTGAGCATGTCGCGCGGAATCACCGCCAGCCGCCCGAAGTTGCCGCTGAAGAACCGCCGGAACGGGATGTACTCGCCGTAGGGCACCGGGTGCCACTTCGTGTAGCGGTCCCCTCCCCCGGTCACCGGGTCCCAGACGATCCCCTGGTTGAGCACGTAGTGCGGCCCGGCGTCCACGATGGCCCCGACCAGGATCGGTACGTCGATCGCGGCGGAGGCGGCACGGATCCCGGCGTTGGTCGTGGGGTCGGTGAACGGGTCGACGGCCGTGGAGTTCTCGGGCCAGATCACGAAGTCCGGTCGGGGCGTGCGACCCGCCTCGACGTCGTCGGCGAGGTCGATCGTGGCCCGCACGTGGTTCTCGGTCACCTGACGGAAGTCCAGCAGGATGTCGTCGCCCGCGCCGGGGACGTCGCCCTGGACGGCCGCCACCGTGGCGTGGTCGTCGGGGGTCGGCTCGTACGGCGCGCTGGCCGGGACCGCGATCAGGACGCCCAGCGCGACGAGGCCGACCGCCGGGACGAGGCGTGCGCGCCCCTGGGTGACGACCAGCCAGGCCAGGACCGACCCGGCGAGGGCGAGCAGGAAGCTCACGCCCGTGGCGCCGACGTACGGCAAGGAGGACGCGACGGGCGTGTCCACCGTGGCGAAGGCGAGCCGTCCCCATGGCATCCCGCTGAAGGGCCAGGAGCTGCGCCACGTCTCGATCGTGACCCAGGCAGCGGCGGTCCAGAGCGGCCACCAGCGATGTTTGGTGAGGACGGCGTTCAGCGCCCCGAGGATGCCGTAGAAGGACGCCTCGAGAGCGGCCAGGGCCACCCAGGCGTCGGTGCCCACCGCCCGCATCCAGAAGATCAGGACGAAGTAGAAGCCGGTGCCGAAGACGAGGCCCGGGACCCACGCCCGGGACGGGGCGACGCCGCGGGCGGTGAGCACGAATCCGGCCACC
>DASTUX010000013.1:0-16333 GCA_035759395.1 Nocardioides sp.
GGTGAGCGCCACCGCCGGGTCGACGGAGACCGCCTGCGCGACGAGGCAGGTGGTCAGGAGGACCGCCCCGACGACAGTGGGGGCGAGGAGGAGGGCTCGCCCCTCCCCGAGCGCGACGGCCGAGACCAGCCCGGCGACCAGAGCACCTGCCCCGGCACCGACCACGGGCATCGCGGGCAACGCCCAAACGCCGACGAGCAGCAGCCCCGCGAGGGCGGCGTACGCCGACCCCAACGAGGCCACGACGACGGCCGCTCGCGGCCGGTGCCGCGCGCGTGAGAGCACGACGCCGCCGACGAGAAGGAGGAGGGCGACCGTGCCCGCCGCGGCAGCGGCAGTGGCCGAGCCGCGCTGGAGAACGAGGGCGCCTGCTCCGAGCGAGACGAGTACTCCGGCGGCGCCGACGGTCGCTGCACGGCCGGACTCCGGGGTCCAGTGCCAGAGATCCCGCTCGACGACGTCGGCCATGGCCTCGACGAGGTCGTCGTAGGCGTGGGGCGGCTCGGGGTGGAGGCCCGGGACCACCGTGAGCAGGCCGCCGTCCTCGACGCCCTGGCCGAGCAGGCCTGCCTCGCGAGCGAGCTCGCGACCACCGGCGGTGACCAGCCGATGGCCGGCGTGCACGCCCGCCGGGTCGAGGAGCCCGACGCAGCGAGCCATCTCGGGCACCAGCTCCGCGACCGGTACGGCGCCCGGCAGCACCAGGTCGACGCTCCTGGTCCCGGACGTCACGGTGACCCGAACGAGCGTCGACGGGCCGGACGAGCACTGCCCCATGGCGTCAGATGTCGAACGATGCGGCGCCGCGCTGGTCGGCGGCGCGGTACTCGGCGTTCGACTGCGTGACGGTCCTGCTCGTCTCCTCGAGCAGGTCGCGCATCTCCGTGATGGCCAGGTCCCACCTGGTCCTGGCCGCCTCGTAGGCCTGTTGCGCGGTGCCGACCCATTGGCTGCGCAACGGCGCGAGTTCCTGCTCGAGCCGGTTGAGACGGCCGTCGATCTCCTTGACCGTGCGGCTCATGTCCTCGGCCGCGGTGTCGAGACCGGCGTGGTTGACGCGAAGTCCGTCGAGAGTCATGGCGTGCTCCTCAGTTCCCTAGGGGGCTGGTCGCGGCTCAGCCGAGCCGGCCGGCCGTCCGGTGGTAGTTGGCCGACTGGGCCTCGTCGGTGCTGGTGTTGTCCCGCTCGGTGGAGACCAGGGACGCCTCGAACTCGTTCAGCGCACCGGTGATTGCGTGCTGCTTGTGGGTCCAGGCCCGGTGCAGCGAGAGGAACGCCCGACCACCGGCCCCGGTCCACCTGCCCTCCAGGGCGGCGATCTGGCCGTCGAGCCGGGCGCTGAACCCGTCGAGGTCCTTCCTCGCCTCGGCCACCATCGCGGCGGCCCTGGTGAGGGTCCCCTCGCCCTGTCCCATCTCGGGTGCGTTGTTCGACATGTCGCGGTTCCTTTCATCGTGGACAGCGAGCGCCTACCCCCGGCCATTTCGGGCAAAACGCGCCCCGACGGTTATCCACAAGGGCGTGCCCCGCGGCCCTGTGGAGGACCAGTGGTCGACCCTCCGGGCCCGACCTAGCATCGAGCGACTGCCGACCCCAGGGGGATCTCGTGAGCACGACGCTTCGCGGTCACCGGCTCGACCGGCCGCCGATGCCGACCGGTCGGCTCGCGCTCCGGACACCGCCCCGGATCGAGCCGGACGAGGGCGCCGGTGGCGTCCTGATGAACGCGATCCCGATGCTCGGCAGCCTCGGCTCGATCGCCTTCGTGGCGACGATGGGCAACGACACGGGCGGCCGGAGCTACCTCGCCGCCGGCATGTTCCTGGTGACCACCCTGGGCTTCGTCGTCGTCCAGCTCGACCGCCAGCGCAGGCAACGCCACCGGCAGGTGACCGGCTCGCGGTCGGAGTACCTCCGCCACCTCGGCGACGTGCGTACGGCGGCGCGCGAGGCCGCCGTACGACAACGACGTGCCCTCGACTGGTCGCACCCGGACCCGGCAGCGCTGCCCGGGCTGGCCGCGGAACGCACCCGTGTCTGGGAACGCGGCCCGGCCGACCCTCACTTCCTGCAGGTCCGGTACGGCGTCTGCGCGCAACCGCTCGCTCTCGAGCTGGTGCCGCCGGAGGACGTCTCGGTCGAGGTCGTGGACCCGGTGGCCGGCGCGGCCCTGCACCGTCTCCTCGAGGTCCACCGCGTGCAGCCTGGCCTGCCGGCATCGATCGACCTGCGGGCCTTCGCCCGGGTCGAGGTCTGCGGTCCGCCGGGACCGGCCCGTTCGCTCGCCCGTGCGCTGGTGTGCTCGGCGGTGGCGTTCCACTCACCGGAGCACCTCGTGGTCGCGGTCCTCGCGTCGCCGGAGAACCTCGTCCACTGGGACTGGACCAAGTGGCTGCCGCACGCTCTCAGCGGGTGCTGCTCGGACGCCGTCGGACCGGCCCGCCTGGTCGCGACGTCGCTGGCCGAGCTGACAACGCTCCTCCCGAGCGACCTGGGAGACCGGCACCGGTCCGGCACCGACGAGCGCCATCCGACTCCCCACGTCCTTCTGCTGACCGACGGGGCGAGGCTGCCGCCGGGCGATGACGTCGTACCTCCCGACGGCCTGCAGGGCGTGACGGTCCTCGACCTCGGGGCCGTCGGCGCCGAGCTGGATGTCGCGTCGCGACTGCGGCTGGAGATCGGCGGCGAGCCCGACCGGGCCGGTCGCCTGCCGGTCAGCGCCCTGCGGCTCCGTGAGGAGACGGTGCGGGGCCACGCCGACCAGTGCCCGCTGGCGACCGCCGAGGCGCTCGCCCGTCGACTGACCCCGCTGCACTCCATGGCGTCCGGTGCGGCCGGCGCCACCGACGAGACCAGCGGGCCGTCCGACTTCGCGGAACTGCTCGCCCTGGGCGACGTCCGGGCGTTCGACCCGGCGACCGCCTGGCTCCCCCGTCCGGCTCGCGACCGGCTGCGGGTCCCCGTCGGCCTCGGCGAGGGAGGCGCGCCCGTCCACCTGGACCTCAAGGAGTCAGCGCAGCAGGGGATGGGGCCGCACGGCCTGGTCATCGGCGCGACCGGCTCGGGGAAGTCCGAGTTCCTGCGCACCCTCGTGCTCGGTCTGGCGATGACGCACTCCCCCGAGCAGCTCAACATGGTGCTCGTCGACTTCAAGGGCGGCGCGACCTTCGCGGGGATGGCCGCGCTTCCCCATGTCTCGGCCGTCATCACCAACCTGGCCGAGGAGCTCTCCCTCGTCGACCGCATGCAGGACGCCCTGTCCGGCGAGATGGTGCGCCGCCAGGAGCTGCTCCGCGCGGCGGGCACCTTCGCGTCGGTCCGCGACTACGAGCGGGCCCGCCTCGACGGCGAGGACCTCGAGCCGCTCCCGTCGCTCCTCATCGTGGTCGACGAGTTCTCGGAGCTGCTGGCGGCCAAGCCCGAGTTCATCGACCTCTTCGTGGCCATCGGGCGACTGGGGCGCTCCCTCGGACTCCACCTGCTGCTGGCGTCGCAGCGACTCGAAGAGGGGCGGCTGCGCGGGCTGGAGTCCCACCTGTCCTACCGGGTCGGCCTGCGCACCTTCAGCGCCGCCGAGTCCCGCTCGGTCCTCGGCGTCCCGGACGCCTACGAGCTGCCCGCGGTCCCGGGGCTCGGCTACCTCAGGCCCGACCCGTCCACGCTGCTCGGCTTCAAGGCCGCCTACGTCTCCGGGCCGCCCGCGGACCGGAAGCCCGTGCGTCGCGACGAACCCCTGCAGCCGTTGGGCATCCTGCCGTTCACGATCTCCGAGGTGACCTTCCCCGAAGTGCCGGACACGCAGCCGGGTCCCGTGCCCGTGCCGACCCCCGGCGACCAGCAGAGCCTGCTCGACATCGCGGTGCAGCGGATGGCCGGCCACGGACCGGGCGCCCACCAGGTCTGGCTGCCGCCGCTCGACGCATCCGACACCCTCGACCGGCTGATGGGCGACCTGGCCGAGGACCCGGCACTCGGACTGTTCTCGGCACGCTGGCGCGGGCTCGGCGGCCTCGTCGTACCCGTCGGGACCGTTGACCGTCCCCGCGAGCAGTGTCGCGACATCCTGACCGTCGACCTCGGGGGCACCGGCGGGCACGTGGCGGTCGTCGGCGGTCCGCGCAGCGGCAAGAGCACGTTGCTGCGCACGCTCGTGACCGGCCTGTCCCTGACGACGACCCCGTTGGAGACCCAGGTCTTCGTGCTCGACTTCGGCGGCGGAACCTTCGCCCCGCTGGCCGACCTGCCGCACGTCGCCGGGACCGGCTCGCGCTCCGAGCCCGACGTCGTACGCCGGATCGTCGCCGAGGTCGCCGGCGTGGTCGACCGTCGCGAGGCACATTTCCGCGCCCACGGGATCGACTCGATCGAGACCTACCGCGCGCGACGGGCGGGCGGCTCCGCAGCCGACGACGGGTACGGCGACGTCCTCCTGGTCGTCGACGGGTGGAGCACGTTGCGCGCGGAGTTCGACGACCTCGAGGTCACGCTCCAGCAGCTCGCCACCCGGGGCCCGACCTTCGGGCTGCACGTCGTCGCGGGCGCGGCTCGCTGGGCCGACTTCCGCGCGACGATGCGTGACCTGTTCGGCACCCGGCTCGAGCTGCGGCTGGGTGACCCGATGGACTCCGAGATCGACCGAAGGGTCGCGGCCACGGTCCCCGCCGGGCGTCCCGGTCGCGGGCTGGTGCCGGGCAGGCTGCACTTCCTGGCCGCGCTCCCCCGCATCGACGCCCGCACCGACGCCGGAACGCTGGGCGACGGGGTCGACCATCTCGTACGCCGGGTGGCGGCGG
This sequence comes from Nocardioides sp., assembly GCA_035759395.1. Lineage (GTDB taxonomy): Bacteria > Actinomycetota > Actinomycetes > Propionibacteriales > Nocardioidaceae > Nocardioides. The sequence goes on from DASTUX010000013.1 coordinate 4,797, forward strand.
CCTGGCGTGGGCCGGCCGGGCCGAAGCTCCGGCTGCTCCCCGAGCGGATCGACCTCGACGCGGTGCGCAGGCAGGCCGGGCGGGCTGGTGGCGGGTCGCTGCTCCTCGGCATCAGCGAGCTGGAGCTGGCACCGGTGCCGCTCGATCCCGATGCCGAGCCACACCTGCTGGTCCTCGGGGAAGGACAGTCCGGCAAGAGCTCGGTGCTGCGCGCCTACCTGCAGGAGGTGATGCGCACCCGGACGCCGGCACAGGCCCAGATCGTGGTCGTCGACTACCGGCGCTCGCTACTCGGCGAGGTGCCCGAGGAGTACCTCCTCGACTACCTGACCTCACCCACCCAGGCACAGCCGGCCCTCGTCGACCTCGCGGGCTACCTCCAGACCCGTCTCCCCGGGCCGGACGTCACCGCCGAGCAGCTCCGCGGCCGCTCGTGGTGGACCGGGGCCGAGGTCTTCGTGGTCGTCGACGACTACGACCTGGTCGCGACCCAGCAGGGCTCACCCGTGCATCCCCTCCAGCCGCTCCTGGCCCAGGCGCGCGACACCGGCCTGCACCTCGTGGTCAGCCGGCGGACCGGCGGCGCGGCCCGCGCGCTCTACGAGCCGGTGCTGCAGACGCTGCGGGACCTCGCGACGCCGGGCCTGCTGCTCTCCGGCAGCCCCGACGAGGGGCCGCTGATCGGCAGCCAGGCGCCCCGCCCCGCCCCGCCCGGGCGCGGCCGCCTCGTCTCCCGCGACCGTGTCGAGGTGGTCCAGGTGGCCTGGACCCCGAGCACGGTGTGACTCGGTTCAGCGCCGACCGGTCCTGAACATCCCGCGGGCGATCTCGCGGGCCGCCGTCTTCATCAGGTCCTTGAACGCGTCCGACGTCACGACGTCGTGCACGAGGTCGCCTCCCTCGGAGCGCGGTGCGTCACGCCGGCTCGCGCGGTCGCCGGACGGGGCGGGCGGCTTCGCCTGCTTCTCCGCGTCCTGCTTGGCGGCACCGGCCTCGAGCTTGGCGGCCAGCCGTTCCCGGGCCGAGTCGCGGTCGACCGACTCGGCGTACTTCGCCCAGCCGGGGCTGGCCTTCACCGCAGCATCCATGGCCGCCGGGTCCGCCGGGCCCATCAGCGACTCGGGGGCCCGCAGGCGGGTCCAGGCCACGGGGGTGGGGGCGCCGCGCTCGTTCATCACGGTGACGATCGCCTCCCCGATCCCGAGGCTGGTGATCACCTCGCCCAGGTCGTCGTACGCCGACGTCGGGTACGTGTTGACGGTGGCCTTGAGTGCCTTGGCGTCGTTGGGCGTGTGTGCCCGGAGCTGGTGCTGGACCCGCGAGCCGAGCTGGGCCAGCACTTCGTCGGGGACGTCGGTCGGGCTCTGGGTCACGAAGAAGACGCCGACCCCCTTGGACCGGACCAGCCGCACCGTCTGCGCGACCTGGTCGAGGAACGCGTCCGAGGCGTCGTGGAAGAGCAGGTGCGCCTCGTCGAAGAAGAAGACGAGCTTGGGCTTGTCGACGTCGCCCACCTCGGGCAGGTCGTGGAAGAGGTCGGCGAGCAACCACATCAGGAAGGTCGAGAAGATCGCCGGCCGGTCCTGGAGGTTCGGCAGCTCGACGAGGCTGACCACCCCCCTGCCGTCGGGCGCGGTCCGGAGGAAGTCGGCGGACTCGAACTCGGGCTCGCCGAAGAAGGCGTCGGCTCCCTGGTCCTGCAGCGTGATCAGCTCGCGCAGGATGACCCCGGCCGTCGCCGTGGAGAGGCCGCCCAGCTCCTTGAGGTCCGCCTTGCCCTCCGGCCCGGTCAGGAACCCGACGACCGCGCGCAGGTCGGCGAGGTCGAGCAGCGGCAGTCCCGCCCGGTCGGCGTAGTGGAAGACCAGGCCCAGGCTGGACTCCTGGGTCTCGTTGAGGCCCAGCACCTTGCTGAGCAGCGTGGGCCCGAAGGCCGTCATCGTGACCCGCAGCGGGATGCCGGTCCCCTGGCCACCGAGGGCGTAGTACTCGACCGGGAACCCGGTCGCGGTCCACTGCTGGCCGACCGACGCGGCCCGCGCGGCGACCTTGTCGCCGGGCACTCCGGGGGCGCTGATCCCGGAGAGGTCGCCCTTGATGTCGGCGGCGAAGACGGGTACGCCGTGCGCGCTGAGCTGCTCGGCCAGCAGCTGCAGCGTCTTGGTCTTGCCGGTGCCCGTCGCCCCGGCCACCAGCCCGTGCCGGTTGAGCATCGCGAGCGGGATCCGGATGCGGACGTCGGAGAGCGCGGTGGCGTCCAGCATCAGGCCGCCGAGCTCGAGCGCGGGACCGTCGAAGGCGTATCCCGGAGCAACGACGTCCGCGATCGGGTGCGTCATGCTCGGCAGCCTACGCACGAGGGGCGCTGGTTATAGTCGCGACGTGATCTTCAAGCGCGTGGGGGACGGTCGGCCCTACCCCGACCACGGCATGTCCTCGCGCGCCTGGTCGAAGGTCCCGCCGCGGCAGGTTCGCCTCGACGAGCTGGTCACCACGAAGGACACGCTGCGGCTCGCCGCCCTGCTCGACGAGGACTCGACGTTCTACGGCGACCTGTTCGCGCACGTCGTGGAGTGGCACGGCGAGTACTACCTCGAGGACGGACTGCACCGCGCGCTGCGCGCCGCCCTGCAGCAGCGCAACGTCCTGCACGCCCGTGTCCACGTCATGGCCGAGTGATGCGGGACGGCGCCCGTACGACGGCCACCCTCGCGGTGCTCTTCTGCATCCTGCTGCTGGCGGCGGTCTGGGGTTGGTCGGCGCTGACCGACCCGTTCCCCGGCAAGGCCGACCTGCCGACCTGTGTCGCGACCAGCGTCCCCGAGGGCGAGAAGGTCTACCCCGACCAGGTCGTCGTCAGCGTCTTCAACGCGGGCACCCGCGAGGGCCTGGCGGGTCGCACCATGCAGCTCTTCACCGACCAGGGGTTCGTCGAGGGCGACAGCGGCAACGCTCCCTCGAACGCCAGGGTGTCGACCGCGGAGATCTGGACCGACGACCCGACCAGTCCGGCCGTGCTCCTGATCGCCAGCCGCCTCGGGCCGAACGCCAAGATCGTCCGGCGTGACACCACCGGCGCAGGCGTCGTCGTGATCGTCGGCGACGCGTTCAAGGATCTCCGCGAGGGCCGCAAGTCGGTCAAGGCCACCGAGGACAGCGAGATCTGCAGCCCGCCGGTCACCTGATCTCGCGGGGCGTCCGCCGCTCGCCCAGCCACTGGGCCAGGCGGCCGCCCTCGCTCACCTGACGCAGTCGCTGCTCGGTCTGCTCGCGGAGCCGGCGGGGGGTCACGACCAGCAGCTCGTCGCCGTGGCGCAGCACGGTACGGCGCTCCGGGATCAGCGTCTCGCCCTCCCGGATCACCATCGCGACCGAGGCCCCCTTGGGCAGCCGCAGCTCGCCGACCTCGACGCCGTGCATCCGCGAGACCGGGCTGATCGCGACCTGGAGCAGGTCCGCCGCGATCCGCTCCAGCGGTGCCGCCTCCATCTCGAGCCCCATCGGCTCCGAGCGCCGGGCCACCCGGAGCACCCGCGCCGCCCACGGCAGGGTCGGTCCGGTGAGCAGCGTGTAGATGACGACCATGACGAAGACCAGGTCGAAGAGGCGCTGCGACCCCTCCACGCCCGCGGCCAGCGGGATCGTCGTGAGCACGATCGGCACGGCGCCGCGCAGGCCGGCCCAGGACAGGAACGTCAGCTCGCGCCAGGGCATCGGCTGGACCACGGCGCTCACGAACACCGAGAGCGGGCGGGCGACGAACGTCAGGACCAGACCGGCCACGATCGCGAGGCCGACGATCGACAGGGTGATGCGGTCCGGCGACAGCAGCAGCCCGAGCGTCACGAAGAGTCCGATCTGGGCGAGCCACGCCAGGCCCTCCGCGAACGACCGGGTGGCCGCCCGGTGCGGCAGCTCCTTGTTGCCCAGCACCAGGGCGGCGACGTACACCGCGGCGAAGCCGGAGCCGTGCACGAGGGCGGCGGAGCCGTAGGCCAGGAAGGTGAGGGCGATGACCGCCAGCGGGTAGAGGCCCGAGGACGGGAGTGCTGCGCGCCGCATCACCCACGCGCCGCCGAATCCGACCGCGAGGCCGAGCGCGACACCGGCAACAAGCTCGTAGACGACGATGCCGAAGGTGCCGAACAGTCCGTGGTCGGCAACCGCGCCGGTGGAGATCAGGGTCACGAGCACGACGGTGGGGGCGTCGTTGAGGCCCGACTCTGCCTCCAGCGTCCCGGTCAGGCGCTTCGGCAGGGGCAGGACCCGGAGCACCGAGAAGACGGCCGCGGCGTCGGTGGGAGAGGTGACCGCGCCGAGCAGGACCGCGAGCTCCCAGGGCAGGCCGAGCACGAAGTGGGCCGCCACCGCGACGACCGTCACCGACACGACCACGCCGATCGTGGCGAGCGACAGGCCGAGCCGCATCGCCGGCCGGGCCTCGCGCCAGCTGGTCGTGAGACCACCCTCGGCCAGGATCACGGCCAGAGCCGCGAAGCCGAGCGAGTGGGCGAGCTCGGCGTTCTCGAACCCGATGCCGATCCCCGACTCACCCAGGGCGACGCCCATGAGCAGGTAGATCAACAGGCTCGGGAGGCCGGCGCGCGACGAGATCCGCACGGCCAGGATCGCGAGCAGGGTGACGGCGGAGCCCACCAGCAGAAAGGTGTCGAGCTGATGGACGTCGAACGTCACAGGTCACCTCGCGCTGGCAGGGGCGGCAGGCCCGCAGTCTATCGGGCCACCCGTGGCGCGCTCGCCGATCAACCGCGCGTGGAGGCCCCAGCCCGTCGGGGCTAGCGGAGGAGTGACCTCACCACGAAGCCGTTGCGCACCCGCTGCGGGTGGTCGCCGACCTTTGCGCTCATCGTGATCCGTCCGGTTCGGTATGAGATCTTCGAGACCTTGTCGGTGCCGCTCCACGAGATGTAGCAGGACCGGCCGTCCCAGCTGGGGGTGACCCAGTAGGGCTTGGTCCCGCCGTGCAGCAGCTTCCCGGTCTTGAACGTGTCGGCGTCCACGACCGTGGCGTAGTCCGACATGGTCCCGGCGACGCAGATCTTCGTGCCCCTCGGGTTCATCGCGATGCCGTGGTGGGCCGAGTCGAGGACGTACTGCTCGCGCGGCATCTCGGGGACGAGGTTGGGCAGGTGCTTGACCCGCGTGATCTTGCCGGAGGCCCGGTCGAGCTCGACGAACCCGTGGAAGAACGAGAGCTGGAAGTAGAACTTCTTCTCGTCCGGCGACAGCGTCATCGGGCGTACGGCGGTGCTGACGTTCTCCATGCCCCGATCGTCGAGGGCCTTGCGCAGGTCGAACCGGCGCAGGATCTCGAACGTCTTCGCGTCGACGATCTGCAGCACGCGCTCCTGCTTGGTGGCGTCCGCCTCGGGCTGGTCGAGCGGGCTGTAGACCATGCCGATGCTCGCGTGCAGGATCTTGGTCCCGCCGTCGATGAAGATGTTCTCGTGCGGCGACCCGCCCGAGGGGAACTGGCCGACCTCCTTGCCGTCGGAGACCCGGAGGACGTGCACGAGGTTGGCCGTCGACGCGCTGACGGCCACCCGGGTGCCGTCGGGCGAGAGTGCCATGTGGTCCGAGCGGTAGCCCGCCACCGGGAAGCGCCACACGATCTTCTTCGTGGCCAGGCTGATCGCCACGACGTCGGCGAAGCTCGGGCGGGAGACGATCAGCAGGGTGCCGTCGTTGGAGGAGTACATGTCGTCGACGAGCTGGTCGTGGCCCTCGCCGATCGCCTCGCGGATCGCCAGGAAGTAGGCCAGGCGGTCCGGGTTGGTGGCGATCTCCGCCATCCGCTCGTCCTTGTCCGGAACCACGTTGATCCGGCCGAGCCGCGCGAAGGTGCCAGGGGCAAGGATGTCGGCGGTCCCGTCCCAGTTGTTGCCGACGAAGACGGCCCGGCGTACGTCGTCCGGCAGCGCCGACGCCGCCCCCGCCGGAGCGACGGCCGGGGCGATGGTCGCGACCAGGACCGCGACCACGGCGGACACCAGGAGGCGTACCGACGCTCGAGCGGTCGTGCGGGTCGGGACAGGGCGCGACATGGGGCTCCACCTTTCGACGTGGGCCGGGGCGTGCTCGCCAACCGGTCCACTGGGCCAACGACCGCGCCCGCACCCCGGTTACGCGGCGGTTCCACCATCCGGTCAGAGGATGTCGTGCACGAACTCCCCGAGCTGGGTGAGGTTGCGGCACTCCACCATCGGCACCACCTCGCCGTACGCCCCCGCCGCGGAGTCGCCGGTGTCCCAGTGGCGGGTGTGCTCGGGGTTGAGCCACCAGGCGTGCCGGGCGTCGTCGGCGAGACCCCGGAGCGCCGGAATCGAGAGGTCGCTGTAGTTGGAGCGCGCATCGCCGAGGATCAGCAGCGACGTCTTCGGCCCGATCGCGTCGGCGTGCTCCTCGGCGAACCTGGTGAACGCGCGGCCGTAGTTGGTGCGTCCCCACAGCGCCGCGTGCGCCGTGCTCGCCGCCAGGTCGGCCATCACGTCGGCGACGTCGGCGCCCGGCCGGAAGTGCTCGGTGACCTCGTGCACGTCGTCGATGAAGGTGAAGGCGCGCACCTTCTGGAACTGGTCGCGCAGCGCGAAGACCAGCAGCAGCGTGAACTGGGCGAAGTTCGCCACCGAGCCGCTGACGTCGCAGAGCACCACCAGCTCGGTGCGGTGCGGCCGCTTCGGCTTGTGGTGGGTGACGAGGGGGACGCCGCCGGTGGAGATCGAGGCGCGGACGGTACGCCGGAAGTCGAGCGGGCCGCGCCTTCGGGCGTGGTGCTCCTGTGTCAGCCGGGTGGCGAGGCGGCGCGCGAGCGGGTAGATCTCGCGCCGCATCTCCTCCAGGTCGGCCTTGCGGGCGGCGGTGAAGTCCAGCCGGTCGATGGTCGGACGCACCGCCACGTCGGCCATGTGGTCGGGACCCTTCTCCTCCGCGATCCGGCGCCGGGCGTCGTCCTCGACGCTGCGCGTGAACGCGCCGACGCGGCGACCCGACCCGCGCTCCGCCTCGGCCTCGGTGAGTCCCTGCCCGAGCAGCGCGTCGATGATCTGCTGGGTCAGGTCGGCGGGCGAGACCCGCTGGAGCGCGGTGTAGGCCGACCACGACGACAGGCCCGGTCCGCGCCCGGGCATCGCGCCGAACCTCGCCACCGCCTCGACGGCCAGCCGGGCGAGGGTCCGCTCGTCGTCGCGGGCCAGGGCGTCGGCGAGCTCCTCCCGGAACGCGGCGAGGGCCTCGGCGTTGTCACGGACCTCGTTGGCGCCCTCCTCCACGTCGGCACCGGCCGCGCCCTCGGCTCCTTCGCCGACGAGCCTCGGGAAGTAGAGGTCGAAGAGCGTGTCGAACGTCGTGCGCTGGGCCTGGCGCTTGACCAGCGTGGCGGCGTACGCGTCACGGATCGTGCCCCGGTCGTCCCACTCCAGGGCGGTGAGCGCGCCGATCGCGTCGAGGTCCTCGGCCAGCGACACCGGCAGGCCGGCCCCGCGCAGCGCCTCCAGGAAGGCGATGTGACGGCCGACGAGACCACTCATGGCTAGGACCGCAGCCTCAGCTCGCGGACCGCGCGCTCGTGGTCCGAGGCGTGCTTGAGCACGACGCCGAGGGTGTCGGCGATCGCGAGCTCGGTCAGGTCGCCGATCTCGAGGGCGATCAGCGTGCGGGCCCAGTCGACGGACTCGGCGATCGAGGGCGCCTTCTTCAGCTCCAGCTCGCGGAGCCGGCCGACCGTGGCGACCAGCTGGCCCGCGACCCTGTCCTCCAGGCCGGGCACCTGCGAGGTCACGATCTCGCGCTCGCGCTCCGCGTCCGGGTAGTCCAGGTGCAGGTAGAGGCAGCGTCGCTTGACGGCCTCGGACAGCTCGCGGGTCGCGTTCGAGGTCAGCACCACGAAGGGACGGCGTACGGCGGAGACGGTGCCCATCTCGGGGATCGTCACCTGGAAGTCCGAGAGCACCTCGAGCAGCAGGCCCTCGACCTCGACGTCGGTCTTGTCCACCTCGTCGATGAGCAGCACCGTGGGCTCGTCGCGCCGGATGGCCGTGAGCAGGGGACGAGTCAGCAGGAACTCGTCGGTGAAGATGTCGTCGTGGGTCTCGGACCAGGTCTGGTCGTCACCCTGGGACGCCTGGATCCGCAGCAGCTGCTTCTTGTAGTTCCACTCGTAGAGCGCGCGCGCCTCGTCGAGCCCCTCGTAGCACTGGAGCCGGACCAGCTCGGCGCCCGCGGCCTTCGCCACCGCCTTGGCCAGCTCGGTCTTGCCCACCCCGGCGGGACCCTCGACCAGCAGCGGCTTCTCGAGCGCGCCGGCCAGGAACGCGGTGGTCGCCGTCGCGGCGTCCGCGAGGTAGCCGACCTCGGCGAGTCGGGAAGAGGCGTCGGACGGCGAGGAGAACCAGGGGGTCACCGCGCGAGCATAGGCTCCGGATCGCCGGCGGCCCCGCGCGTGTCCGGCCAGCGTCGTCAGTACTCGCCGTGCCGGCCGGCGCCACCGGCGAAGCGGGCCGCGCCGTCCAGCGCACCGGCGGCCAGCGACTCGAGGCCGTGCAGGTACTCCCCGTGCAGCGCCTCGCGCTCGGTCAGGCCGTCCTGCTCGAGCACCGAGAGCCGATCGCGCCGCAGGCACTCCTGCGGGAACTCCACGAGGGTCCGGGCGAGCGCCTCGGCCTCGGCGCGCGCCGTACCGCTGGGGACGACGCGGTTCACCAGACCGATCCGCTCCGCCTCGGCCGCGTCGACCGGACGGCCGGTGAGGATCAGGTCCAGCGCGCGGCTGGTGCCGATCAGGCGCGGCAGCCGCACCGTGCCTCCGTCGATGAGCGGCACGCCCCAGCGGCGGCAGAACACCCCGAGCACGGCGTCCGCGGCGGCCACCCGCAGGTCGCACCATGCGGCGAGCTCGAGGCCGCCGGCGACGGCGTACCCCTCGATCGCGGCGATGACCGGCTTGCCCAGCCGCATCCGGGTCGGTCCCATCGGCCCGTCGCCGTCCTCCGTGACCTGGTTGCCGTCGGGGGTGCCGACGGCCTTGAGGTCCGCCCCCGCGCAGAACGTGCCGCCCTCGCCGTAGAGGACGGCGACGGCCTGACTCGCGTCGGCGTCGAAGGCGCGGAAGGCGTCGGCGAGGGCCTGCGCGGTGGGACCGTCGACGGCGTTGCGGGCGTGCGGCCGGTCGAGGATGACGGTGGTGACGGCGCCGGAGCGTTCGGTGCGGACGGTCATCGCGCCAGCCTAGGGGCGCCCGACGGGCGGACCCGGACCTGGCGGACGGGGAGAGCCTCATCTCGTTTGACACGAGTTAGGAGTCCTGGCCGATGTTCCGGTCGCCCGGTCATCTGGCGCCACTCAGCCGGTTCTGGCTCTCCTCGTCCTGGGTGGCAGTCAACGCCCGCGGCGCAGGCCGACAACAGGGGCCAAGGTCCCTTCCTGTCCGCCACGGCGCGGCCTAGCGTCGAGGGCAGACCGGTCGAGCAACGAGGAGAGGGCCATGCATGCCACCGTGGGAGACCACCTGATCGTCCGGAACACCCACCTGGCCGAGCCCGTGCGCGAGGGCGAGATCCTCGAGGTGCACGGCAGTGAGGGCGGCCCGCCGTACGTCGTGCGCTGGTCCGACGACGGCCACGAGTCGCTGACCTTCCCCGGCCCCGACGCCTACGTGCGGCACGTCGAAGCGGCCGAGTAGGACTTCCTGTTCCTCAGCGTCGGCGGGCGCCGCGCTTCACGAGTAGAGCTGGACCGGCTCGTGCGTGATGGCCTCGATCTCTCCCGCTGCGATGTCCAGCAGCCGGTGGGCCAGGTCCGACAGCGCCCTCGCCGTTGCGAGCTCGTCCCCGATCTCCGGGACGTCCGCGTCGGACGGGCTGAGTCGCGCCGTGCCCGACCCGATCAGCGTCTTGGTCGTCTCCCCGACGACCAGCCGGGCCTCCGCGTGGGTGAGGCCCTCCTGCTCGCCGAGGTTGATCTCGACGTTCCAGTTCTTGGTGTTCATCCCTTCCTCCTGCGGCTTCGATGGACTGGTCCCATCAACCCGCGGAACCCCCGCGTTGCGGCAGAGGAGAAGGTCCCGGGTCCGGGAGGGGTCAGTGCTTGTGTCCCCTGCCGTGCTTCTTGCGGTGCTTCTTGCGGTGCTTCTTGCCGTGCCTGGTGTCGTGCGCCTTCTCGGCGTGCCGGCGGGGTGTCGGGGACGCCGTGGGCTCCTGGGTCGGCTCCGGCGTCGCCTCGGGGGTGCTGGGGCGGACGGCGGGGAGAGCGGCACGCAGGCGAGCCGCCGCCACGGCGATGTCGTCGGCCTCGGCGGTGCTCAGGTCACCGGACTCACGGGCCTGGCTCGCCGTCTCGACCAGGGCGTCGAGCGCGGTCCGGGCGCGGGCGTACCTGCCGGAGGCGATCGAGTCGTCGATCCGGTCGAGCTCCTGGACCAGTCCCGGCACCGGCTCGCCGGACGTCTCGTCCTGGCCGCAGCCGGCCAGTGCGGCGAGGGGCACGCAGAGGACGAGCACCCAGCGGGCGAACCGGCCCATCAGCTCCCGCTCCCCTCGACCGCGTCGTGCAGGTCCTGCAGGGGCGCTCGCAGGTGGTCGGGCGTCTGCGCGGGGATGGCGTTGCCCGACGGGCTGCCCGACGAGCCGCTCGAGGAGCCGTCGTCGGTGCCCGACGCCAGCGCCACGATCAACACGAACACGACGATGGCCAGCACCGCGGCGGCCGCGCCCCGCAGGTGTGGCGGAGTCTCCGCGAGCCGAGCGGCGATCCGGGCCGTCTTGCGCGACAGCTCGTCGCCCGCGCGGTCGATGAACGGCGGCACGGTGCGTGCCTTGGCGACGCTGGTCGTTGCCGCGGGGCGGGGGCTGCTCGCAGTCGGAGTGACCGCGGGCATCAGCCTCGTCGCCATACCGGCGGGTGATGACGCAGCACGCCCGGCAGTGCGCAGCTCGGTGGCGGCCTGGGCGGCGGTCGGTCGGTCGGTGGGTTCGGTCGCCGTCATCGCTGCGATCAGCTGCCGCCACGGCGGTGTGAGCGAGTCCGGGATGTGGGGTGCCCGACTGAGGCGCGCGAGGGCCGACTCGGTCGGCGTACCGGGGTAGGCGCGTTCACCCGTGAGGGCCTCGAGGAGGACCAGCCCCAGGGAGTAGACGTCCACGGCCGGGGTGATCTCGTCACCGCGGACCTGCTCGGGGGCGAGGTACGCCGCCGTGCCGATCGCGTGCCCGGTCTGGGTGTGGCGGACGGTGTCGCCGATGAGGCGGGCGATCCCGAAGTCGGCGAGCTTGGTGCGGCCCTTCGGGCCGAGCAGCACGTTGGCCGGCTTCACGTCACGGTGCACGACACCCTGGGCGTGGGCGTAGGCCAGCGCTTCGGCGACCTGGGCGCCGATGTCGGCCACGAGCTGGGCGTCCAGCGCCTGCTCGGCGCAGCGCTGCTTGAGGGTGGGGCCCTCGACGAACTCCATCACCAGGTAGGGCTGCTCGCTCGTGATGCCGGCGTCGAGGACGGTGACCAGGCCGGAGTGGCTCAGCCCTGCC
>DASTUX010000014.1:0-16010 GCA_035759395.1 Nocardioides sp.
CCAGATCGCGCGCCCCACCGGATAGCCGATGACGATGAGCAGCAGGGCGATGGTCGGGGCAATCAGCATCATCGCCCGTCGTGCCTGGTGCGGGTCGATCGCCGTCTTGTCGTCAGTCTTCGGCGGTCCCTTGCGGCGACCCTTGCGCGCTTCGGTGGCTTCCGCTTCCGGGACCACCTGGCTGGAATCTGTTGCCATCAGCTCTCCTCCTTCTCGGCTCCGCTCGAAGGCAGCGCGGGGGCATGTGCACGCGCACGTGCCCCCGCACCGTCAAGGCGTCCTGGCTAGCTGCCGCTACTTGCGGCAGCGATGGCGTCGGACATGTTCTTCAGGGAATCCTCGACGCTCGTCTCGCCCTTCATCGCGGAGTACGCGTTGTCCTGGATCGCCTTGGTCACGGCCGGGTAGAACGGCGTGAGCGGACGAGGAACTGCGTTCTGGATCGAGGTCAGCAGCACGGGCAGGTAGCCGTACTGCTTGACCAGGGCGGGGTCGCTGTAGAGCGACTCGAGGATCGGTGCGAGCGACCCCTGGGTCAGCGTGAACTTCTGCGACTCCTCGCTCTCCATGTACTTCACGAAGTCGATCGCGGTGGCCTTGTTGTCCGAGAAGGCACTGATGCCCAGGTTGTGGCCACCGAGCGACGAGGCACCCACCCCGTCGGTGCCGGGGAGCGGGGCGACGTCGAACTTGCCCTTGACCTTGGAGCTGTCCTCGGTCGAGGCGAGGCTGTAGACGTAGGGCCAGTTGCGCAGGAAGAGCAGCTTGCCCGACTCGAAGGCGATGCGGCCCTCCTCCTCGGTGTAGGTGATGGCCGACTTCGGGATGTTGCCGTCGGCGTACGCGTCGGCCAGCTGCTGCAGACCGGTGGCGGCCTCGGGACTGTCGACGGTCGGCGTCTGGCCGTCGTCACCGACGATCGTGCCGCCGGCGCCGTTGATCGCCTCGGAGGCGTTCACGGTGAGGCCCTCGTACTTCTGGAACTGGCCGGCGTAGCAGTCCATGTTGTTCTGCTTCGCGATGTCGCACATGCCCATCATCTCGTCCCACGTCTTCGGCGGGGTCTTCACGAGATCAGAGCGGTAGTAGAGCATCCCGCCGTCACTGGACATGGGAGCGGCGTACTGCTTGCCGTTGTACTGGCCGCTGTCGATCACCGGCTGCAGGACACCCTCGGTGTCGATGGCGAGGTCGCCCTCGAGCGGCTGCAGGTAGCCCTTGGCGGCGAACTCGGCCGTCCAGACGACGTCGACCGAGACGACGTCGTAGTCGGCGTTCTGGGCATCGAAGTTGCGGACCAGGTCGTCGTGCTGCTGGTCGGCCTCGTCGGTCTGCTCCTTGAGCGTGACCTTCTCGTCGGGGTGGTCGGCGTTCCACTTGTCGATGAGCGGCTGGGCGACTCCGCTGTTGTCCTTGCCCTGGACGTAGGTGATCGGACCGCGGTCGGTCAGGTGCTCCTCGAACGCACCGCCGCCGCCGCCTCCGCCTCCGCCGTCGTCGCCACCACAGGCGGCGAGGGGAGCTGCCATGAGGGCCAGTGCGAAGGCACCGACCATGTGCTTGAGCTGCATTGCATTCCTCCGGTTGTGTGAGCTGGCGACGACCTTGGTCGGCGCGTCGGGCGGTTGCGGGCCGGTGGTCATGACGTGACCACCCAGACAGCGGCATCTGGTGCGAGCTTGCCGCCGTCCTGGCTCGGAAGAGACCCGAGCACCACGCGGCCATCTGGCAGGGGGACCGGTTGGTCCCCCGTGTTCAGCCAGCATTCGAGGTCGCCCCGCCGGAAGGCCAGCGTGTCCGGCGGGGATTCGATCCAGGCGAACGGCAGGAGCTCGTCGAGACGCTCCCGCCGCAGGTGCAACGCCTGGCGGTACAGGTTGAGCATCGAGGACGGATCGTCCTCCTGGGCGGCGGCCGTCAGGTCGCCCCAGTTCGTGGGTTGCGGCAGCCAGGGGGCGACCGTCGCGTCGGCAGGGCTGAAGGAGTACGGCGGCGCGTCCCCGGCCCAGGGCAGCGGGACCCGGCAGCCGTCGCGTCCGGGGTCGGTGCGTCCGCCCTGGAGCCAGATCGGGTCCTGACGCAGCGTCGAGGGGATGTCCTCGACCTCCTCCAGGCCGAGCTCCTCGCCCTGGTAGAGGTAGACGGTGCCCGGGAGCGCCAGGACGACCAGCGCCGCGGCGCGGGCCCGGCGTCGGCCCAGGTCGATGTCGGCGCTCTCCTTCGACCAGCGCAGCCGGTCCCAGTCGGCCTCGACCAGGTGGTCGGGCTGCGAGCGGGCGTAGCGGGTGACGTGTCGCGGGACGTCGTGGTTGGACAGCACCCAGGTGCTCGGGGCGCCGACCTCGGCCGCCTGGTCACGCGCGTCGTCGATGACCCCGCGCATGAAGGCCGCGTCGAAGGGGGCGCGCAGGAAGTCGAACTGGAAAGCGGTGTGGAGCTCGTCGGGGCGGACGTAGAGCGCGAGCCGCGCGTTGTTCGGCGGCCAGGCCTCCGCGACGAAGATCCGGGGGGGCTCGTAGGAGTCGCCGACCTTGCGCCAGCTGCGGTAGATGTCGTGGACCGCGTCCTGGTCCCACGCCGGGTGGGACTCGTTGTGCTGGGCACCGGGCGGCCGCTCGCCGGCGTCGGGGAGCCCGGGGGTCTTGGCCAGACCGTGCGCCACGTCGATGCGGAAGCCGTCGACGTCGCGGTCGAACCAGAACCGGAGCACATCCTCGAACTCGGCCATCACCTCGGGGTTGGTCCAGTCGAGGTCGGGCTGCTCGGGGGCGAAGAGGTGGAGGTACCAGTCCCCCGCGCTGCCGTCGGCGTCGAACGTACGGGTCCACGCCGGACCGCCGAAGTTGCTGCGCCAGTCGTTGGGCGGGAGCTGGCCGTGCTCGCCGCGCCCCGGGCGGAAGAGGTAGCGGGCGCGGGCGGCCTGGTCACCGGCCAGCGCCGCGCGGAACCACTCGTGCGCGGACGACGTGTGGTTGGGGACGATGTCGAGGATGACCCGCAGCCCGGCCGCGTGGGCCTCGGCGATCAGGGCATCGGCCTCCGCGAGCGTGCCGTAGGCCGGCTCGATGTCGCGGTAGTCGGCGACGTCGTACCCCGCGTCGGCCTGGGGCGACGGGTACCACGGGTTGATCCACAGGGCGTCGATGCCGAGCGCGGCGAGGTAGGGAATCCGTCGGCGCAGCCCCTCGACGTCCCCGATTCCGTCGCCGTCGGCATCGGCGAACGAGCGGATGTAGACCTGGTAGACAGCGGCGGTGCGCCACCAGGTGTCCGACGTCCCGAAGCCGTCGGCGGCTCCCCCGGGCTCGTCGGACCGATCCTGCATCGAGATTTCCTCCCCGCGAGACGGACATTACGCAAACGCTTGCGCTTATAGTGGTCCACGTCACACTCGAAGTCAATGGCCGGACCGCCCGACGGACGCAAGCGGAAGGGGATCGTGATGTCAGGCTCCGCGGAGATCAACATGGCCGACGTGGCACGCCGTGCCGGCGTCTCCACCGCCACCGTCTCCCGTGCCCTGCGCGACGTACCCGGAGTCAGCGATCGCACACGTGACCGGATCAAGCAGATCGCCGACGAGCTCGCGTACGTCGTCTCCCCCGAGGCGTCGCGCCTGTCGCGGGGCGGCACGGGGCGGATCGCGGTCGTGGTGCCGAAGATCCACATCTGGTTCTACGCCTCGATGCTCTCGGCCATCGACGCCGTGCTCGCGGACGCCGAGATGGACGTCCTCGTCTACCAGGTCGACGGGCTCGAGCAGCGCAGGCGCTTCTTCCAGCAGCTCCCCGCCCGACGCAAGGTGGACGCGGTCGTGCTCATCGCGCTGCCGGTCCTGCGCGACGAGGCGGAGCGGCTCGACCTGATGGGGGTCCAGGTCGTCGTCGCCGGCGGCCGACTGCGCAACCACCCGCACGTCCAGGTCGACGACCACGAGATCGCGCTCAACGCGGTCGGCCACCTGATCGAGCTCGGGCACCGGCGGATCGCGATGATCCGCACCAGCGACACCGAAGGCGCCCACTGGTCGTCCGACGCCGAACGCACCCGGGGCTACCAGGACGCGATGAAGGCGCACGGCATCGAGCCGGACCCGGACCACCTGGTCACCGTCGGCTTCGGCAGCTGCGCCGGCGCCGAGGGCATGGAGACCCTGCTGGCACTCCCCGATCCACCCACCGCGGTGTTCGCCTACTCGGACGAGATCGCGATCGGAGCCCTGCGGCACCTGCAGCAGTCGGGGATCCGGGTCCCCGAGGAGATGTCGGTGATCGGCGTCGACGGCCATCCCCTCTCCGAGCTCTTCGACCTCACCACCGTCGATCAGTCGGTGCGCGAGCAGGGACGACTCGCGGGGCAGATGACCGTGGACCTGGTGCAGCACCGACCGCTGGACACCCGCACGGTCGTGGTCCCGTCGCGGCTCGTCGTACGCAGCACGACGGCCCCGCCCGCCTGACTCACGCGCCGGGCAGGCCTCATGGCGTGTTGCCCTCCGGAACCGCGAGAACCGGCGGGCTGGGGGTCGACTAACCTGCGGGCGTGAGCACCGAGCCCGAGTTCCGCTACTCCGACCTGCTTCCCACCGGCGCCGACGACACGCCGTACCGCCTCGTGACCACCGAAGGTGTCTCGACCTTCGAGGCCGGCGGACGCACCTTCCTGCAGGTCGCGCCGGAGGCGATCCAGCAGCTGACCGCGGAGGCGATGCACGACATCTCGCACTACCTGCGGCCCGCCCACCTCGCGCAGCTGCGCAAGATCATCGACGACCCGGAGTCGTCGGGCAACGACCGCTTCGTGGCGCTCGACCTGCTCAAGAACGTCAACATCTCCGCCGGCGGCGTGCTGCCGATGTGCCAGGACACCGGCACCGCGATCGTGATGGGCAAGAAGTCCGAGGGCGTGCTCACCGGGGCCGACGACGGCGAGGCGATCTCGCGCGGCGTCTACGACGCGTACACCAAGCTCAATCTGCGCTACTCGCAGCTCGCGCCGCTGACGACGTACGACGAGAAGAACACCGGCACGAACCTGCCCGCGCAGATCGAGCTCTACTCGACGCCGGGCACGCCGGGCAAGGCGCCTGAGTACAAGTTCCTCTTCATGGCCAAGGGTGGCGGGTCGGCGAACAAGTCGTTCCTGTTCCAGGAGACCAAGGCGATCCTCAACCCCCAGCGAATGCTGAAGTTCCTCGACGAGAAGATCCGCTCGCTCGGCACGGCCGCCTGCCCGCCGTACCACCTGGCGGTCGTCATCGGCGGCACGTCGGCGGAGTACGCGCTGAAGACCGCGAAGTACGCCTCGGCGCACTACCTCGACAACCTCCCGACCGAGGGGTCGCTGGACGCGCACGGGTTCCGCGACCTCGAGCTCGAGGAGGAGGTCTTCAAGCTGACCCAGTCGTTCGGGATCGGCGCGCAGTTCGGCGGCAAGTACTTCTGCCACGACGTGCGCGTCGTACGACTCCCCCGGCACGGCGCATCGTGCCCGGTCGCAATCGCGGTCTCCTGCTCTGCCGACCGCCAGGCGCTGGGCAAGATCACCGCCGAGGGCGTGTTCCTCGAGCAGCTCGAGGAGGACCCGGCGCACTACATGCCCGACGCCGGAGTGGCCGACGACATCGCGGGTGGCCAGGTCGTGCCGATCGACCTGACCCAGCCGATGGAGGAGATCCTCGCCGAGCTGACGAAGCACCCGGTCAAGACCCGGCTCTCGCTGACCGGGCCGCTGGTCGTGGCCCGCGACATCGCGCACGCCAAGATCCAGGAGCTCCTCGACGCCGGCGAGGAGATGCCGCAGTACCTCAAGGACCACCCGGTCTACTACGCCGGACCGGCCAAGACGCCCGAGGGACTCGCTTCCGGCTCGTTCGGCCCGACCACGGCCGGGCGGATGGACTCGTACGTCGAGCAGTTCCAGGCGGCGGGCGGCTCGATGGTGATGCTCGCCAAGGGCAACCGCAGCAAGCAGGTGACCGAGGCGTGCCACACGCACGGCGGCTTCTACCTCGGCTCGATCGGCGGCCCGGCCGCGCGCCTCGCGCAGGACTGCATCAAGTCCGTGTCGGTGCTGGAGTACGAGGAGCTCGGGATGGAGGCGGTCTGGAAGATCGAGGTCGAGGACTTCCCCGCCTTCATCGTCGTCGACGACAAGGGCAACGACTTCTTCACCGACCCCTCCGGCGCCGTCACCGTCCCGATCTCGGGCATCCGGGTCCGCTCCGCCGAGTAGTTCCGCGGGATTCGCCGGACGTCATACGGACAGAGCAAGCGTGTACACCCTCCGTATGACGTCCCGGGCGCGCAGCGATCAGGCGGCCGACCGCCAGCCGGCGTTTCGGAGGGCAACCTCGATCTGGTCGAAGAAGTCGTCGGGGCAGAGCCGGTAGCCGAGGAGCGGTAGCCGGAGCACGGTGTCGCCGCTGATCGCGAGGGAGTTCTGGCGCAGGGCGTCGCCGACGACGTTCTCGGCCCACGCGTGGTGGATGCCGTCGACCTCGACCACGAGCCGCCAGTCCTCCCAGTAGAGGTCCAGGTAGTAGCGCTTCTTGGCGTCGCGGCGCAGCACCTGACGCGTGGGCGGTGGAAGGCCGCGGCGCCGGAGCTCCCGACCGATGTCGACCTCGCCCAGCGACCGCGCCCCGTCGAGCAGGTCGTTGACCACGGCATTGAGGAGGAGTCGACGCTTGTCGCGCCGGATGCGCAGCAGTTCGAGGCCGAGGGCCTCAACGGGTGCCAGGCCCTGTTGTACGGCGAGCGTGAGGACATAGGTCGCCTGCCGGTCCGTCGACGCCCACAGGGCAGCCCGGACGGCCGCCACCTCTGGGCGGGTCCGCGGGATGCCGAACCTGACGATGTCGTCGGCGGACCAGCGCCGGGTCTGGCGGATGTCGTACGACGGCGTACGACGGCAACGGGCGCCGCGCGGCACAGACACACGCACCCGGTCGACCGTGAAGCGCTGGAGGCCGCCCGCGAGCAGCGCGGTGGCACCATCGAGGCACGCGCGCGGACCGCCCTGGAACACCGCGGCCCACCGATGTCCTTCGTCGCTGACGATCGAGTTGTGCAGGCAGACGCACTGATCACCGATCAGCTGCCAGCGATCGGAGCGGACGTGCCCGCGCACCTCCCACCGCGTCACGCCGAGGTCGTAGAGCTGGGGCCGCGACACAACGCCGCCCTGCGCGTCAGCGAGCCGGAGCGCGGCGGCATGACGGGGGTCGGTGAGGGATGATCCGGTAGGCATGGGGCGACCTTCACCCGCGAGCCGCCATCTCGCCGGATGCAGCTCCACGCCTGGGGACAACGATGTCGCACCGTCGGTTGTCGACGGCTCGCGGCCCATCCCGGTGCCTCGGACCCGCGGGACGTCATACGGACAGAGCAAGCGGGTACACCCTCCGTATGACGTCCCGGGAGGGACCCGTGAGGATGGGAACATGGAGTACGTCGAGATCGCCCGTGCGGAGTCGGAGCGCGGTGAGCTGGTGCTGCGCGAACGCCGGCTCGAGGGCGCGCGCGGCTCGCTGGAGCTGCGGGCCAACGGCATCTTCGTGATGGACACGCTCGAGACGAGCACCGAGCGCGCGCTGGCGACGGCGGCGCTCGACCTGGTCGAGTCACCACGCAAGGTGGTGGTCGGGGGGATGGGGCTCGGCTACACGATGCACCAGGTGCTCGCGGACTCGCGGGTGGAGAGGTGCGCGGTCGTCGAGATCGAGGAGGCGCTCGTCGAGTGGATGCGCACGGGCACGATCCCCCACGGGCCGGCGCTGCTGGCCGACGAGCGGGTCGTGGTCGTGGTGGCAGACATCGCCGTCGCCTTCGCCGAGGCGCGGCCGGCGTCGTACGACCTGGTCCTGCTCGACGTCGACAACGGGCCGGGCTACCTGGTCCACGAGGCCAACGTGGCGCTCTACGCGGTGCCGTTCCTGACCTCCGTGCGCAACGCGTTGCGCCCCGGCGGCGCCGTGGTGGTGTGGTCGGCCGACGCTGCGCCGGATCTCGAGGCGTCGCTGACCGAGGTCTTCGGCAACGCCGAGGCACGGCCGCTGGACGTGCTGCTGCAGGACCGCGACGAGCACTACTGGCTCTACGTCGCGCGAGTACCGTCTGCCACATGAGCCACGGCGACTTCAACGACGACAGCGAGTTCCGCACCGAGCGGGACAGCATGGGCGAGGTCCAGGTCCCCCGGCACGCCCTGTGGAAGGCGCAGACACAGCGAGCCGTCGAGAACTTCCCGATCAGCGGTACGACGCTCGAGCCGCGGCTCGTCCACGCGCTCGGCCTGGTCAAGCGCGCCGCCGCCCGGGTGAACGGCGAGCTCGGGGTCATCGACGAGGCACACGCCGCCGCGATCCAGGACGCCGCTGCGGCCGTCGCGGCGGGCCTGCACGACGACGAGTTCCCCGTCGACGTCTTCCAGACCGGCTCGGGCACCAGCTCCAACATGAACGCCAACGAGGTGATCGCCTCCCTGGCCGCCCGGACCGGGGTCGAGGTCCACCCCAACGACCACGTCAACGCCAGCCAGTCGAGCAACGACACGTTCCCCACCGCGATCCACGTCGCGGCGACGCTGGCCGTCGTCGAGGACCTGCTGCCCGCACTCGCCGTCCTCGAGCGCAGCCTGGCCGGCAAGGCGGAGGAGTTCGCGGACCTGGTGAAGTCGGGGCGCACCCACCTGATGGACGCGACCCCGGTGATGCTCGGCCAGGAGTTCGGCGGGTACGCCGCCACCCTGCGCTACGCACGCGAGCGGCTCGACGGCGTACTCCCCCGGGTGCGCGAGCTGCCGCTCGGCGGTACGGCGGTCGGCACCGGGATCAACACCCCGCCCGGCTTCGCGGCGCAGGTGATCGGGGTCCTCGGGGAGCTCACCGGCGAGCCGTTCACCGAGGCCAGGAACCACTTCGAGGCCCAGGGCACCCGGGACTCGCTGGTCGAGCTCAGCGGTGTGCTCCGCACGGTCGCGGTCGGCCTCACCAAGATCTGCAACGATCTGCGCTGGATGTCCTCGGGCCCCACCACCGGCCTTGCGGAGATCCACCTCCCCGACCTGCAGCCCGGCTCGAGCATCATGCCCGGCAAGGTGAACCCGGTCCTGCCCGAGGCGACGCTGATGGTCTGCGCCCAGGTGATCGGCAACGACACGGCGGTCACGGTCGCCGGCGCGAGCGGAAGCTTCGAGCTGAACGTCGCCATGCCGGTCATCGCCCGCAACCTGCTGGAGTCGATCCGGCTGCTGTCCACCTCGACCGTGCTGCTCGCCGAGCGGTGCGTCGACGGGATCACCGCCGACGCCGGCAGGATGCGCCAGTACGCCGAGTCCTCGCCGTCCGTGGTCACCCCGCTGAACAGGTACCTCGGCTACGAGAACGCCGCGAAGATCGCCAAGCGCGCCCTCGCCGAGGGTGCGACGATCCGCGAGACCGTCGTGGCCATGGGCTTCGTGGAGCGCGGCGAGATCACCGAACAGGACCTGGACCGAGCACTCGACGTGGAAGGCATGACCCACCCGTGACGTTGAACCACCAGATGACCGAGACCGCGAGCGTGCGCGCGCAGTACGCCACCGAGGACAACCTGCAGACCCGGCGCTCGGTCTGGCAGCCGACCCTCGACGGACGCGACCCGGCGACGGAGGCGGCCGCGGCGATCGGCGCGGCGCGGCCCAGGACCCTGCTCGAGGTCGGCTGCGGGACCGGCGAGTTCGCCGCGCGACTCGTCCGCGAGAACCCCGATGCCACCGTGGTGGCGACCGACCAGTCCGAGCGGTTCGTGGAGCTCACGGCGGCTCGCGGCGTGGAGGCCCGGCGCGCCGACGTGCAGGACCTGCCGTTCGAGGACGCGAGCTTCGACGTGGTCGCCGCCCTGTGGATGCTCTACCACGTGCCCGACCTGGACCGCGGCCTCGCGGAGATCCGGCGGGTGCTGCGCCCGGGCGGCCGCCTCGTCGCGGTCACCAACGGCGACGAGCACACCGCCGGGCTGCGCCGTGAGGCCGGTGGCGAGGCCCTCGTCACGTCGTTCAGCAGCGAGAACGGCGAGGGGGCCCTGCGACGTCACTTCGACGACGTACGCCGCGAGGACCTCGCCACCCGCGCCGTCTTCCCCGACCACGCCGCGGCGGTGGCCTACCTCGCCACGCTGCAGGACGGCCACGACTGGCGGCTTCCGGAGTTCGACGGACCCCGCGAGTACGCCGGCGCCGTCACCGTCTTCACCGCCTGCTGAGAGGGCCGGACCCGGACAGGCGAACCGGCCGGCAGGTCGGAACCTGCCGGCCGGAGTCGACCACTCAGCGTCGAGTGAGCTTCTGGGTGTGCACGACCGGCCGCGAGACATTGCGGACCTGGTCCCACGCGATCACGCGGTACATGAGCGTCCCCTTGGCCAGCCGACGAAGGCCCACCTGCCAGGCACCGGTGGACGCAGGTGCCACCGTCTTCGCCCCCGCCTTCGCCCAGGCGCCGCTCCTCAGTGCACCGGCCCGGACCCAGCGCCCGGTGGCGGGCTTGTAGGCGTACCACCTGGCACCACGCTTCTCGATCGCCTTGACCCGGACCAGCTTCACGCCGGTGCCGGCGTCGGTCGCACGGCCCTTGAGCGTGCGCCAGCTCCTCACCGACGTCTTGTTCGTCCGCGGCAGGGCCAGCCTGATCGTCGGCGCGGTCGCATCCCGGGTGACCACGACCTGCTGCGCTGCGGCCGTCGAGCTGTTGCCCGCATCGTCCGTCATCGCCACGCTCGGGGTGAACGTCCCGGCCCCGGCGTACACGTGCTGGAGGACGGTGCCGCTCGCCCACGGCGAGGTGGTCCCGTCACCCCACGAGACCGTGCGCACGATGAACTCGTCGGCGCTGAAGTCGTCGTGGATCGCCAGCTGGGTCAGGTTGACCGCCGTCCAGGCGGCCCAGGCGCTCGCCGGGCCCGACGAGAAGGTGCCCGTCGGAGCCGTCTCGTCACCGATCACGACGGCACTCAGCTGCACGACGGAGACGTTGCCGTGCTCGTCGGTGAGGGTCACGGTCGGACGCCACAGGCCCTGGCCCAGGTAGCTGTGGGCGATCGTGGTCCCCGACACCCACGGCTGCGGCGCGGTGCCGTCGGCCCAGTCGACGACCCGGGCGATGCCCGAGGCGGGCGAGACGTCGTCCGCCAGCGCGACCTGGGTGACCGTGGCGTCGCCACCGACCCGGTCGACCGTGAACGTCCCGGTCGGGCCGGTCAGGTCAGGGAGCGCCTTGCTCAGCGAGCTGGACCGGCCCTTGCGGACGCCATTGACCGGCACGACCGTCAGCCGGACGATCGAGGCCGCCGGTGCGGTGACCACCGCGACCCAGCTGGGCGCCGAGACCGTGTCGTGGTCGAGCACCGTTCCGGCGCTGTTCGTGATGCGTACCTGGTACGACGCCGCGTTGGCGGCAGGACTCCACGAGGTGGCGAGCCGGTACGCCGCGGCCGGCTTGGTCACCACCATCGCGAGATCGGTGGCCCGGCCGGGCTTGGTCGGCGGCCTGGCGTGTGCGGACTGACCGGTGAAAGCCGCCAGCAGCGTCAGCAGTGCGGCCGCCATCAGGGCGACCCCGCGCGTCGAAGCGCGCGAATAGGATCTGGACATTTCCCCCCCAAGGGACCTCGGTGTAACTCACGTGGACCCGAGCTGTTCACTCTCGACAGTGCGACAGGTTCGGGGGGAGTAGAAGACGTTGTGACGAATGAGGTCGCCGAACGGGCGCATTCTGACCGGTCGGCCGATCGGCCGGTGACCCGTTGGGGTCAGGCGGAGTAGTCCGACCGGGCCACCAGGGTGGGAGAAGCCCGGAGGCTCAGTACCAGTTGTGGCCCTGCTTGAAGGAGAGCGCACCGCACGGGGAGCCGTAGCGGTCGGCGATGTAGCCGAGGCCCCAACGGATCTGGGTGACCGGGTTGGTCGCCCAGTCCGCGCCGGCCGAGGCCATCTTGGAGCCGGGCAGCGCCTGCGGGATGCCGTAGGCCGACGACGAGGGGTTGTCGGCGTCGACGCGCCAGCCGCTCTCGCCCATGTAGAGCGAGTCGAGGCACGAGAACTGGTCCTGCGAGAAGCCGAACTCGGGCAGGAGCGCGCGGGCGATGTCGCGCGGGTCGGCGTCCGAGAGGTCCTCGGTGCGGGTCATGGCCTGGCCGCCACTCTGGGTGAGGGCCGCCTCCTTCGCGGGGTCCGCGGAGGAGCGTCGATCCTGGGACCGCGAGGTGACCGAGGAACGCTCCTCGAGCTGCTGCGCGCCGAGCGGGGAGGCCACGGTGCGGCCGAGATCCTCGGCCGCGTTGCTGACGCTGGTCGGGGTGCTGAGCATCCCGCCGGACACGGCGACACCGGTCGCCGCCACGGCCACGGACGAGAACACGATCGTGTTGCGCAGGACCAGCCTGGGGGCGTCCTTGGCGATCGTCGTCGCGGTGGGTTGGCGGTGCTTGGGGGTGTACTTACGGTGTTTCGGCACAGGGGCTCACGGGGGTAGACAACTCGGGACGATCCCCGGACCTGCACACTTCACCCACGCAGGTCACGAAAGGATCACGGGCCACCTTGCACGACGGACTAGTCATCGGCAAACCGACTGACCCCTTTGGGGCATGATTTTGGGGTAGACGTGGCCGGGATCTCGTCCCAATCCTCCCATATGACACATTCGCCACAAAAATCACACCGGCCCCACGACGTACGGTGAGTACGTCGTGGGGCCGGCGTCGTGTGTTCGGGCCCCGTTGGAGGACGTCAGAGGACGACGTTCTCCAACATCTCGGTGACCAGCGCCGCGATCGGCGACCGCTCGGAGCGGGTCAACGTGACGTGCGCGAAGAGCGGGTGGCCCTTGAGCTTCTCGATCACCGCGACCACGCCGTCGTGACGCCCCACCCGCAGGTTGTCGCGCTGCGCGACGTCATGGGTGAGGACGACCTTGGAGTTGGCGCCGATCCGCGAGAGCACGGTGAGCAGGACGTTGCGCTCCAGCGACTGCGCCTCGTCGACGATGACGAAGGCGTCGTGCAGGGAGCGGCCGCGGATGTGGGTCAGCGGCAGCACCTCGAGCATCCCCCGGTCGAGGATCTCGTCGATGACGTCCTTGGAGGTCATCGCGCCGAGCGTGTCGAAGACCGCCTGGCCCCAGGGCGACATCTTCTCCGACTCCGAGCCCGGCAGGTAGCCGAGCTCCTGGCCGCCGACCGCGAACAGCGGGCGGAACACGACGACCTTCTTGTGCTGACGACGCTCCATCACGGCCTCGAGGCCGGCACACAGGGCCATCGCGGACTTGCCGGTGCCGGCCCGCCCACCGAGGGAGACGATGCCGACCTCGGGGTCGAGCAGCATCTCCAGCGCGATCCGCTGCTCGGCCGAGCGGCCGTGGATGCCGAACGCCTCGCGGTCACCGCGCACCAGGTGCACCTGCTTGTCGGCACCCACCCGGCCCAGCGCCGTACCCCGCTCGGACAGCAGGACCAGCCCCTGGTGGCAGGGCATGTCCCGGGCGGCCTCGACGTCCAGGACGCCGTCGTCGTACAGCTCGTCGAGCTCTGCCGCAGGCAGCTCGAGCTCGGCCATGCCGGTGTAGCCGGTGTCGGAGTCGCTGATCCCCTCGGCGCGGTACTCCTGGGCGTCCAGTCCCACGGCCGACGCCTTGATCCGCAGCGGCAGGTCCTTGGAGACCAGGGTGACCGAGAACCCCTCGTTCGCCAGGTTGCGGGCCACGGCGAGGATCCGGGTGTCGTTGTCGCCGAGGCGGAAGCCGGACGGCAGCGAGTCGGGGTCGGTGTGGTTCAGCTCCACCCTCAGGGTGCCGCCCTCGTCGCCCACCGGGATCGGCTCGTCGAGCCGCCCGTGGAGGACCCGCAGCTCGTCGAGCGAGCGCAGGGCGCTGCGCGCGAAGAAGCCCAGCTCCGGATGGTGCCGCTTGCCCTCCAGCTCGGTGATGACCACCACCGGGAGGACCACCTCGTGCTCGGCGAACCGGCGCAACG
Source organism: Nocardioides sp. (assembly GCA_035759395.1). Taxonomy (GTDB): domain Bacteria; phylum Actinomycetota; class Actinomycetes; order Propionibacteriales; family Nocardioidaceae; genus Nocardioides. Next base: position 14,013 of record DASTUX010000014.1, read on the forward strand.
CCCCCGGGTCAGCCAGCAGGACGCTGGTGTCGAGGACATAGGTGTGAACGGACTTCTGAGCGGAGCGCTGAGTCTTCTTGGCCTGCGTCGGCACGATGACACCCCTCACGGGTCGGCGCGCGCACTCGTCGCTCCGGCCCTAGTTCACCACGGTGGACCGAGACAGTGCTCGCAGGCCGGAGTGCCGGCCTCCGTCCGCACGGCAGGCGTCTGCCTGGTGTGCGATGCAGTCGTGAGCGATCACGAGCGGGCCTCCCGGTACGGCGAGCTTCCCCACTTGCCGTTAGTCGGAAAGTACGCCGCCGGACGGGTCCGCAAAGTGCGACACGCCAGAACGCGGGGTGAACGAGTTCCGACTGCTGAGCAGCTCAGGAACCGTAGCGCCGCTCGCGCTGCGCGTACGCGCGGATGGCGCGCAGGAAGTCCACGCGCCGGAAGTCGGGCCAGTAGGCCTCGCAGAAGTAGAACTCGCTGTGCGCGCTCTGCCAGAGCAGGAAGCCACCGAGCCGCTGCTCGCCGGACGTGCGGATCACGAGGTCCGGGTCGGGCTGGCCCTTGGTGTAGAGGTGCTCGGCGATGTGCTCGACGTCGATCACCTCCGCGAGCTCCTCGAGCGTCATCCCCTTGCCGGCCTGCTCGACCAGCAGGGCGCGCACGGCGTCCGCGATCTCGCGGCGACCGCCGTACCCCACGGCGATGTTGACCAGCAGCCCGTCGACGTCGCGCGTGGCGTCGGCGGCGGCCTTGAGCCGCTCGGCCGTGTGGGCGGGCAGCAGGTCCAGGGCTCCGACGGGGTTGAGCCGCCAGCGGTGCGGCTCGGCCAGGGTCGCGACGGCGCCCTCGATGATCGTCAGCAGTCCCTCGAGCTGGTCCGGCGGCCGGTTGAGGTTGTCGGTGGAGAGCAGCCACAGGGTCACGACCTCGACCCCGACCTCCTCGCACCACTCGAGCAACGGCTCGATGTTGGCCGCCCCGGCCCGGTAGCCGTGGGCCGTGTCGGCCCCGACCGCCTTCGCCCAGCGCCGGTTTCCGTCCAGCATCACGCCCACGTGCTTGGGGAGCTGGTCGGCCGGCAGCGCCTTGACCATGCGTGCCTCGTACGCCGGGTAGAGCATCCGCCGGATGCCGCTCTTCCAGTCCGCCACAGGTTGATGTTAGCGGCGTCGGACAGCACCCGTTGCCCGCGAGACGTTGGTCTCGCGTCGGTTTCCGGCACCCGGATGACGGGTACGGTCACCTCCATGAGCCACCACATGAACGAGGCCTTCCGGTCGGGCCTCGACCACCTCGCGGAGAGCGTCGCCGAGGTGAAGCCGAAGCTTCGTGGCTGGCTCCACCTCGCCACCGCGCCACTGACGCTCGCGGGCGGCATCGTGCTGATCGTGCTCTCGCCCGACGCGACCACCCGCTGGGGCTCCGCGCTGTTCAGCGCCAGCGCGCTCGTGCTCTTCACCGTCTCGGCGATCTACCACACCGGCAGCTGGTCACCGCGCGTGTGGACGTTCCTCCGTCGCTTCGACCACGCCAACATCTTCGTCCTGATCGCGGGGTCGTACACGCCCCTGACGCTGATCCTGCTCGAGGGGAACCAGCGCACCATGCTGCTCGCGACCGTGTGGACCTCTGCTCTCCTGGGAGTGCTCTTCCGCGTGTTCTGGACCGACGCACCCCGGTGGCTCCACACCCCGATCTACATCTCCATGGGCTGGGTGGCGATCTTCTTCCTGCCCGCCTTCGCCGCGGGCGCGTCCGAGCGCCTCGACGGCAACGTCGGCACCGCCGTGCTGGTCCTGATCGCCGCGGGCGGGGCGCTCTACACGCTCGGCGGCGTCGTCTACGGCTTCCAGCGGCCCGACCCGTGGCCCCGGTGGTTCGGCTTCCACGAGGTGTTCCACACGTTCACGATCCTCGCCTTCGTGACGCACTACGTCGGCATCTCGCTGGCGACGTACTCCCTGCGCTAGTCCCTCAGGCGAGTCCTGCCGACAGCGCGACGAC
>DASTUX010000015.1:0-5226 GCA_035759395.1 Nocardioides sp.
GGTCCGCGGCCACTCGATCGAGTTCCGGATCAACGCCGAGGACGGCGGGCGCAACTTCATGCCCGCCCCCGGCACCCTGACCCGCTGGCACGCGCCGGCCGGGCCGGGCGTCCGTCTCGACGGCGGCTACGACCAGGGCGAGACCGTCCCGGGGTCGTTCGACTCCCTGGTCGCCAAGCTGATCGTCACGGGCCGCGACCGCACGCAGGCCCTGGAGCGGTCCCGCCGCGCCCTGTCCGAGTTCGTGGTCGAGGGCATGCCCACCGTCATCCCGTTCCATCTCGCCGTCGTCTCCGACCCGGCGTACGTCGGTGCCTCCACCCCCTCCGGTGAGGGCTCGTTCGAGGTCTACACGACCTGGATCGAGACCGACTTCGACAACCAGATCGAGCCCTACTCCGGCGAGACTGCCGAGCCCGACGAGGAGGGCGAGCGCCAGAAGGTCGTCGTCGAGGTGGGCGGCAAGCGGCTCGAGGTGGTGCTGCCGGCCGGACTCGGCGGCCTGGCCTCCGGCCCCGCCGCGGGCGCGAAGAAGCCCAAGCGGGCCAAGGGCAAGAAGGCCGGTGCGGCCGCCAGCGGCGACGCCGTCACCAGCCCGATGCAGGGCACCATCGTCAAGGTCGTCGTCGAGGAGGGCCAGGACGTCGCCGAGGGCGACACCGTGGTCGTGATCGAGGCCATGAAGATGGAGCAGCCGCTCAAGGCCCACAAGGCCGGCACCGTCACCGGCCTCCAGGCCGAGGTCGGCGCGACCGTCACCAACGGTGCGGTCATCTGCGAGCTCAAGGACTGACCTCGTCGCACTGGGGCGATGGGCCCACGCGGGCCCATCGCCCCAGTGCGCGACTGACTAGGCTCGCGACGTGGCCGCAACCCTCCCCCAGCTCCGCGAGCCCAGCCAGCGGGTGAGCCCCCGGGCCAGGTCGATGTGGCTGCTCGCCGCCGGCATCCAGGCAGCGGTCGTCATGTCCGCGCTCCTGCTCGTCGGACCGGTCCTGGACTGGCTCGAGCTGCCGTGGTGGGTGCTGGTTCTGGCCGGCGTCGTGCTGGCGGCGAACGTCGCCGTCGTGCCGAACTGGCGCTACCTCGTGCACCGCTGGGAGGTGACTGACACCGCGGTCTACACGCAGACCGGCTGGTGGGCGCGGGAGCGCCGGATCGCGCCGATGTCGCGGATCCAGACCGTGGACTTCGCCGAGGGTGCGGTGGCCCGGCTGTTCGGGCTCGCCAGCGTGACCGTGACGACCGCGTCGGCGGCCGGCGCCCTCGAGATCGCGGGCCTGGAGAGGTCCCGCGCCCTCCGGCTCGTCGAGGAGCTGACCGCGAAGGCCGACACCGTGCCCGGCGACGCGACGTGAACGACGAGCAGTGGCAGCGGCTCGACCCGCGGATGCTGCTGGTCCACCCGATCCGGGAGGTCATCCGGTTCCTGCCCGTCCTCGTCGGGGTCTTCGTGGCGGGATCGGCGGCCGGCGGTGGCCAGTGGCAGCTGCTCGGCATCGGGATCCCCGTGGGGCTCGGCCTGCTGCGCTACCTGACGACCAGCTTCCGGATCACGGCGGCTCGCGTCGAGCTGCGCCGGGGCCTGCTCAACCGCCACGTCCTGTCGACGCCGATGGACCGGGTCCGGACGGTGGACCTGACGGCCTCCCCCATCCATCGACTCCTCGGGCTCACGACCGTCCGGGTCGGGACCGGGACCGCCTCGACCGACGCGGACGACCGGCTCGACCTCGACGGGCTGCCGACCGAGCGGGCCCGCCGGCTCCGCGAGGAGCTGCTGCACGCGACCTCAGCCATCGGCGACCGGGCGCCCGCGGAGCCGAACGACCGCGTCGTCCTGCGCCTCGATCCGTCCTGGATCCGGTTCGCACCGCTCACCAGCTCGGGACTCGTGATCGTCGCCGGTGTACTGGGCGTGACCAGCCAGGCGCTCGACAGCATCGGCTGGTACGACCACCTCGACCTCGGCGGTCTCGCCGCCGGCGCGGACGGCACGTCGCTCTGGGTCGCGGTCCCGCTCGGCCTCGTCGCGCTGGCGGTCGGGGCGTCGGCCATGGCCATCGGCGGCTACCTCGTCACCAACTGGGGCTTCACGCTGACCCACTTCGAGCTGAGCCACACCGGGAACGGGTCGTGGCACCTGCACCGGGGACTGTTCACGACCCGCGAGACCAGCCTCGACGACGAGCGGGTGAGCGGGGTGCGCATCGCCGAGCCGCTCGGGCTCCGGCTCGCCGGAGGCGGGAGGCTCTCGGCGATCGTCACCGGGCTGGACCGCAAGCAGCAGGGCAGCTCGGTCCTCGTCCCGCCCGCCCCACGAGGGGTCGTGGCCGGGGTGGCCCGCGAGGTGATCGGCGTCGCCGGGCCCGTCGACGCACCGCTGACCGGGCACGGGCCTCGCGCCCGCACCCGCCGGTTCACCCGGGCCCTGACCCCTGCCCTCGCGCTCGCGCTGACCGCGCTCCTCTGGGTCGTCCTGGGAGACGCGCCGGGGTGGCTGCTCCTCGTCGCCGTGCTCGCCCCGACCGTCGCGGCCGCGCTCGCCGTCGACCGGGCGCGGGCACTCGGACACCTCCTGACCGACGGCTACGTCGTGGCCAGGTCCGGCAGCCTCAACCGGCACCGGGACGTCCTGGCCGTCGGCGGGGTCATCGGCTGGAACTTCCGGTCCACGTGGTTCCAGCGGCGGGCGGGCCTGACCACGCTCTCCGCCACCACTGCGGGCGGCCCCCAGTCGGTCACGGTCCTCGACGTCCCCGAGGCGTCGGCGGTCCTGCTCGCGGCGTCCGCCGTACCCGGCCTGGTCGAGCAGTTCACCGTCTCGCGACGAGATCGAGCAGCCCCGTTCGAGGCCCGGCCCTTATAGCGTGGGCGCATGTTCTCCAAGGTGCTCGTGGCCAATCGTGGCGAGATCGCGATCCGGGCCTTCCGTGCGGCGTACGAGGTGGGCGCGAAGACGGTCGCCGTCTTCCCCCACGAGGACCGCTGGTCCGAGCACCGGCTGAAGGCCGACGAGGCCTACGAGATCGGCGAGCGCGGCCACCCGGTGCGCGCCTACCTGGACCCCGAGGCGATCGTCGCCGTCGCGGTGCGGGCGGGGGCGGACGCGGTCTACCCCGGCTACGGCTTCCTCTCCGAGAACCCGGCCCTGGCCGAGGCGTGCGCCAACGCCGGCATCACCTTCATCGGCCCGACCGCCGAGGTGCTCACGCTGACCGGCAACAAGGCCCGCGCGATCGCCGCCGCCAAGAAGGCCGGCGTACCGACGCTGGCCTCGGTGGAGCCGTCCACCGACGTGGACGCGCTGGTCGAGGCAGCCGGCGAGCTGCCCTACCCGCTCTTCGTGAAGGCCGTCGCGGGTGGCGGCGGACGCGGGATGCGGCGCGTGGACGACCCGAAGGACCTGCGCGAGGCCGTCGAGACCTGCATGCGCGAGGGCGAGGCGGCCTTCGGCGACCCAACTGTCTTCATCGAGCAGGCCGTGGTCGAGCCGCGCCACATCGAGGTGCAGATCCTCGCCGACGGCGAGGGCAACGTGATCCACCTCTTCGAGCGCGACTGCTCGGTGCAGCGGCGTCACCAGAAGGTCGTCGAGATCGCACCGGCCCCCAACCTCGACCCCGAGCTGCGTGAGCGGATGTGCGCCGACGCGGTCCGCTTCGCCACCGAGATCGGCTACCGCAACGCCGGCACCGTCGAGTTCCTGCTCGACCCGGACGGCAACTACGTCTTCATCGAGATGAACCCACGGATCCAGGTCGAGCACACGGTCACCGAGGAGGTCACCGACGTCGACCTCGTGCAGTCCCAGCTGCGGATCGCGTCCGGTGAGACCCTCGCGGACCTCGGCCTCTCCCAGGACTCCATCGTGCTGCGTGGCTCGGCGCTGCAGTGCCGGATCACCACCGAGGACCCCGCCAACGGGTTCCGCCCCGACACCGGCAAGATCACGACCTACCGCTCGCCCGGTGGTTCCGGGGTGCGCGTCGACGGCGGCACGGTCTACACCGGCGCGGAGGTCTCCGCGCACTTCGACTCGATGCTGTCGAAGCTCACCTGCCGAGGCCGCACCTTCGAGAAGGCGGTCGAGAAGGCCCGGCGCGCGGTCGCGGAGTTCCGGATCCGGGGCGTCTCCACGAACATCGCGTTCCTGCAGGCCGTCCTCGAGGACCCCGACTTCGCCAGCGGGAACATCACCACCTCGTTCATCGACACCCACCCGCAGCTGCTGGCCGCCCGCGGGAAGGGCGACCGGGGCAGCAAGCTGCTCATGTTCCTCGCCGACGTCACCGTCAACCAGCCGCACGGGCCCGCGCCGGTCAGCGTCGACCCGGCGACGAAGCTCCCCGAGCTCGACCTCGACGTCCCGGCACCGGACGGGAGCCGCCAGCTGCTGCTCGACGTCGGCCCCGAGGAGTTCGCCCGCCGGCTGCGCGCGCAGACGAGGGTCGGGGTCACCGACACCACCTTCCGCGACGCGCACCAGTCGCTGCTGGCCACGCGGGTGCGGACCCGCGACCTGCTCACGGTCGCCGGCCACGTCGCGCGCACCACGCCCGAGCTCCTGAGCCTCGAGGCCTGGGGTGGAGCGACGTACGACGTGGCGCTGCGGTTCCTCTCGGAGGACCCGTGGGAGCGGCTCGCCTCGCTGCGCCAGGCCGTGCCGAACATCTGCCTGCAGATGCTGTTGCGCGGGCGCAACACCGTCGGCTACACGCCGTACCCGACGGACGTCACGAACGCGTTCGTGGCGGAGGCGGCGGCGACCGGCATCGACGTCTTCCGGATCTTCGACGCCCTCAACGACGTCGAGCAGATGCACCCCGCGATCGACGCCGTGCGCGCGACCGGGACGACCGTGGCCGAGGTCGCGCTCTGCTACACCGGCGACCTGTCGGACCCCGCGGAGAAGCTGTACACGCTCGACTACTACCTGAAGCTGGCCGAGCGGATCGTCGGTGCCGGTGCGCACGTGCTGGCGATCAAGGACATGGCCGGGCTGCTGCGCGCACCCGCCGCCCGCACGCTGGTGAAGGCGCTGCGGTCCGAGTTCGACCTGCCGGTGCACCTGCACACCCACGACACCCCCGGCGGCCAGCTCGGCACCCTGCTGGCCGCGATCGACTCCGGCGTGGACGCCGTCGACGCCGCCACCGCCTCGATGGCCGGGACGACGTCGCAGCCGCCGCTGTCGGCGCTGGTCTCGGCAACCGACCACTCCGA
>DASTUX010000016.1:0-3504 GCA_035759395.1 Nocardioides sp.
TCGGGGTCCACGTCGACCGTCCCGAGGACTGCGACGGCTACGTCTTCGCGGACCGCCAGCGCGCCAAGCAGGTGCTGTTGAACCTGCTGTCGAACGCCGTGAAGTACAACCGCCCCGGCGGCTCGGTCACGGTCTCGTGCAGCCACGGGTCCGGGACCAGGTTCTGCATCAACGTGAGCGACACGGGCATGGGTATTCCCACCGAGCGCCTCGGGCTACTGTTCACCCCGTTCGAGCGCCTCGGCGCCGAGCACGGCGGCGAGGAAGGCACCGGCATCGGGCTGGCCTTGTCGAAGCGGCTGACCGAGGCGATGGAGGGCACACTCACCATGACCAGCGCACTCGGTCGGGGCAGCACGTTCACGATGGAGCTGCCGGGTGCCGAAGGCCCCGTGGAGCGCTACGAGCGGCTCACGCAAAGCACCCACCCGGTCGTCGCCCCCGCGGAGAACGTCCAGGTCGTCCTCCACATCGAGGACAACCTGTCCAACGTGACCCTCATCGAGCGGGTGCTCGCCCAGCGCCCCGGGGTCGAGGTGATCGCGGCCATGCAGGGCCGCCTCGGCCTCGAGCTCGCCCGCAAGCACCAGCCCGTCCTCGTCCTGCTCGACCTGCACCTTCCCGACATGGACGGCGAGCAGGTGCTCCAGCGGTTGCGGGACGACCCGCTCACCTCGTCGATCCCGGTCGTGATCGTCAGCGCGGACGCGACCTCCGGCCAGGTGCAGCGGCTGCTCAGCGCCGGCGCGGCGGCGTACGTCACCAAGCCCATCAACGTGCGCGAGGTCTTGCGCCTCCTCGACGACGCGGTGCTCGCCCGATGAGCGCGGACCGCCAGGTCGACGTCGTCATCATCGACGACACCCCCGCCAACGTCACCCTGCTGACCCGGCTGCTCGCCGGCTCCGGCGTGGACAGGCTGCACGGGTTCACCGACCCCCGCGAGGCGCTCGCGCACTGCGCACGTTCGCTGCCGGACCTCGTCCTGCTCGACCTGCACATGCCGCACCTCGACGGCTTCGCGGTCATGGAGTCGCTGCGCAACATGGTCCCGCTCGACGGCTACCTGCCGATCCTGGTCCTCACCGCCGACGTCAACGTCGAGGTGAAGGAGCGCGCGCTGGTGGCCGGGGCGAAGGACTTCCTCACCAAGCCCTTCGACCGCACCGAGGTCCTGCTGCGGGTCGCGAACCTGCTCGAGACGCGTGCCCTCTACCGCCGGCTCGAGCGTCACAACGCCACCCTGCAGGCCACGCTGGACGACCACCTGGCGGCAGCGCGCAGGTCCGCCGCCGACCACGAGCGTCGCCACGAGCACATCGACCAGGCGCTGGCGCCGGGTGGCCTCGCCATGGTCTTCCAGCCCGTCGCGGACCTCGCCACCGGCGAGATGGTCGGGGTGGAGGCGCTGGCCCGCTTCAACGTCGAGCCGCACCGGCCGCCCGACGAGTGGTTCGACGAGGCCGAGCGGGTCGGCCGCGGCGCGGAGCTCGAGCTGGCGGCGATCGCCGCGGCGCTGGACAGGTTCGGCGAGCTGCCCGCCCACGCGTTCCTGGCGGTCAACGCCTCGCCGACCACCGCCGCGATGCCCGAGCTCGCGGCCCTGCTCGCCCGGTACCCCGCGGACCGCATCGTGCTCGAGCTCACCGAGCACACGAAGGTCGACGACTACGACGGGCTCCTCGCGGCCCTCGACCGGCTCCGAGAACGCGGCACCCGGATCGCGGTGGACGACACCGGCGCCGGGTACGCCGGCCTGCAGCACCTGCTCCGGATCCGGCCCCACGTCCTCAAGCTCGACACGGCGCTGACCCACGGCATCGACGCGGACCCGGTCCGGCGCTCGCTCGCGGCCGCTCTGGTCACCTTCGCCTCCGAGACCGACGCCACGATCATCGCCGAGGGCATCGAGACCGCCGAGGAGCTCGCGACGCTGCAACGTCTCGGGATCCCGTGGGGGCAGGGGTTCCACCTGGCGCGCCCGGCCGACCTGCCGCAGCGGACGCCCGGCCTGGCGCTGACCCGTCCTCGTGCCTGACCCAGCATGATGGCGCCATGACATCGCACCGTCCCGTGGAGACCTGGCTCACCGACATGGACGGCGTCCTCGTCCACGAGGACGTGCCGATCCCCGGCGCCCTCGAGTTCATCGAGGCGCTCAAGGCCTCCGGCAAGCGGTTCCTCGTGCTCACCAACAACTCGATCTTCACGCCGCGGGACCTGCGCGCACGCCTGCTCGGCAGCGGGATCGACGTACCCGAGGACGCGATCTGGACCTCGGCCCTGGCCACCGCGCAGTTCCTCGACGACCAGCGGCCGAACGGCACGGCGTACGTCGTGGGGGAGGCGGGACTGACCGCGGCGCTGCACGACATCGGCTACGTGATGACCGACCGGGACCCGGACTACGTGGTGCTGGGCGAGACCCGGACCTACTCGTTCGAGGCGATCACGAAGGCCATCCGGTTGATCGAGGGCGGCGCGCGGTTCATCGCGACCAACCCCGACGTGAGCGGCCCCAGCGTGCACGGCACCCTGCCGGCCACCGGCTCGGTCGCCGCGCTGATCAGCACCGCGACCGGACGACAGCCGTACTTCGTCGGCAAGCCCAACTCGCTGATGATGCGCAGTGCGCTGAACCGGCTCGATGCGCACTCCGAGACGACCGTGATGATCGGCGACCGGATGGACACCGACATCATCAGCGGCCTCGAGGCGGGGCTGCGCACGGTGCTCGTCACCACCGGCTCGACGCGTCCCGACCAGGTCGACACGTTCCCCTACCGGCCCACCCGGGTGGTCGACTCGATCGCCGACCTCGTCGACCTGGTCGCCGCGGGGGACGTGGCCCGCTAGGGGATGTGGCCCAGCGGCCACGACCGCCCCGTGGAGCTGTCGATCAGCGCTGCCCGGTCGACGTGCAGCGTCAGCGGGAGGGTGTCGGCGATCGTGGTGACCACGGTCGTCAGCGACACGCCCTGGGCGCGGGTCGCGACCGAGACGTGCGGGACCCAGGCGCCGGCGCGGTAGTTGCGGTGCAGCTCGGCGCCGGTCTCGGCGAGGGCCTGTACGACGTGCTCCTGGCGCCGCGCGAGATCTGCCGAGGTCGCGACCGCCAGCGCCGCCCGGCCACGAGGGAAGGCCAGCGTGCCTTGGCACGGCAGCGCGAACGGGCCACCGTCCTGCAGGCCGTCCACCGCAGCCGCCACGCCCTCGAGGTCCCACGACCGGAGCACGGCGTACGACAGGTGCGGGTGGTGGCGACGGTGCGTGTGCGACTCGAGGGTGCGGATGCCCTGCTCCTCGAGCCGGCTCCACAGGCCGCGGACGAGCCGGTCCGAGCGGGTGTCGAACAGCAGGCAGACGGCGAGTGCCATGTTCCCAAGGGTCGCCGAGGCCGGCCGGGCGGGCCAGTCCGTACTGCGTGGACTAGTCGGCCACTCGCCTCTGCAGGGTCGACAGCTGCTCGTAGATGCTCGCGACGCTGCTCCAGCCTGCGGGAAC
>DASTUX010000017.1:0-9297 GCA_035759395.1 Nocardioides sp.
GCCGACGAGGCGATGACGGCGGCCGCGAGGCTGCGCAAGCAGGAGCCGGGGTCGCTGACGGCCGGGCTGCTGCGGCTGCATGCCGACCGGGCCCGGATGGTGGAGCGGGAATCGTTGTTGCGCGACCGGTTCGCGGCCGCACACCCGGAGGTGCCGACCGCGGTGGTGCCGGCGCTCGCCGGCGACGTGCACGACCTGGCAGGCCTTCGACGTGTCGGAGACCTGCTGGCCGGCTCGTGACTCAGGCCGTGACGGTGACCTTGGTCCCCTGGTCGCGCGCGGTCTCGAGCACCGTGCGCCACGAGGCGTTCGGCCGGCGACGGAGGAGAGCTCGGCGCTCACGCTCCGTCATGCCACCCCACACGCCCCACTCGATCTGGTTGTCCAGCGCCTCCGCGAGGCACTCGGTGCGCACGGGGCAGCCCGCGCACAACTGCTTTGCCTTGTTCTGCTCCGCACCCCGCACGAACAGCTGGTCCGGCTGCGCCTGTCGGCACGCGGCCGACGGTGTCCAGTCTTCAACCCACATGATTGTTGCCCCCCAAAATCCGAGAAGGCGGCGTCCCCATGACGCCCACCCGGGAAAAACCCCTCAGGTAAAGAAAGTAAGGACAATGCGCCGATCCGGACAGACCTGTTCTGCCCAATCTACGTAGTCCAAAGTGACTAGTCATTAATGACTACGAATGGGTTGGGGTCCGCGCCCTCACGTACATTGGGCGCCATGTCCGTCCCCCGCAACGAGCGTCTGCCGACCGGCCGAGTGGCCTCTCACCTGGGCGTGATGTTCTCCGTCGCCGTGGTGATGGGCATCGTGGTGGCCGGGCTCGCCATCCCCTTCGCCGGCGTGCTGGGCATCAGTGCCCGCAACGTCGCGCAGACCATGGACAGCCTGCCCAGCGAGCTGAAGACCGAGCCGCTCGCGCAGAAGACCCGGATCGTGGACGCCAAGGGCAACGTGATCGCGTCGCTCTACGACGAGAACCGGATCAGCGTCCCGCTCAACCAGATCTCGCGGACCATGGTCAAGGCGATCGTCGCGATCGAGGACTACCGCTACTACGAGCACGGCGCGCTCGACCTCAAGGGCACGCTGCGCGCCCTCGTCACCAACCAGGCCAGCTCGGGCGTGGTCCAGGGCGGCTCGTCGATCACCCAGCAGATGGTGAAGCTGACCCTGCTCAGCCAGGCGCGCACGAAGGCCGAGCGCCAGGCCGCGACCGACGACACCTACGCGCGCAAGATCCGCGAGCTGCGCTACGCCGTCGCGTTCGAGCAGAACTACTCCAAGGACTGGATCCTCGAGCGCTACCTCAACATCGCCTACTTCGGCGACGGCGCCTACGGCGTCCAGTCGGCGGCACGGCACTACTTCGACAAGAACGCCAAGGACCTCGACCTGCGCGAGTCCGCGATGCTGGCCGGCCTGGTGAAGAACCCCACCGGCTACGACCCCACCAACTCCCCCGACCGGGCGCTGGAGCGGCGCAACGTCGTCCTCGACCGGATGGCCGAGCTCCAGGTGGTCAGCCACGAGAAGGTCGCCAAGGTGAAGGAGCAGAAGCTCGGGCTGCACGTCGTCGCCGCCCGCAACGGCTGCGTCTTCTCGCGGGCGCCGTTCTTCTGCGACTACGTGCTCAACACGCTCATGGAGGACCGCGCCCTCGGCAAGACCCCCGAGGAGCGCAGGCGGCTGCTCTACTCCGGCGGTCTGACCATCCGCACGACCATCGACCTGCGCTACCAGGACGCCGCGGACTCGTCGATCCGGTCCCACGTGCGCCCGACCGACCAGGCCATCGGAGCACTGGCGATGGTCGAGCCGCGCACCGGTGACGTCAAGGCGATCGCCCAGTCACGCCCGATGGGCCGCAACAAGAAGCGCGGGGAGACCTACCTCAACTACGTGGTCCCGCAGCGGTACGGCGACTCGGCAGGCTTCCAGGCGGGCTCGACGTTCAAGGCGTTCGTGCTGGCCTCGGCGGTCGACCAGGGGATCCCGCTCTCGACCCAGATCAAGGCGCCGCCGGAGATCTTCCTCGACATGGACACCTTCCCGGTGTGCAACGGCGACTACTACACGAGCAGCGACGTGTGGAGCCCGGAGAACTCCACCGACAGCGGCACGTTCAACCTCTACACCGGGACCCAGCTGTCGGTGAACACCTTCTTCGCCCAGCTCGAGCAACGGACCGGACTGTGCGAACCCCACCGCCTCGCCAAGGAGATGGGCGTCGAGCTCACCGACCCGGGCCGCGAGCTGGTGCCCACGTTCACCCTCGGGGTCGCGAGCGTCAGCCCGCTGGAGATGGCCGAGGCGTACGCCACCTTCGCCGGGCGCGGCCTGCACTGCGCCTCGCGTCCGGTCACCGCGATCGAGGACTCCGGCGGCAACACGCTGAAGGACTACCCCTCGCGGTGCACCCAGGTGATCCCGAGCCCGGTCGCCGACGCGGTCAACGACGTGCTGCGCGGCGTCCAGGAGCCCGGTGGCTTCGGCTACCAGGCCGGGATCTCGCTCTCCCAGGTCTCCGCGGGCAAGACCGGAACCACCCAGGACAACCAGGCGGTGTGGTTCGACGGCTACACGCCGAACCTCTCGACCGTGGCGATGATCGCCGGCGCCAACAGCTTCGGCCAGCCCATCACGCTCAACGGCCAGTCGGTCGGCGGTTCCTACATCTACGCCGCGCACGGCTCCACCACCGCGGGTCCGATGTGGGGTGACGCGATGAAGGTCATCCAGCAGTGGCTCGATGACGAGGACTTCGTCGCCCCGTCCTCCGAGGACGTCGCCGGAGTGCTCACGACCGTGCCGGACACGGCCGGGATGAGCGTCGAGCAGGCCCAGCAACTCCTCGAGGCTGCCGGCTTCGTGGTCGAGCTGGCCGGCTACAAGAGCTCGGCCTACGCGCGCGACAGCGTCGCCTACACCTACCCGGCGGGCGGATCGACGCTCGGCAGCGGCGCCACGGTGAAGATCTACCAGTCCGACGGCACGCCGTACGTCCCACCGCCGAAGCACAACGGTGGCGGCGGCGGAGGAGGCAACGACGGCGGCGGTGGCGGCAAGCCGGGCAACGGAAACGGCGGCGGCGGCCGCTGAGGCCGGGGCTCAGCCCAGCTGGCGGCGGACCTCGGCCGCGACGGCCCCGCCGTCCGCACGGCCCTTGACCTGGGGCTGGACGACGCCCATCACCTTGCCCATCGCCTTCATGCCCTCACCCGCGGCACCGACCTTCTCGATGGCGGCGGTGACGATCCCGGTGATCGCGTCGGCATCGAGCTGCTCGGGCAGGTAGTCGGCGAGCACCTCCGCCTCCGCCTTCTCCTTGGCCGCCATCTCGGCGCGACCGCCCTCCTCGAAGGCGGTCGCGGCCTCGCGGCGCTTCTTGGCCTCGGTGGAGAGGACCCCGATCACGTCGTCGTCACTCAGCTCGCGCTGCTCCTTGCCGGCGACCTCGGCGTTGGTGATCGCGGTGAGGACCATGCGCAGGGTCGAGGAGCGGATCTCGTCCCGGGCCTTGATGCTGGTGGTGAGGTCGGCGCGGAGACGGTCCTTGAGAGCACTCATGGGGTCATTGTGGCAGCCTTGCGGGATGACCCTCACCCCCAACGCCCGCCGCGTCGGGCGGCTGGTGGGCGTCGGTGCGCTCGCGGGGCTGGGCCTGACGGCGTACGCCGCAGCGGAGGCGCGTGCCTACACGCTGCGCCGGGTGAGCGTGCCCCTGCTCCCGCCGGGCCAGCGTCCGCTGCGGGTCCTCCACGTCAGTGACATCCACATGACGCCGGGCCAGACCCGCAAGCAGGAGTGGCTGCGCGGGCTCGCCGCGCTCGAGCCGGACCTGGTGGTCAACACCGGGGACAACCTTGCCCACCGGGACTCGGCGAGCGTCGTGTGCGACTCCCTGGGGCCCCTGCTGGACGTGCCCGGGGTCTTCGTCCTCGGCTCCAACGACTACTTCGCCCCGACCTTCCGCAACCCGGCGCGCTACCTGTTGCCCGACACCGGGCACCGCAACACACACACACCCCAGCTGCCCTGGCGTGACCTGACGGCCACGTTCACCGACGCGGGCTGGCTCGACCTCACCAACGCCCTGGGGTCGCTGAAGGTCGGCGACTCCTCGATCGCGTTCGCCGGGGTCGACGACCCGCACCTCGGCTACGACCGGCTCGACCGGGTTGCCGGGCCGGCCGAGGCGTCGGCGGACCTTCGCCTCGGCGTCGCGCACGCGCCGTACCTGCGGGTCCTCGACCAGTTCGCCGCCGACGGGTACGACGCGATCGTCGCCGGGCACACCCACGGCGGCCAGGTGTGCCTGCCGTACGTCGGCGCGCTGACGACGAACTGCGACCTCGAGCCGGCGCGGGCCAAGGGGCTGCACCGGCACCCCGCCGACTCGCAGCCGGGCGACCCGGGCTCGGCCTGGCTGCACGTCTCCGCCGGGATCGGGACCAGTCCCTACGCGCGGATCCGCGTCGCCTGCCGTCCCGAGGCGACCCTGCTGACCCTCACCCCACGGCCCTGATCGACGCCGGCCGACGGTCGCGGAGTGGGCACTGACCACCCTCTCGAATCCCGGCCGGTGGCCGATTTCAAGGGCCCGTCACTGCTCGGGTATGCTCGCCGTGCTCGTGGGCCGGCCAGCGCGTCGGACCAGGCAATCGGGCTGTGGCGCAGTTTGGTAGCGCGCGTCGTTCGGGACGACGAGGCCGCAGGTTCAAATCCTGTCAGCCCGACCATGATGACGAAGGGCCCGGATCCGGAAAGCTCGGATCCGGGCCCTTCGTCGTCCGAAATCGTCCGCGCCGGCCACCGAACGGGTCGGGTCTGGCAAACTTCGCCCATGGCTGACGAAGACCACGAGAAGGACGGCCCGTCGCTGGAGCTGCCGTCTCTGGGCTTCCGGCGCAAGCGCCGTGCGAAGGACCCCGCGCCGGAGGACGAGCAGGCGATCGCGCGCGAGGAGACTCCCGTCGAGGAGACGCAGGCCGCAGCGCCACCCGAACCGGCCCCGGTCGTCGAGGACGCGCCCCCGGCGCGGCCGCTCTACGCGGACGAGCTCGAGCGGTCGGACGCCGAGGCGCCCACGGAGGTGGTGCGCCCGGTGCCCGCCGACGAGGTCACGCCCGTGCCCGGCCCCGCGCCGCTCGAGCACGTGGCACCCACGCGGAGGCGGCGTCGCGCGCCCTCGTCGATCGGGGGGATGGCTGCCGCAATCCTCACCGGCCTGCTGGTCGGCGTGATCACCGTGGGGCTCACCTGGGGCTCACTGCGGCTGTGCGAGCTGGTCCAGGGCACGTCGTCGTGCGGCAACCCGGGCTTCCTGCTGCTCGTCGCGATCATGGTCGCGATGACCCTGCTCGGATCCCTGCTGCTGCGGGTCTGGGGAGTCCCGGACCCGGGCAGCACCAGCTTCCTGGCCGTCGGGCTCCTGGCCGTGCTGACCCTGCTGTTCCTGGTCGACGTGCTCTTCAACTGGTGGATGATCATCGTCGTCCCGCTCTTCGCCGTCCTCACCTTCGCGCTCTCGCACTGGGTGACCACGGCGTTCGTCGAGCCCACGCACGACTGACGCACGCTGACCCGCCCGACGGTGCGGGCGGGTCGACGTCTCGTCAGAGGGTGGCGGCGATCAGCTCCGCGATCTGCACCGTGTTGAGCGCAGCACCCTTGCGCAGGTTGTCGTTGGACACGAACAGGGCCAACCCGCGGTCGCCGTCGACGCCCGGGTCCTGGCGCAGCCGGCCGACGTACGACGGGTCCTTGCCGGCCGCCTGCAGGGGGTTCGGGATGTCCGAGAGCTCGACCCCGGGGGCACCCGAGAGCAGCTCGCGCGCCCGCTCGACCGGCATCGGCTCCGCGAACTCGGCGTTGATCGCCAGCGAGTGCCCGGTGAAGACCGGGACCCGCACGCAGATCCCGGAGACCCGGAGGTCGGGGATGCCGAGGATCTTGCGGGACTCGTTGCGGAGCTTCTGCTCCTCGTCGGTCTCGTTCAGGCCGTCGTCGACGATCGAGCCGGCCAGCGGCACCACGTTGTAGGCGATGGTGCGGGCGTACTTCACCGGGTCGGGGAAGTGCACGGCCTCGCCGTCGTACGCGAGCTCGCGCGCCTTCTCGCCCGCGGCCCGGATCTGGGTCGCCAGCTCGTCGACACCCGCAACACCGCTGCCGGAGACGGCTTGGTACGTCGACGCGATCAGCCGGACCAGCCCGGCGGCGTCGTGCAGCGGCTTGAGCACCGGCATCGCGGCCATCGTGGTGCAGTTGGGGTTGGCGATGATGCCCCGGCGGGCGTGGGCGATGGCCTCCGGGTTCACCTCGGAGACCACGAGGGGGACGTCGGGGTCCATCCGGAACGCGGAGGAGTTGTCGACCACGATCGCGCCCGCCGCCGCGAAGACCGGCGCGAGCGCGCGCGACGTCGTGGCGCCCGCCGAGAACAGGGCGATGTCCAGCCCGCTCGGGTCGGCGGTGGCGGCGTCCTCGACGACGACCTCACGACCGGCGAAGGGGAGCACGGTGCCCGCCGAGCGGGCCGAGGCGAAGAACCGGACCTCGTCGGCCGGGAAGCCCCGCTCCTCGAGGATCTGGCGCATCGCGACGCCGACCTGTCCGGTCGCCCCGACGACGCCGATCCGGGCGCCGCGCGAGCCCGCGGTCATCGCCCGGTCCCGCCGTAGACGACGGCCTCGACCTCTTCGGCGTCGAGGTCGAAGGCGGTGTGGGTCGCCTGGACCGCGGCGTCGATCTGGGCCTCGTCGACGATCACCGAGATCCGGATCTCCGAGGTGGAGATCATCTCGATGTTGACGCCGGCGGACGCCAGCGCCGCGAAGAACTTGGCGGTGATGCCGGGGTGCGAGCGCATGCCGGCGCCGATCAGCGACACCTTGCCGATCTGGTCGTCGTACAGCAGCTTGTCGTAGCCGACCTCGTCCTGGATCCGCGCGAGGGCGGACATGGCGGCCTGGCCGTCCTCTCGGGGCAGCGTGAACGAGATGTCGGTGCGACCGGTGGCGGCCGCCGAGACGTTCTGGACGACCATGTCGATGTTGACCTCGCTGGCGGCGAGCGCCTCGAAGATCCGCGCCGCCTCACCGACCTTGTCGGGCACGCCGACCACGGTGATCTTGGCCTCGCTGCGGTCGTGGGCGACGCCGGCGATGATGGCTTGTTCCATCTCGGTTCCTTCTGGGGGTGCGGGGAGGATCCAGGTGCCTTCCTTCTGGCTGAAGGAGGAACGCACGTGGACTGGCATGCCGTAGCGGCGGGCGTACTCGACGCAGCGGAGGTGGAGGATCTTGGCGCCCGAGGCCGCCATCTCGAGCATCTCCTCGGTGGAGATCCGGTCCAGCTTGCGGGCCGCGGGCACGATCCGGGGGTCCGCGGTGAAGACGCCGTCGACGTCGCTGTAGATCTCGCACACGTCGGCACCGAGCGCGGCGGCGAGGGCGACCGCGGTGGTGTCGGAGGCGCCGCGGCCGAGCGTGGTGATGTCCTTGGTGTCCTGCGAGACACCCTGGAACCCGGCGACGATCGCGATCGCGCCGTCCTTGATCGCGTTCTCGATCCGGCCCGGCGTGATGTCGATGATCTTGGCCCGGCCGTGCGCCGAGTCGGTGATCACGCCGGCCTGGGACCCGGTGAACGACTGGGCCTTGTGGCCGAGCTGGGCGATCGCCATCGCGACCAGCGCCATCGAGATCCGCTCGCCCGCCGTGAGCAGCATGTCGAGCTCGCGCGGCGGTGGCAGCGGGCTCACCTGCTCGGCGAGATCCCTGAGCTCATCGGTCGTGTCCCCCATGGCGGAGACGACCACGACGACGTCGTTGCCCGCCCTGCGGGTCGCGACGATGCGCTGGGCGACTCGCTTGATCCCGGTCGCATCAGCGACGGACGAACCGCCGTACTTCTGCACGACAATGCCCACTGCTCAGCCCTCGATCGTCGGTTGGCGTTCGGGGTCGTCCGTCCGGACCCTGGTCCGGACGCGCGCCGCGCTGCGCTGCGACCGCGGCCGAGTCTACCGGGGGGCGGTTTCCCCCGAGCCGAGGATCTCATTGGCCACGGCCACCTGGTCGGCGTCGACGTCGAGCTCGCTGTCGAGCCGGTCGTGGGTCACCACGGACTGGAGGGCCCGCAGCGCCGCGCTCGCCATGTTGCCCCAGGAGGCGACGTACGAGAACTGCCACCACCACAGCGCCTCGTCGACGTTGCCGGTCCGGTAGTGCCGCAGGCCGTTGGCCAGGTCGGTGGCGATCGAGGTGAGGTCGTCGGAGAGCTGCGAGGTGACGAGCTCGGGGTCGTAGGGGTCGAAGTTGAAGGTGTAGGTGTCGACGTTGTCGAGCATCCGGGCCAGGCGCAGACGCATCTCGTCGAGGTCGGGGTCGGGCCCGACGTCGGGCTGGTACTCCTGGCGCGGCGTGAAGTCGGCCTGGACTCCGAGCCGGGCACCGGCGAGCAGCACCTGGGAGACCTCGAGCAGCAGGAGCGAGATCGCGCGGCCGCCGTCCGGTTCGCGCGAGATCGCCTGGAGCGCGAGCAGGAAGCTCGCGACCTGGTCGGCGATCTGCTGGGCGAACTCCTCGAGCTCGGGGTCGACGGAGCTGCCCGGGGCGAGCTCGGTGTGTTCAGTCATCTGCGGATCGCCTCCCTGCGAATGCACGGCCCAGGGTGACCTCGTCGGCGTACTCGAGATCACCACCTACCGGCAGTCCACTCGCCAAACGCGTCACGCGCAAGCCAAGAGGCTTGAGCATCCGGGTGAGATAGGTCGCCGTGGCCTCGCCCTCGAGGTTGGGATCGGTCGCCAGGATCACCTCGGTGATGGCCCCGTCGGCCAGCCGGATCATCAGCTCGCGGATCCGGAGCTGCTCGGGACCGATGCCGTCGATGGGCGAGATGGCACCGCCCAGCACGTGGTAGCGACCCCGGAACTCGCGGGTCCGCTCGATGGCCACGACGTCCTTGTACTCCTCGACCACGCACAGCAGCGCCGGGTCACGACGCGGGTCGCGGCAGATGCGGCACTGCTCGTCCTGGGACACGTTGAAGCAGACACTGCAGAACTTCACCTTGGCCTTGACCTCGATGAGGACGTCAGCCAGTCGACGTACGTCGGCCGGCTCGGCCTGCAGCAGGTGGAACGCGATCCGCTGCGCGCTCTTCGGACCCACGCCCGGCAGCCTGCCGAGCTCGTCGATCAGGTCCTGGACGATGCCTTCGTACAACGCAACCCCGGACCTATCCGCCGAGGCCGGGCATGCCGCCGCCACCGGCCAGCGGGC
>DASTUX010000018.1:0-10423 GCA_035759395.1 Nocardioides sp.
CGGCGGACGGCTGGGGGCGGCGGACGGACCGGACCTGGCCGGTGTCCTGCTCGCCCGCGGCAGCCCCGAGGTGACCGCGACGCCCGACCTCTGGTGGCGGGGCGCCGACGCCGTCCGTGCATCGCTTCGCCGCTCGGTGGCCCACCGGCCGGCGGACCAGCGGGCCCTGGTGCCCGCGCTCGTCGATGGCGACGATGCCGCGCTGGCCGACGACCTTGCCGACGACTTCCGCACGACCGGCCTCACCCACCTGCTCGCGGTCTCGGGGACCAACCTCACCCTGGTCGTGGGCTTCCTGCTCGTCCTGGCCCGGTGGGGCGGCGTGCGCGGGCGTTGGCTGTACGTCGTCGGCGCGCTCGGGATCGTGGGGTTCGTGCTGCTGGCCCGTACCGAGCCCAGCGTGCTGCGGGCAGCGGTGATGGGGTCCGTGGGTCTCGTCGCGATGGGGGCGAACGGGCGCGAGCGCGGCACCCGGGCTCTCGGGGTGGCGATCGTCGCCCTGCTGCTCGTCGACCCGGGGCTGGCGACCTCGATCGGGTTCGCGCTGTCCGTGCTGGCCACGGCCGGGATCCTGCTGCTGGCTCCCGGGTGGCGCGATGCGCTGGCGCAGTGGCTGCCGCGCTGGCTGGCCGAGGCGCTCGCCGTGCCGGCCGCGGCCCAGCTCGCGTGCACGCCGCTCGTCGCCGCCATCTCCGGCCAGGTCAGCCTGGTCGCGGTGGCCGCGAACCTCGTGGTTGCCCCGGCAGTGGGGCCGGCCACGGTCCTCGGCCTCTCAGGCGGGTTGTTGGGCCTGCTCTGGACGCCGTTGGGCCGGATGGCCGGGACGTTCGCCGGCTGGTGCGTGGCCTGGATCGTCGCCGTGGCACGGCACGGGGCGGCACTCCCCACGGCCGCGGTGGACTGGGGGACCGGGGTGCTGCCCCTGGCCGCGCTGACGCTGCTCGTGCTCGGCCTCGCGCTCGCCGCGCCGTTCGTCCTGCGCCGGCGGGCCGCGGGCATCGGATGCTGCGTCGTGATGGTCGTCGGGGTGCTCGTGCGCCCGCCGACGCCGGGCTGGCCGCCGGACGGCTGGGTGATGGTGGCGTGCGACGTCGGTCAGGGTGACGCGCTCGTGCTCCGCGCCGGTCCGGGTGCCGGCATCGTGATCGACGCCGGGCCCGACCCTGCGGCCGTCGACGCCTGCCTGCGCGGTCTGGACGTGACCGTCGTCCCGCTCGTGGTGCTGACCCACTTCCACGCCGACCACGTCGACGGGCTCACGGGCGTCCTCGACGGCCGCAGGGTCGGCGCGATCGAGACGACCCGGCTGCTGGACCCGCCCGAGGGGGTCACGCTGGTCGACTCCGCGGCCGCCGGGGCCGGGCTGACACCGCACCCCGCGGCGTACGGCGTGACCCGCACGATCGGCGACGTGACCTTCCAGGTGCTGTGGCCGCCGGCCGACTCGGCGACCGCGGGACCGGGCGACGGCAGCACCGCCAACGAGGCGAGCGTGGTCCTGCTCGCAGAGACCCACGGCGTGCGCCTGCTGCTCACCGGTGACGTCGAGCCGGAGGGGCAGGCGATGCTCGCTCGGGCGCTGCCGGGCCTGCGGGTGGACGTGCTGAAGGTGCCGCACCACGGGAGCCGCTACCAGGACCTGGACTTCCTGCTCTCGCTCGGCGCCCGGGTCGCCCTGGTCTCGGTGGGGGCCGACAACGACTACGGGCACCCGTCGGCGGAGGCGCTGGCTCCGCTGGCCGCCACCGGTGCCCGGGTGCTGCGCACCGATCTCGACGGCGACCTGGCGGTGGTCGTGCGCGACGGACACCTGCTGACGGTCACTGGCGATTGAGGTCGGTGCCCTGTGGCAGGCTTGCGCGCACGATGGCAGGCACTCCTCAGCACATGCGCGCGGCAGACGTCCTCGGCCGGGTCACGCTCGTGACCGGCAAGGAGGAGTTCCTCAACGAGCGCACGGTCACCGCGGTCCGCGAGGCGGTCCGTGCGCACGACAGCGACGCCGAGCTCGCGGACTCCACGGCGTCCGACCTCACCCTGGCCACGCTGGGGGAGATGTCGGCCGCGTCGCTGTTCTCGAGCATCCGCTGCGTCGTCGTCCGGGGCCTCGAGAACCTCCCCGAGGAGTCGGTCGACGGGCTGCTGGCGTACGCCGCCGCGCCGGTCGACGACGTCGCCCTGGTGCTGGTGCACGGTGGCGGGCAGAAGGGCAGCGGGGTGCTGGCCAAGCTGCGCAAGCTCAAGACCGTCGTCGACTCGCGCTCGGGAGAGCTCAAGACCTCGGAGTACCCCTCGTTCGTGTCCGCCGAGGTCAAGCGCCACGGCTCGTCGATCGACAACGAGGCATCGACCTTCCTCGTCCAGGCCGTCGGCCAGGACCTGCGCTCGCTCGCGGCCGCGGCCCACCAGCTCACCAACGACTACCCCGGTGAGGCGCTCAGCGTCGAGAAGGTCAAGCGCTACTTCGGCGGGCGGGCCGAGGCCAAGTCGTTCGCGGTCGCCGACGCCGCCTTCTGGGGCCGTCGGCAGGCGGCGCTCGAGGAGCTGCGCTGGGCCCTGGACGCGGGCACCGCACCGGTCCTGGTCACGTCGGCGTTCGCCGGTGGCGCGCGGGGCGTGGCGCGCTACCGGTCGGCCCCGCGCGGGATGAAGGAGGCGGACCTCGCCCGCGAGGTCGGCGTGCCCCCGTGGAAGCTGCGCACGATCCGCGACCAGTCGCGCGGCTGGTCGGACGCCGGGATCGCCCGCGCGATCCGGGCCGTGGCGCAGGCCGACGCCGACATCAAAGGCGCTGCCAGCGATGCGGCGTACACGCTGGAGCGGCTGGTCCTCACCGTGACCGCGTTGCGCGACCCCCGCTGACGGAGCACTCCAGGAGCAAATGCAAGAAGGCGCCGCCCCGGAGGAGCGGCGCCTTCTTGGTCACAAACTCAGAGCGAGGCGGCCTTCTTGGCGATGGCCGACTTGCGGTTGGCCGCCTGGTTGCGGTGGATGACGCCCTTCGAGACGGCCTTGTCCAGCTTGCGCGCCGCTGCGCGACCCGCCTCGGTGGCCTTGTCCTTGTCGCCGGCCTCGGCCAGCTCGCGGAACTTGCGCACGGCAGACTTCAGGCCGGTCTTGACCGCCTTGTTGCGCTCGTGACGCAGCTCGTTCTGTCGGTTGCGCTTGATCTGGGACTTGATGTTCGCCACTACTGCGCCTTCGTCGTAGGTGTGGGGTGTTACTGCTGAAGTTCTGGTGCTGTCGGCACCCAGCCAGACTGGGCGGGCGCCAGACACGCGACGAGAAAGATTAGCAGTGGCGTGCTCAGGCGCCCAAATCGAGTCTCCGGGCCGCCGCACCCAGGAAGCGCGCGGACTCGGCAATGCGGAAGTCGTTGAGCGTCGGCAGGTTCACGTCGACCGCCACGTGGGCCCGCCACCCGAGGAACGCGCCGAGGCCGACCAGCCAGCTGGTGACCGCCTCGTCGCCGGCGCGGACCAGCGCGGGGGAGGAGGAGAGCGACTCGTCGAACCAGGGCCGGTCCACCCGCTCCAGTCGAGCCAGCAACGGGTCCACCCAGTCGGGGCCGACACCGGCCGCGCCCCAGTCGACGAAGACGAGCTCGCCGTCCGGACGCTGCACCAGGTTGTCGTTGCGGATGTCCCAGTGCACGAGCTGGGTCATCGGGTGCCCGACCAGCGCCAGCGTGCGTTCGCGGAACTCGTCGGCCCGCTCCACGACCCACCGCGGCATCAGCCGCCCGGGTACGGCGTGGAGGTGCTCGAAGCAGGTGGCCCACTTCTGGTAGCTGAGGTGCGTGTCCGTGAGGCCCCCGCTCAGGGGCGCGGGGACGGGCGGCTCGGGGACGCGCTCGCCCATCACCCGGCTGAGCTCGTCCGTCGCCTCGACCAGGGCCCGCATGGTCGCGTCGTCGGAGAGGTCGGGGTGGTGCCCCTCGACGTCCTCCAGCAGCAGGGCGACCCAGCCGTCCTCGTCGTACGACGCCCGCAGGTCGGCCCACAGCGGGTGCGAGCCGAGCAGCGTGAGGGCCAGCGCCTCGCGACGGAACATGTTCGGGGTGTCCGGGTTCAGCTCGACGCCCACCGCCTTCACGAAGGCGCGCGAGCCGTCCGCGCAGACGACGCGGGTCGCGCACCCGGGGGACATGCCGCCGACCTGGTCGGCCCAGGTGACGACGGGGGAGCCGAGGGTCCGGTCGACCCAGGCGCGGACGTGCTCGGGCACGGCGGCGTACGGCGTGCGCACTCCCACAGCACGCGGTTGACCGACGGGCCGCTTCACACCCAGCCCCGGCGCTCGCACAGCCACCCCCAGACGACCTCGCCCTGCCAGCGCTGGGCATCGCGGATGTGCGGTGACGTCGGCGGCACCGGGTCGTCGGAGGACTTGAAGAAGTAGCCGGTGACGAGCGCCAGCATGATGTCGACGTGCTCGGCCGGCACGTCGCGGGTGAGCGGGTTGGCCGCGATCACCTGCTCGACGTCCAGCCCGTCGCCGCGCGGACCGATGAGCATCAGCAGCGAGTCGAGCCAGACCGCGCCCCGGACCGGCCAGTTCCAGTCGCAGAGCAGGGTGCGGCCGTCGGAGCAGAGCAGGACGTTGTCGTCGCGCACGTCGGTGTGCACGACGGAGTCACCCGCCGTGACCTCGGCGAAGCGCGCGGCGAGCGCGGCGGCCTCGTCCAGGTGCGGCAGGTCCGGCCGGGTGGCACGGACGTGCTCCCAGTGAGCCGGCCAGCCCGCGAACTCGCTCTCGAAGGAGTCGAGGTCGAGCAGCGAAGGTGCCGGGGTGAGCACGGAGGCGCACTCGCCGAGCATGTCCATGGCCCGGTCCAGCTCGGTGGCCCGCCACGGGCGGCGCGGGGCGCGCGCCTCGACGTGCTCGAGGCCCAGCACCACCCAGTCGTCGGCGTCGTGGAGCCACAGCAACCGGGGGGCGGGCGTCGAGGCCGGCAGCCGCTCGAGCTTGCGGGCCTCCTCGCGGTAGGACTCCGCGAAGATCCGCTGGGCCTTGGTCGAGGCGGCCTTCACGAAGTGCCGGGAGCCGTCCTCACAGGTGAGGACGGAGGCGAACCCGGGGGTGAACCCGGCGCTCTGGGAGACGGCCTCGACGACCGGTGACCCGCACCGCGACTCCACCAGGCGCCGCACGTGCGGGGGCAGGAACGGCCACTCGAGTCGTCGCGCGGTGCGGCCGTGCGGAATGGTCGTGGGAATCATCGGACCATCCTTTCCCACCGGTCCCGGGACCGCGACCCGATTCGCCGGTTCGGAGCGCGGGCCGGCGCATGGGAGACTGGGCCGTTCCTGACGTCGTTTCCGAAAGCTGGCCGTGTCGAAATCGTCTGCCCCCCGTCCGGGCTACACCGATCCCGCGATCATCCGGAACTTCTGCATCATCGCGCACATCGACCACGGCAAGTCGACGCTGGCCGACCGGATGCTCCAGCTCACCGGCGTCGTGGACGCGCGGGCCGCCCGCGCCCAGTACCTCGACCGGATGGACATCGAGCGCGAGCGCGGCATCACGATCAAGAGCCAGGCCGTGCGGATGCCCTGGACGGTCCCGGCCGACAACGAGCAGGGTGCCGAGCCGGGCGACTACGTGCTCAACATGATCGACACGCCCGGCCACGTCGACTTCACCTACGAGGTGTCCCGCTCGCTCGAGGCCTGCGAGGCCGCGGTCCTGCTCGTCGACGCGGCCCAGGGCATCGAGGCCCAGACGCTGGCCAACCTCTACCTCGCGCTCGGCGCGGACCTGCACATCATCCCGGTGCTGAACAAGATCGACCTGCCGTCCGCCCAGCCGGAGAAGTACGCCGCGGAGCTCGCCGGCATCATCGGCTGCGACCCGTCCGACGTGCTGCAGACCTCGGCCAAGACCGGCCTGGGCGTGGAGGCGCTGCTCAACGAGATCGTCAGGCAGACGCCCGCCCCGGTCGGCGACGCCGACGCCCCGCCCCGCGCGCTGATCTTCGACTCGGTCTACGACACCTACCGCGGCGTGGTCACCTACGTGCGGGTCATCGACGGCAAGCTCAGCCACCGCGACCGGATCAAGATGATGTCGACGGGCGTCGTCCACGAGATGCTCGAGGTCGGCGTGATCAGCCCCGAGCCGGTCAAGGCCAGCGAGATCGGCGTCGGCGAGGTCGGCTACCTGATCACCGGCGTGAAGGACGTCCGCCAGTCGCGGGTCGGTGACACCGTCACCAGCCAGCACCACGGCGCGACCGAGCCGCTCGGCGGCTACAAGCACCCCAACCCGATGGTCTACTCGGGGCTCTACCCGATCGACGGCGACGACTACCCGACCCTGCGCGACGCGCTGGAGCGGCTCCAGCTCAACGACGCCGCTCTTGCCTACGAGCCGGAGACCTCCGGCGCGCTGGGCTTCGGCTTCCGCTGCGGCTTCCTCGGGCTGCTCCACATGGAGATCGTCCGCGAGCGCCTCGAGCGCGAGTTCAACCTCGACCTGATCTCGACGGCCCCGAACGTGGTCTACGAGGTCACGATGGACGACGGTTCGGTGCACGAGGTGACCAACCCGAGCGAGTACCCCGAGGGCAAGATCGCCGAGGTCCGCGAACCCGTCGTACGCGCCACGATCCTGTCGCCGTCCGACTTCATCGGCGTGATCATGGAGCTCTGCCAGACCAAGCGCGGAAACCTGCTCGGCATGGACTACCTGTCCGAGGACCGGGTCGAGATGCGCT
Source organism: Nocardioides sp. (assembly GCA_035759395.1). GTDB lineage: Bacteria > Actinomycetota > Actinomycetes > Propionibacteriales > Nocardioidaceae > Nocardioides. The sequence continues at coordinate 6,722 of DASTUX010000018.1, forward strand.
ACACGCTGCCGATGGGCGAGATCGTCTTCGACTTCTTCGACCAGCTGAAGTCGAAGACCAAGGGCTACGCCTCCCTCGACTACGAACGCTCCGGTGAGCAGGCCGCCGACCTGGTCAAGGTCGACATCCTGCTCCAGGGCGAGCCTGTCGACGCGTTCTCCGCGATCGTGCACAAGGACGCGGCGTACTCCTACGGCGTGATGCTCGCGGGCAAGCTCAAGGACCTGATCCCGCGCCAGCAGTTCGAGGTGCCGATCCAGGCCGCCATCGGCGCCCGGGTGATCGCCCGCGAGAACATCCGCGCGATCCGCAAGGACGTCCTGGCCAAGTGCTACGGCGGTGACATCACCCGCAAGCGCAAGCTGCTCGAGAAGCAGAAGGAAGGCAAGAAGCGGATGAAGATGGTCGGCCGCGTCGAGGTGCCGCAGGAGGCCTTCATCGCCGCGCTGTCCACCACCGCGCCGACGGACAAGACCGGCAAGAAATGATCTCGACAGGCTCGATCGCCGACCGATGAAGCTGCCCGCGGGGGTCCTGGCCTTCGCCGGGCGGGACCCGGACTGGGCTGCGTTCGTGGACCGGCTCCCCGGGCTTCTGGGTGAGCTGCTCGCCGAGTGGGAGCTCGTCGTGGACGGGGAGCCGACCCATGGCTACTGCGCCCTCGTAGTGCCGGTCCGCACCGATGGCACCCCCGCGATGCTCAAGATCGCCTTCCCCGACGACGAGTCGGAGCACGAGGCGTTGACCCTGCAGCACTGGGCGGGCCGCGGGGCGGTGCGGCTCTTCCGCGCCGACCCGCACCGGCGCGCGATGCTGCTCGAGCGACTGCACCGCCGCGACCTCAACGGCACGGACGACATCGAGGCGTGCGAGGTCGTGGGGGGTCTCTACGGCCGGCTGCACGTGCCGGCACCGCCGCAGCTGCGCACGGTGACGTCGTACGTCGAGCGCTGGGCCGGTGCCCTGGCCGGGCTGCCGCGCGGCGCGCCGATCCCGCGCCGGCTGGTCGAGCAGACCGTGTCGCTGGCCCGGGACCTGGTGGCCGACCCGGCGAGCACCGGCGTGATCACGCACGGCGACCTGCACGGGGAGAACGTGCTCGCGGGCGACCGAGAGCCGTGGCTGGTGATCGACCCGAAGGGGATGTCGGGAGACCCGCACTACGAACCGGCGCCGATGCTGTGGAACCGCTGGGACGAGGTGGTGGCCGGCGGCGACGTCCGCGAGGCGGTGCGCCGCCGCTTCCACACGCTCGTCGACACCGCCGACCTCGACGAGGACCGGGCCCGCGACTGGGTGGTGGTGCGGATGGTCCTCAACGCGCACTGGTCGATCGAGGACGCCGAGCGTGCGGGGCGACCGCTCGACCGCGAGGAGCGCGAGTGGATCACCCGCTGCATCTCCATCGCGAAGGCCGTCCAGGACTGAGAAGATCGGGCCATGGCCTCACTCGTCTCCGTCAACGTCGGGCTCCCGCGCGAAGCCGCGTGGGCCGGCATCGGCCGCACCTCGATCGACAAGCACCCGGTGACCGGGCCGGTGCTCGCGCGCCGGCTGGGGCTCGAGGGTGACCGGGTCTCGGACACGAAGCACCACGGCGGCGTCGACCAGGCGGTCTACGTCTTCGCCCGCGAGGACCTCGACTCGTGGGCGGTCGAGCTGGGCCTGGAGATCCGCGACGGGCAGTTCGGCGAGAACCTCACCACGACCGGGATCGACGTCAACGAGGCCGAGGTGGGGGAGCGGTGGCTGGTCGGAGACGCGGTGTTCGAGGTCGCCTCGGTACGGATCCCCTGCAACGACTTCAAGGCCTGGATGGGGCGCTGTGGCTACGACAACGCCGCCTGGGTGAAACGGTTCACGGCCGTCGGCCGCCCCGGGCCGTACCTCCGCGTCCTCACCGAGGGTGAGGTCCGTGCGGGGGACGAGGTGACGGTCACCTACCGACCCGGCCACGGCGTCACCGTGAGCACGATGTTCCGGGCGCTGACGACCGAGCCGACGCTGCTCCGGGAGCTGCTCCGGGTCGACGGACTGGTCGAGGAGGCGCGGGCCAGGGCCGAGAAGTACGTCGCGGGCACAACGGGGCTCGGTATCGCGACCGGTTCCGGATCGTGAGCGTTCGGACGGTTCGGCTACCGGCGCGTAACCGGTTGATCTAGGTTACTGGCGAGAGAAGTCACCTCGGATGACCTCTTGAGCCGACCCCGATGCCTCAGCAGGAGTGTCATGCCCGTCAACACCGACACCAGCTTCGTCGACCACCTCGCCCCCAACGTCGCGGTCCAGTTCCTCGACCGGGTGGCGATCTCCCCGGATGCGGAGGCGTTCCGCTATCCCCGAGGTGACGACTGGGAGTCGGTCACCTGGCAGCAGGCGGGCGACCACGTCGAGCGCCTCGCCGCCGGTCTGCTCTCGCTCGGCCTGACCTCCGAGCAGCGGGTCGGCATCGCATCCGGGACCCGTTACGAGTGGATCCTCGCCGACCTCGCGATCATGTGTGCGGGCGGCGCGACGACCACCGTCTACCCGTCCACGAACGGCGAGGACACGGCGTACATCCTCAGCGACTCGGAGTGCCGGGTCGTCTTCGCCGAGGACGACGAGCAGCTCGCCAAGCTCACCCAGCACAAGGCCGAGCTGCCGCACCTGCTCAAGGTCGTCACCTTCGACGGGAAGACCGACGGCGACTGGGTGATCGGCCTCGAGGACCTGGCCGCGCTGGGTGACGCGTACCTCGCCGACCACCCGGGCGTGATCGCCGAGACCGCGAAGTCCATCGGCCCCGACCAGCTGGCGACGCTCATCTACACCTCCGGCACCACCGGTCGCCCCAAGGGCGTGCGGCTGCGGCACAAGTCGTGGGTCTACGAGGGCGCGGCGATCCAGGTGCAGGACATCCTCCACGAGGACGACCTGCAGTTCCTGTGGCTGCCGATGGCCCACTCGTTCGGCAAGGTGCTGCTCTCGGCACAGCTGGCCTGCGGCTTCGCCACCGCCATCGACGGTCGCGTCGACAAGATCGTCGAGAACCTCGGCATCGTGAAGCCGACGTTCATGGGCGCGGCACCGCGCATCTTCGAGAAGGCCCACGGCCGGATCGTCACCATGACGGCGTCCGAGGGTGGCGCCAAGGAGAAGATCTTCAAGCGGGCGTTCGAGGTCGGCCTCGAGGTCGACCGGCTGGTGCGCGAGGGCAAGTCCGTCTCGCTGCCCCTGAAGGTGCAGCACGCGATCTTCGACAAGCTGGTGTTCAGCAAGGTCCGCGACCGCTTCGGCGGACGGGTGCGCTTCTTCATCTCGGGCGCGGCCGCGCTGAACCAGGAGATCGCCGAGTGGTTCCACGCCGCCGGCATCGTGATCCTCGAGGGCTACGGCCTGACGGAGTGCTCGGCGGGCGGGTTCGTGAACCACCCGGACCAGTACAAGTTCGGCACCGTGGGCCCGGCCCTGCCCGGCAGCGAGGTCAAGCTGGGCGACGGCGACGAGATCCTGATCAAGGGCCCGCACGTCATGGACGGCTACCACAACCTGCCCGAGGAGACCGCCAAGACGCTGACCGAGGACGGCTGGCTGCGCACCGGCGACAAGGGCAGCCTCGACGCCGACGGCTTCCTGACGATCACCGGCCGGATCAAGGACCTCTTCAAGACCTCGGGCGGCAAGTACATCGCCCCGTCCGCGATCGAGTCGAAGTTCAAG
>DASTUX010000019.1:0-11481 GCA_035759395.1 Nocardioides sp.
TGCTCGTCCGCCAGATCTCGTTGCGCCGGTAGACGCGGCCGTCGTGGCGCAGGAACTGCTCGTCACGAGCCTCCACGCGGTACGCCGTGTCGCCCGGCCGGTCGGCCCGCAGCTCGCCGCGCAGGTGGCGCTCCTCGACCCAGGTGCGCAGCTGGAACGTGGTGGCGGTGTCGTTGCGGACCACCAGGTCGACGTAGTTGTAGACGATCGAGCAGCCCACGCCCCACGGGAGCACCCGGACCTTGTCGGGGAACGGGTCGAAGCTGTGCTCGGAGCGCTCGACCACGGTGAGCGGGGAGTGCAGGAACATCCAGTGCAGGAGGTTCGCGAGCTGGCAGATGCCACCGCCCACCCCGGACACGGCATCGCCGTTCGAGAGCCGCATCCCCTCGACGTACCCCTTGCGGCGCGTGCAGTTGCCCACGACCTTGTTGAACGAGAACGTCTCGCCCGGCCGGATCAGCAGCCCGTCCACGCGGGCAGAGGCCAGACGCAGGTTCACCACCTTGTTGCGCTGCAGCACCATCTCGTCCTCCGAGAGCTCGCGGAGCAGCAGCGACCCGTGCCGCTTCACCCGCGCGGGCAGCGGGCGCTCGTCGCGGTCCGCCGCCCACGCGGTCCCCGACAGGAGCCACCGCGTCCGACGCCGTACCCGATGCGCGCGCACCGCCCATGGGAAGAGCCAGGGGTGCCGCTCGGAGAGGCGCGGCGGCGCCGTGAGTCGGGCGGGTACGGCGAGGGGCAGCGGCTGCACCGCGGCCCGGATGCTGGTGACGGTCATCTGTCTCTTCCTCGACGGTGGGGGTCGGGGATGGGACGCACGCCGAGCGCGGATTGTTGGAGCGAGGCCCCAGCCCGGGCTGATTTCGGGGACGGGGCCCCCGTCTGGCAGAATCTGCGGCTGAGTCCTGTGCGTCCGGCCCCTCTCATCCGGTCGCTGCAGAGCCCATCGAGGAGCCCGACCCGGTCCCCACCTGGTTACGCGGGATCCTCACCCCACACAACTGTCAAGGAGACACCACCAACGTGGCCGTCAAGATCCGTTTGAAGCGCCTGGGCAAGGTCCGGGTGCCGCAGTACCGCATCGTCGTCGTCGACTCGCGCAAGAAGCGTGACGGTCGCGTCCTCGAGGAGATCGGCAAGTACCACCCCAAGGAGGACCCGTCGTACATCGACGTCACCTCCGAGCGGGCGCAGTACTGGCTGGGTGTCGGCGCGCAGCCGACCGAGGCCGTCGAGGCCATCCTCAAGATCACCGGCGACTGGCAGACCTTCAAGGGCCTCCCGGGCACCGAGGGCACCCTCAAGGTGGCCGAGCCGAAGCGCGACAAGCTCGAGATCTTCAACGAGGCGCTGAAGGAGGCTCAGAGCGAGCCCAAGGGCGACGCGACGACCAAGAAGGCCTCCAAGAAGGCCGACAAGGTTGAGAAGGCCGACAAGGCCGACAAGGCTGAGAAGGCCGAGAAGCCCGCCGAGGCCAAGGCCGACGAGAAGCCGGCCGACGAGGCCAAGGTCGACGAGAAGCCGGCCGACGAGGCCAAGGTCGAGGAGACCAAGGCCGAGGAGACCCCGGTTCCGGTCCCCGCGTCGGAGACCCCTGAGGTCGCCGCTGACGAGGCCGAGGCTGCCGAGGGCACCGAGAAGTCGGAGTCCTGAGCGTCATGCTCGCGGAGGCTCTCGAGCACCTGGTGCGCGGCGTGGTCGAGCACCCCGACGACGTCACCGTCCGTGACAAGCAGCTCCGTCACGGCTCGATGCTCGAGGTCCGGGTGCACCCCGACGACCTCGGCAAGGTGATCGGACGCGGTGGCCGCACGGCCACGGCGTTCCGCACGGTGATCAACGCACTGGCCGGTCGGGGCGGAGCCCGCGTCGACTTCGTCGACGTCGACCGGCGCCGCTGAGGCAACAACCGCTTGAATGGGTGCCGTCCCCCTCGGGGGCGGCACCCATTCGGTATTTCGAGGAGAGACACGTGGAGACCATCGAGGTCGTCGTCGGCCGGATCGGCAAGCCGCACGGCATCCGCGGCGAGGTGACCGTCGACGTCCGCTCCGACGAGCCCGAGCGCCGCTTCGCCCCCGGCGCGACGCTGCGGGCCGAGCCGCCAACTGGTTCGACCAGCCCGATCCGGAGCCTGCGCGTGACCGCCACCCGCTGGCACCAGACGCGCCTGCTGGCCAACTTCGACGAGATCCGCGACCGCAACGCGGCCGAGGCCGCGCGCGGGATCGTCCTGTACGCCACGATCGACGCGGCCGCGATCCCCGACGACCCCGACGAGTTCTACGACCACCAGCTGGTCGGCCTCGCGGCGTACGACGTCGGCGGCGCCCACCTCGGCGAGGTCACCGCGCTGGTCCACGGCGGCGCCCAGGACCTGCTCGCCGTGCGCGCGCTGGACGGGCGCGACACCCTCGTCCCGTTCGTGAAGGCGCTGGTGCCGGAGGTGGACCTGTCGACTCGTCGCGTGGTCATCGCGGACCGGCCCGGGCTGGTGACCCCGCTGCCGGACGACGAGGGCTGAGCATGAGGATCGACGTCCTCACGATCTTCCCCGACTACCTGGCGCCGCTCGAGCTGTCGCTGGCCGGCAAGGCCCGGGACAAGGGGCTGCTCGACATCCACGTCCATGACCTTCGCGGCTGGACGACGGACCGGCACCACACCGTCGACGACACGCCGTACGGCGGCGGCGCCGGCATGGTGATGAAGCCCGAGCCCTGGGGGGCGGCGTTCGACGAGCTGCTCCCGGCCGACCGGGACGCCGCCGAGCGGACGACCGTCGTCTTCACGACCCCGTCCGGGCAGCCGTTCACGCAGGCGACCGCCCGGGAGCTGGCCGGGCGGGAGCGCCTCGTCTTCGCGTGCGGACGCTACGAGGGCATCGACCAGCGCGTGCTCGACCACGCCGCGACGCGGGCCGAGGTCCGGGAGATCTCGATCGGCGACTACGTGCTCAACGGGGGAGAGGTGGCCGCGCTGGCCATCACCGAGGCCGTGGTCCGGCTGATCCCCGGCTTCATGGGCAACCCCGAGTCGTTGACCGAGGAGTCGCACGAGGACGGGCTGCTGGAGTACCCCGTCTACACCAAGCCGGCCTCCTGGCGCGGGCTCGACGTACCCCCGGTCCTGCTCTCGGGCGACCACCGCGCCATCGGTGCCTGGCGCCACGAGCAGGCCGTACGCCGCACCGCCGAGCGCCGCCCAGACCTCGCCCACCCCGCGGGTGCCGCGACCGGTCTGGACCTGGCCGGGGCCGTGGTCTCGCTCGCCACCCGCGCCGACCTGGGTGAGATCCAGACCCTCCAGTGGGCCTGCTTCGAGCCCGCCCTGCACGAGCCCCTGGATGTCCTGACCGAGGACGTCCTCGGCTCGACGACGTTCGTCCTCCGGGTCGGCGGCCGGCTCGTCGGGACCGTGCTCTGCCAGCTCGACGAGGACGCCACCGTGTGGCACCTGGGCCTGCTGATGGTGGCCCCGGACCTGCGTGGCCGCGGGCTGGGTCGCTGGCTGCTGGAGCACGCCGAGAAGGCCGCTCCCGAGTCGGTCGAGACGTTCCGCCTCCTCACCGGGGCGGGCAAGAAGGAGAACCAGCGGATGTACCGCAAGGCGGGCTACTCCGCGCGCGGGGAGCGTCCCGACCGGCCGGGTGTCGTGGTGATGACCAAGCGCCGCTGACCGACGTCGGCCGGAGGATTTTCGGGAGTCCCCGCTGCTGTGGCAGACTCTTCCCTCGGCCCAGTCGGCCAAAAATGGATCGCCCCGAGGAGCTCGCTCCCGCCGGGGGATCCGCGTCGGGTTCCTGCCACAGGGGGAGCTTGGCGCCGCCGGCCATCCAGACGGGGCCACCCGCACCGCACCTTCCGATACCGCGGCTGACCTGTGGCACCCGTGAGGAGAGACATGACGAACAACCTCATCACCGAGCTCGCCAACGCGAGCAAGCGCGACGACGTCCCGCACTTCCGTGGCGGCGACACCATCAAGGTCCACGTGAAGGTCGTCGAGGGCAACCGCTCGCGTGTCCAGGTCTTCCAGGGCGTCGTGCTCCGCGTGCAGGGCTCCGGCATCGGCCGCACCTTCACCGTCCGCAAGGTCTCGTTCGGCGTCGGCGTCGAGCGGACCTTCCCGCTGAACTCCCCGATCTTCGAGCAGATCGAGGTCGTCACCCGCGGTGACGTCCGTCGCGCGAAGCTCTACTACCTGCGCAACCTGCGCGGCAAGGCCGCCAAGATCAAGGAGCGCCGCGAGGCCTGAGACTGGCTCTCAGCCGGTCTCTCGTTACGCTCTGCGCGTGACCTCCGAAGACCGCGGCCAAACGTCCATCGTCGAATCCGACGAGGCGGGGCCGCGGTCTTCGCGTTCCACCAGGAAGAAGCACCTGCCGATCTGGCAGGAGACGCTGCTGCTGCTGGGCATCGCGCTGGTCCTGGCGATCCTGATCAAGGCGCTCTTCGTCCAGGCGTTCTACATCCCCTCGGAGTCGATGGAGCCGGGCCTGGTCAAGAACGACCGGATCCTGGTCCAGAAGGTCTCCTACTGGTTCGGCGGTACGCCGCAGCGCGGCGACGTCGTGGTCTTCCAGGACCCGGGTGACTGGCTCAACTCCGAGGAGTCCGCCGGGCCGGAGAACGGCCTCACCCAGCTGATGGCCAAGATCGGCCTCTACCCGTCCGGCGGGCACCTGGTGAAGCGCGTCATCGGCGTCGCCGGCGACACCATCGTGTGCTGCGACAAGAAGGGGCGGATCTCGGTCAACGGGGTGCCGCTCAACGAGCAGGACTACGCCAAGCTCGGGGGGGCCGACTGCTACGGCCCGATGATCGGCTGCGGCGACGGCTGGACGGCCGGGCCGGTCCCGAAGGGCCACATCTTCGTCATGGGCGACAACCGGTCGCGCTCCGCCGACTCGACCGTGCACATGTGCACCAAGGACGAGACCGACTGCGTGCCCGGCGACGAGTTCGTCCCCGTCGACCTGGTCGTCGGCCGGGTGTTCGTGCTGCTGTGGCCCCGCGACCGCTTCAGCGTGCTGCACCGGCCGGACAGCTTCTCGGACGTGCCCGCCGCACCCTGAGGTCGTCGTGAGTCACCTTCCCCGTGGATCCACGGTCCGGCGCGACGCCGGGCTCTACGGCTACGAGCGCGCCCTGCGACGCCACGGCATCGATCCCATTGCCGGCGTGGACGAGGCCGGCCGGGGCGCCTGCGCCGGGCCGCTGGTGGCCGGGGCCGCGATCCTGCCGGCGGGCAGGGGCGGGATCATCCCCGGGCTCGCGGACTCCAAGCTGCTGACCGAGAAGGCCCGCGAGCGCTGCTACGACCACATCCTCCAGCGGGCCCTCGCCTGGTCGGTGGTGGTGATCCCGCACGACGAGTGCGACGCGCTCGGCATGCACGTGGCCAACATCGAGGCGCTGCGCCGGGCGGTCGCGCTCCTCGACCTGCCGCCGGCGTACGTCCTGACCGACGGGTTCCCCGTCGACGGGCTCGGGGTGCCCGGGCTGGCCGTGTGGAAGGGCGACCGGGTCGCCGCCTGCATCTCCGCCGCGTCGGTGCTGGCCAAGGTCACCCGGGACCGGATCATGTGCGAGCTCGACACGCAGTGGCCGGCGTACGACTTCAGGACCCACAAGGGCTACATCACCGACGTGCACACCGCTGCGCTCACCGAGCACGGACCCTCGCCGATTCACAGGATGAGGTTCGTCAACGTACGGCGGGCCGCGGGGCTCGCGCCGGCGACTACTGTGCAGAATGTGCCGGTCATGCCGGTCGAGACTCCCGAGGAGATGTCATGAGCGCCGAGGATCTCGAGAAGTACGAGACCGAGATGGAGCTCACCCTCTATCGCGAGTACCGCGACGTCGTCGCGATCTTCAAGTACGTCGTGGAGACCGACCGTCGCTTCTACCTGTGCAACCAGGTCGACGTGAAGGCCCGCACCGAGGCCGGCGACGTGTTCTTCGAGGTCTCGATGAGCGACGCGTGGGTCTGGGACATGTACCGGCCCGCCCGCTTCGCCAAGAACGTGAAGGTGCTGACCTTCAAGGACGTCAACGTCGAGGAGCTCAGCCCCGCCGACATCGACCCGCCGAAGGTCTGACCCGCCCGCCTGCCGTCCACAGGTGACCCGGCCGCCGCCGCGGTCCACAGGGGTTCCCTGAGCCGGCGCTGCCCGTCCCCGCGTCCGGGAACGCTGGCCTCCAGGAGGTCAACGGATGACTGGATCGGCAGCAGCAGCGATCAGGCAGGCCCTCGGGGCGTACGGCGAGTCCCTCGCGGCCCGGCACCTGGTGGCGCAGGGGATGGTCGTGCTGGACCGCAACTGGCGGTGCGACGCGGGGGAGATCGACCTCGTCCTGCGTGACGGCGACGTGCTCGTCGTCTGTGAGGTGAAGACCCGCAGCGGCGTGGGGTGCGGGACCCCGCAGGAGGCGGTGACCGACATCAAGGTCGCCCGCCTGCGCAGGCTCGCGGCCCGCTGGCTGGCCGACCACTCGGTACACCCGCGCGACGTGCGCATCGACATGGTGGCGATCCTGCGGCCGCGCCGGGGTGCCTCGCTGGTCGACCACGTGCGGGGGATCGGCTGATGTCGTTCGCCACCGCCCACACCATCTCGCTCCAGGGTGCCTCGGGCCACCTGATCGACGTCCAGGCCGACGTCTCTCCCGGCGTCGTCGGCACCACGCTGGTCGGTCGGCCCGACGTCTCGCTCAACGAGTCGCGCGACCGGTGCCGGATGGCGATCATCAACAGCGACTTCGACTGGCCCTCGACGCGACGCGTCACGATCCTGCTGTCGCCTGCGGACCTCGCCAAGCGCGGCACCCACTTCGACCTGGCCATCGCCACGTCGGTGCTGGCCGCAGCGGGACAGGTCCCGCGCGAGGCGCTGGAGCGCACGGTCTTCATCGGCGAGCTGACCCTGTCCGGCGGGCTGCGCTCGGTGACCGGCGTGCTGCCCATGGTGCTGGCCGCCGCCGCCCGTGGCCTCGAGCGCGTCTTCGTCCCCGAGCCGCAGGCCGCTGAGGCGGCCATGGTGCCCGGGATGAGCGTCTTCGGGATGCGGTCCCTCGGCCAGGTCGTCGCCGAGCTGCGAGGCGAGGAGGTGCCGATGGCGGCGCCGGTCGCGCCGATGTCCGGCAGCCTGCTGCTCTCCTGGCGGGGCGACGAGCGCCTCGACGAGCTGGACATGGCGGACCTGCACGGGATGACCGATCCGCGGTACGCCGTCGAGGTCGCGGCCGCCGGTGGCCACCACCTCCTGCTCTCCGGCCCCAAAGGCGCCGGGAAGACCACGCTGGCCGAGCGGATCCCCGGCCTGCTCCCGGACCTCTCGTCCGAGGAGTCCCTCGAGCTCACGGCCATCCACTCGCTGGCCGGTGCCCTCGAGCCGGGTGACTCGATGCTCACCAGGCCGCCGTTCTCCGCGCCGCACCACGACGCCAGCAAGGCCAGCCTGATCGGCGGGGGCACCGGCCGGGTCCGGCCCGGCGAGATCAGCCGCGCGCACTGCGGGGTGCTGTTCCTCGACGAGTTCCCGCTCTTCCGAACCGACGTGATCGAGGCGCTGCGCCAGCCGCTCGAGAACGGCGAGGTCACGATCGCCCGCGGTGACGAGTCCGCGACCTTCCCGGCCCGAGGGATGGTCGTGATGGCCTGCAACCCGTGCCCCTGCGGGGACTACCACTCCCAGGCCAGCCAGAGCCGCTGCACGTGCTCCGAGCTCAAGCGCCGCGACTACCGGCAGCGGGTCACCGGGCCCATCAGCGACCGGATCGACATCGTCCGCCACGTCGTGCCGGTCCGGCCCCACGATCAGAGCGACCTCTTCGGCGTCCCCGAGTCGTCCGCGACCGTCCGGGCGCGTGTCGAGCGGGCGCGGCTCCGGCAGGAGGCCCGCTACGTCGGGTGCAGCTGGCGGCTCAACGGCCAGGCGCCCGGACCGATGCTGAGCGACGCCTGGCCGCTGACCGACGAGGCACGCAGCAAGGTCGACGGCGAGATCTACGGTGGCCGGCTCACCCGCCGCGGGGCGGTGCGGGTCCACCGGCTGGCCTGGACGGTGGCCGACCTGGCCGAGGTCGACCGGCCGGGACTGGCCGAGGTCGACGTCGCCCTGCGGCTGCGCAGCGGGGAGCCGCTCCTGCTGACCACGCTGGAGCGGAGGGCCGGATGAGCGCCCCGACGGACGAGCGCCTGGCCCGGGTCGCCCTCGGCCGGCTGGGCGAGCCCGGGGACCCGCGCCTCTCCGGGCTGGTCGCCGAGCTGGGTGCGGTGGCGGTCCACGACCACCTGGCGGCCGAGCGTGAGGTGGGTGACCTCCTCACCGACGTGGCTGCCCGGCTCGCGGCGATCGACCCCGCGCGCGACCTCGAGCTGGCCGAGCGGCTCGGCATCCGGTTCCTGATCCCGACCGACGACGAGTGGCCGCACCAGCTCGACGACCTGGCGATGGCGGAGCCGGTCCAGAACCGCGGCGGCCCGCCGCTCGGGCTGTGGGTGCGCGGTCCCCTTCGCCTCGACCAGCTGTCGTCGGCGGCGATCGTCGGCTCCCGCTCGGCCACCACCTACGGCGCCGCCGTGGCGGCCGAGATGGCCGCGGTCGTCGCCCGCGCGGGGACCTGTGTCGTGTCCGGCGCCGCGTTCGGGATCGACCAGGCCGCCCACCGCGGGGCGCTCGCCGTCGGGGGCTCGAGTGTCGCCGTGCTGGCCTGCGGCGTGGACCGTGCCTACCCGGCCGCCCACAAGAGCCTGCTGGACCACCTCGCGGGCGAGGGGGCCGTCGTCTCGGAGCTGCCCCCGGGGTGCTCGCCGACGCGGCTGCGGTTCCTCGCCCGCAACCGGCTGATCGCCGCTCTGACGCGCGGCACGGTGGTCGTCGAGGCCGCAGTCCGCAGCGGTGCCCTCAACACCGCCAACTGGGCAGGGCGGCTCCACCGCCCGTTGCTCGGGGTGCCGGGACCGGTGACGAGCGCGCCGTCCCAGGGGGTCCACCAGCTCATCCGTTCCGGTGCCGCGGCGCTGGTGACGACGGGGGAGGAGGTCCTGGAGATCGTCGGAGTCGCCGGTGAGCACCTCGTCGAGGAGGTCCGTGGCCCCCACCGGCCGCGCGATCGGCTCACCCTGCGCCAGCAGCAGGTCCTCGACGCGGTCCCCGTCTCGAGGGGAGCCCGGGCCGACTCCATCGCCCGGACCGCCGGCCTCGGCCTGGTCGTCGTCCGCTCGGCGCTGACCCGGCTGCAGTCGCAGGGGCTGGTCGAGGAGTCCGGGGAAGGTTGGCGGCTCGCCGCGCTCGCACACACCTGATCGGACCGGTCGCCGAGCCTAGACTCGACGGGTGGGCGAGAGCGAGAGCGCTGAGGCGGACCTGCCCGAGCCCCTGGCCCGGGTGATCGGCGACTACGAGCGTCACCTCGTCTCGGAGCGTGACCTCACCCCCCACACCGTGCGCGCGTACGTCGCCGATGTCGCCGGCCTCCTCGAGCACGCGTCCCGGCTCGGGCACACCGAGGTCGCCGACCTGGACCTGCGGACGCTGCGCAGCTGGCTGGCCAAGCAGCAGACGATGGGCCGCTCGCGGACCACGCTGGCGCGCCGAGCGACGGCCGCCCGCGTCTTCACCGGCTGGCTGGCCCGCACCGGTCGGGCGCAGGTCGATGCGGGCGCCAGTCTCGGGTCGCCGAAGCCCCACAAGTCGCTGCCGCCGGTGCTGCGCGCCGACGAGGCGGCCGATCTGATCCGCGCCGCCGCGACCATCGCCGACGACGGCACCCCGGTGGGGCTGCGCGACGTGGCGATGCTCGAGCTGCTCTACGCCACCGGCATCCGCGTGGGGGAGCTGGTCGGCCTCGACCTCGACGACGTGGACCGCGAGCGCAACGTCGTGCGGGTCTTCGGCAAGGGCCGCAAGGAGCGCTCGGTGCCGTTCGGGCATCCCGCTGCCCGCGCCGTCGAGCGCTGGCTGGCCGAGGGGCGCCCCCGGCTGAAGGTCGAGGGGGCGGGTGCGGCGCTGTTCCTCGGCGCGCGTGGGCGGCGCATCGACCAGCGGGCCGTCCGCACGCTCGTCCACCAGCGGATCGCCCAGGTCCCCGGTGCGCCCGACATCGGGCCTCACGGGCTGCGGCACACGGCTGCCACCCACCTGCTCGAGGGGGGAGCGGACCTCCGGTCGGTCCAGGAGCTGCTCGGCCACGCCTCGTTGGCGACGACGCAGCTCTACACGCACGTCACCACGGACCGGCTCCGCCGGGCCTACCAGCAGGCGCACCCCCGGGCCTGAGGGACTCAGCCGACCCAGCCGGCAACCATCGGCCGCCAGGCGGCGTACGGCAGGCTCGGCACAGCCGGCAAGCGCTCCAGCGTGCCGTCGGGCGTGGCCACGGGCTCGTCGCGCCACAGGGGGAGAAGGCGCACGGGTCCCGCGCCGACCAGCAGCAGGGGGTCGAGGTAGGTGTCGCCCCGCAGCCACCCCCAGTGCAGGCAGACCCGGGGGAAGCAGTGGGACCCGGGGAGCTCCAGCGTGCCGATCGGGTCGCCCGCCGACACCAGGTCGCCCAGGCCGACCCGGGCGGTCACGGGCTCGTAGGTCGTGCGGGTGTCGCCGTGGTCCACCACGACCACACCACGCCCCGCCAGTCGGCCGGCGAAGGTGATCCGCCCCGGCAGCGCGGTCCGCACGGGCCGGCCGACCGCGCCGAGCAGGTCGACGCCCCGGTGGCCCGCGCCCCAGGTCGAGGTGGGCGGGTCGAAGCCCGCGACCACCTCGGGCACGGGATCGAGCGGCCACTGGCCCACCGGGCGCGGATCGTCGGCGATCGCGGACGCGGGCAGGGCTGCCAGCGGGCCCGGGAACAGGCCCGGGGCCGGACCGAGGAGGGCGATCAGCAGCAACACGGCGAGCCGGGTCGGACGGGTGGGGCGGCGCTGTCCCAGGGGAGGCATGGGCCCACGGTGCCCCCATGTCCGGACAGGAGGGGGTGAGCGCGGTCCGGGGTGGGGAGATCCGGTCCGGCGGGGGCCGCTGTGGACGCGAGGCGGCACGCCTGTCCTCCGATTGGCGGGGGCACGCGCGGGTCGACTACGCTCAGCCCAGCAATCCTTGCGGATTGACTTCGCACGCTCGCAGACCGCGACGGGCTCCGATCCTGGGGGCCCGGCCACCCGTGGGCGACGATCCTCGGTCCCGGAGAGATCCGGGTGGGATCTCGTGTGAGCGTCAGGACAGTCGGCACCCGTCGGCTGTGGCAACTGAAAACAACAGGAGAAGCCTCCGGTCCGCCCTGCACGAAGGGCGGGCGCGAACGGAGTGCCCTCCACAACAGGAGAACAAACATCATGGCAGTCGTCACCATGCGCCAGCTCCTCGAGAGCGGCGTCCACTTCGGTCACCAGACCCGTCGCTGGAACCCGAAGATGAAGCGCTTCATCATGACCGAGCGCAACGGCATCTACATCATCGACCTGCAGCAG
>DASTUX010000020.1:0-12014 GCA_035759395.1 Nocardioides sp.
AAGACCCACGGCGCCTGGTCCTACACGCCCCTGGACCGCGGCACCTACCTGTGGACCAGCCCGCACGGCCACCAGTACCTCCGCGACCACCACGGCACCCTCGACGTCAGCCGCGACACCCGAACCCGACCACCACCCAGACCCTGACCGCCCCCACCCCGCCCCACCATGCGGCGGGGGCAGCGGCACGTCGTGAGTCCGTGACGACCGTCTTCTCCGAAAAAATGCCTGTTGGTGAAGCCCTGGCAGCCCCTAGGTTCGGCGGATGGCCTTGGAATGGGAACAGGTGATTGTTCACTCGGCAGACCCGGTGACCTTGGGACAGTGGTGGGCCGAGGCTCTTGGTTGGGTCGTCGTCTACTCCTCTGCTGACGAGTTCGAGATCCGCCCGGAGCCGAATCGCATGCCGGGGTTGGACTTCGTCCGGCTTGATGAAAAAAAGTTGGCCAAGAGTCGACTTCATCTCGACTTCAGGCCCGATGACCAGGATGCCGAGGTGGCTCGTCTGGTGGCTCACGGCGCACAGCGTGTTGACATCGGCCAGGGCGATGAGTCGTCGTGGGTCGTACTGGCAGACCCGGAAGGCAACGAGTTCTGCATCCTTGGCCAGCCTCAGTAGGTGCCCTCCGGACCTGCGGACCTCTGTATGAGGGTCCCTAGAGACCCGAGGCGGATCCGGGCAGCTCGAGGTCCAGCTCCAGCCAGCGGGCCAGGTCCTCGATCTCCCGGCGTACGGCGCTAGCCCTGGTCTTGGTGGCGTCCACGTCCCAGTGCAGGGCGTTGACCCGGAGCACCCCGGCCTTGCGGTCGGCGATGGCATCGAGCTTGCCGACCATCCGGTCTTCGAACAGCACCGGGAGCGCGAAGTAGCCCCACCGGCGGGAGGCGGCGGGCTTGTACATCTCCAGCAGGTAGTCGAACTCGAAGATCTCGACCGTGCGCTTGCGGTCATGGATCAACCGGTCGAACGGCGACAGCAGCGCGGCGCGACCGGAGAATGCCGCCCCGTCGAGCAGGGACGGTTCGACGCGCCACTCGCCCTTGACGCCCTCGACCACCGCCGGTTCGCCGGCCTCGCCAACGTCCCACGGCTCGGGCCCGGTCGCGGGATTGCGGGTCCGCGCGATGCCGAGGGCGCGGAGCCGCCTCGCGTTGCGCTCGCGCCACGCCTCGTCCGCCGGGACGGCGGGGACGTCGGGGTGGACCCGGGACGCGAGGTCCCACAGCCGCTCCCGCCCCTGGCGCCCGGCGATCGCCACCTCACCGCGCGCCTCCATGAAGTCCAGGAGCCGGATCACGTTCTTGTTGCCGGTCCAGCCGCTCGACGCCCACGGCACCGCGCACGTGTCGGGGAACTCGCGCGAGGCGAGCGGACCCTCGGCCTCGAGCCGGGCCAGGATGTCGCGGCGGCAGTCACCGTTGGCCTCGACCCAGTCCCGGTTGGAGCGCTGGTAGTCGCGCAGCTCGCCGCGCCCCGGCCAGTCCGCCATCTCGGCCAGGAAGAGCGCGATGTCCTCGCTCGGCCGGATCGTCGCCGCCCGCTCGACGAGCGCCCGGTCGTCGAGCGCCCGACGCAGCTCCGCCACGTCGTACGACGAGCCGAGGCGGCTCCAGGCCACGAGATCGGCGTTGGGGGCGACCGCCGCCGTCGGGTCCACCTGGAGGAAGTTCAGGTGCCGCACCAGGTCGAGAAGGTCGGTCGGCCGCTCGCTGCTCAGGAGCTGCGCGCGCACGGCGATGCGCCGGGCGTCGGCGCGTGAGAGCTGGTGGACGGCCACGGCCCGAGGCTAGGACACGATCCGCCCGAACGCCCGGCACTACCGCTAGTCCGCGGCGGGGGCCTCCACCGCGAGATGCGCGAGATGCGCGTCGATCCCGGAGAGACCGGGCAGCTCGGAGGCCAGGTCCCACCAGTCGATGTCGTCGATCTCGTCGTTGGGCTCCAACTTCACCGGCCCGGTCAGCGTGGTCCGGTAGACCGCCGCGAACTCGATGCGCCGCTCGTGCCCGAGCTGCACGGTCGCCACCCCCACGAAGTCCACGTCGTCGCCGGCCGGCACCCCGGTCTCGTCGAGGAACTCGCGGACGGCGGTCTCACGCGCGCTCTCGTGCTCCTCGATCACGCCACCGGGCAGCTCCCACTCGCGGCGCCAGGCGTTGTGGACCATCAGCACAGCGTCGTCCTTCTCGGCGACGAGCACCGACATGCGCAGCGGGATCGACGGGTCCAGGTGGGCCAGCTCCTCCTCGGGGCAGCGCCAGAAGTCCAGCAGGAGGTTCTCGTTCAGCTTCTCGGCCAGCGGAGGGCGGTGGCTCGACGGGACCTCCATCTCGTACCAGCGTGGCCCGATCGGGGTCATCAATACGCGGCGCGGGTCGAGGTCGGAGTCTTCCTCCTCGTCGGCGAGCGCCCGGATGATCCGGACCTCCAGCCGCGACTCGGCGAGACCCTCCGCGACCCCCTCGCCCCACTCGACGACCGTGATCGACTCGTCGAGGGAGGTGTCCAGGTCGAGGTCGTCGAGCTCGTCGATCCCGCCCAGGCGATAGGCGTCGACGTGGACGAGGCCGGGTCCCCCCTCCAGCGCCGGGTGCTCGCGGGCGATCACGAAGGTCGGCGAGGTCACGTCGCCACGGACGCCCAGCCCGGCACCGATCCCCTGCGTGAAGGTGGTCTTGCCGGCACCGAGCTCTCCGCTGAGCACGATCAGGTCACCGGCGGACAACTGCTCGGCCAGAGAGGCCCCCAGCTTGCGCATCGTCTCGGCGTCCGGGGCGTCGAAGAGGAAGGTCCGCAACGGCCGGCGGAGCTCGACGTTGGGCGAGGAGCGCCGGATCTCCCGGAATCCCTGCCGCTCCCAGAACCGCCGGGTCCGCGGCAGCTCCTCGCGGGCCACCACCGTCAGGTCGTCGAAGCCGTGGGCAGCCTCCACGGCGGCGTCGATCAGCACCCGCGCGATGCCGCGACCCTGCGCCTCGGGCGTGACGCCGAAGCGGCGGAGGTACATCGTGCTCTCGACCGGGTCGAGAACGAGCGCGCCGACGTCCTCGCCGTCCAGGGTGACCAGCACGCCACCGCCCTTCGCGAGCTTCTCGGCCAGCGACTCCTCCGTCTCGGTGAGCGCGGCCGCGGGCGGGTCGAGCGGCGGCCGGACCTCGAAGGCAGCGCGCACGACGGCGAGCACGCGTGCGGCTTCCTCGGGGCCGACCCGACGTACGTCGAGCGTCACGTCGGGTCCACCGACCGGGCGGCGGCGGCGATCAGCTGGTCGAGCTCGGCGTTGACCTGGTCGTGGCGCTCCATGATCACCATGTGGCCGGCGTTCTCGCACTCGACGAGGGTCGAGCCCTCGATGTGCGCGTGGAGCTTGCGGCTGTGGCCGACGGAGGTGATCCGGTCGCCGGTGCCGCAGATGATCGTGGTCGGCACCGACGCGAGCACCTCCAGCGCATGGAACTTGTCGAGGCCGCGGAAGCTGGGGAAGAACTCGGCGACCACCTCGAACGGCGTCGCGGCGAGCATCTGGTCGACGAACTCGACGTACGCCGCGGGGACGGCGTCGCCGAACGCGAACCGGTCGGTGACCACCATCGCGGCGTCCTTGCCGACCCGGCGCAGCCCGTCGATCACCTTGTGGCCCTTGCCCAGGAGCGCGACCACCCGGTGGGTCAGCTCGCCGCCGAGCGACAGCGGCATCATCGGCAGCAGGATCCTGGTCGGGTCCAGCCCGCCCGCCGTGGTCGAGATCAGGGCGACGCCGATGACCCGGTCGCCGAAGAGCTCCGGGTAGTGCTCGGCCAGCGCCGTGATGGTCATGCCGCCCATCGAGTGGCCGACGAGCACGATCGGGCCGTCCGGGACGACCTCGTCGATGATCTGCTTCAGGTCGTGCCCGAGCTGGTCGATCGTGGCGTGTCCCATGGTCGAGCGGCCCGAGCGGCCGTGCGAGCGCTGGTCGTAGAAGACCGTGCGGACCAGGCCGCGGTAGCCCGCGCGCTGGAAGTGCCAGCAGTCCATGTTGAGGGCGTAGCCGTGGCAGAAGACCAGCGTCAGCGCCGGTTCCGCGGCGCTGGTGCGCCGGCGCCCGCTGCCCCCATCGGGGGCGTACTCGTCGACCTCCACGTGCAGCGGCACGCCGTCGCGGGCCACCACCGTGATCGGCGAGGAGTGCAGGGAGCCGAACGGCGTCAGCTCACCGGCGCCACGCCGGGCGATGACCCGACGCCGCCGGGCCACCTCCACGGCGGTGCCGGCAACGGCCATGCCGGCGGCACCGGCGGCCACTCCGAGGATCTTGCGCTTCAGGCTCATGCGAGGTCTCCTGAGTCGATGTGGCGCCGGGTCATCCGGCCCCCGATCCGGGTCACGATCTCGTACGAAATGGTGTCGCAGGCCTCCGCCCAGTCCTGCGCGGTCGGCTCTCCCCGCTCGCCGGTGCCGAAGAGCAGGACCTCGTCGCCGGGCGCTGCCTTGTCCCCGGCGAGCTCGACGACGAACTGGTCCATGCAGATGCGGCCGCGGACGGGCCGGCGGCGACCGGCCACCCACGTCTCGGCGGCGTTCCCGGCATGGCGCGGCACGCCGTCGCCGTACCCGACGGGCACCAGGCCGACGGTCGTCGCGTGGTCGGCGGTCCACGTGTGGCCGTAGGAGACGCTGGCTCCCGCGCGGAGCGCCTTGACCATCGCCAGCGACGCGCGGGCCGTCATCGCCGGCACCAGGCCCAGGTCGGGCGAGACGCCCGGCGCCGGGTCCAGCCCGTACGACGCCAGCCCGCACCGCACCAGGTCGAACCGCGCGGACGGGCGCAGGATCGCGGCCGCTGAGTTGGACAGGTGACGCACCTCGGGTCGCAGCCCGGCCGCGGAGGCCACGTCCAGCGCCCGGCGGAACTCGTGCTCCTGCGCGTCGTTGGCGGGGTTCTCGGGCTCGTCGCTGCACGCGAAGTGGGACCAGATCCCGGTGACCCGCCAGTGGCCGGCCTCCTCGCCCGCGCGGGCGGCGGCGACCACCTCGGGCCACTCCTCCGGGTGCGCTCCCCCGCGGGACAGGCCCGTGTCGACCTTGAGCTGGAGCCGCGCCGGGCGGCCGGCGGCGCGTGCCCCGGCAGTGATCTCCGCGAGCTCGGGCAGGGAGTACGCCGTCACGTCGATGTCGGCCGCGATCGCCGAGGCGTAGTCCTCCCCCGGCACCCCCAGCCAGCACAGGATCCGCCCCGTGTCACCGGCCTGGCGCAGCGCGAGGGCCTCGTCGATCGTGGCGACGCCCAGCCAGTCGGCCCCGGCCTCGCGGGCGGCACCCGCCGCGGCGACCAGGCCGTGGCCGTAGCCGTCGGCCTTGACCACGGTCATCATCTGGGCCGGTGCGACCAGCTCCCTCAGCACGCGCACGTTGTGCCGGATCGCCGCCAGGTCGACGACGATCTCGGCGCGTGTCACCGACGGGGGGCTCATGGGGACCGATTCTTCCACCACGCCCGATCGGCGCGCGGGGGCACGTCAGCCCAGCGAGACCGGGGGCAGTCGACGGACTACTTCGGGTACCGCGAGGGCGACCTCGCCAGCGACCACCGGACCCCCGCGTGAGGCCAGCGTGGCCGCGGCCCCGTGCAGCCACGATCCGAGCGAGGCGGCGTCGTACGTCCCGAGGCCGGCGGCGAGCAGGGACCCGACCAGCCCGGCCAGCACGTCACCGGCCCCTGCGGTCGCCAGCCACGGGACGCCCGTGGTGGTGACCCGGACCCGGCCGTCGGGCGTCGCGACCAGGGTGTGGCGGCCCTTGAGCAGCACGACGGCGTCGTACCTCTCGGCCGCGCGGCGCGCGTGGGCCAGCGGCGCCGCCTCGACGACGTCGCGCTCGACCCCGAGCATCCGGGCGAGCTCGCCGGCGTGCGGAGTGAGGACCGCGGGGACCGCGAGGGGTCCCGTGACGTGGGCCAGGGCGTCCGCGTCCACGACCACGGGGACTCCGTCCGCGACGGCTGCCGCGAGCTCGTCGCCGGCGGCGTCACCGCCGCCGGACCCCACCACCCACGCCTGGACGCGCCCGGCACCCACGACCTCGGGGTGGACCTCGCGGACCCGGGTGGCGACCTCGGGGTCACCGACGTACCGGACCATGCCGCAGAGGCCGGTGCCCGCCCCGGCGACGCACAGGAGCCCGGCCCCGGGGTACTCCGGGGAGCCGGCGCGTACGCCGACCACGCCGCGGGTGTACTTGTGTGCGTCGAGGGCCGGCCGCGGCAGCAGTGCGGCCACGTCGCCGGGCTGGAGCGCCTCGAGCCAGGCGTCGGGCAGGTCGAGGCCGATGTCGACGAGGTGGATCGCGCCGCACGCGGAGGCCGCCGGGTCGACCAGGTGCGCGACCTTGTGGGTCCCGAAGGTGACCGTCAGCGCCGCCTCGACGTGCGGCCCGTCGAGCTCGCCGCTGTCCACTTCGACCCCCGACGGCACGTCGACGGCGACGACCGGGACACCGCGGACCGCCTCGAGCGCGGACACCGCGTCCGCTCGCAGGCCCGGGCGGCCGCCGATGCCGACGATCCCGTCCACCACCACGTCGGGGAGCACCTCGACCGCGTCGACCACCCCGCCACCCGCGGAGCGGAGCGCCTCGAGCCCGGCCTCGTGCACACGCTCAGAGAGAAGCCGTGCCTCGACCCGGCAGCCCCGGCGGGCCAGCACGGCCCCGGCGTACAGCGCGTCGCCGCCGTTGTCCCCGGACCCGACCAGCAGCAGCACCCGGCGGCCGTACGCCGACCCGAGCAGGTCCAGCACGGCGTACGCCAGCCCGTGGGCGGCGCGCTGCATGAGCGTCCCCTCGGGCAGCGCCGCCAGCAACCGCTTCTCGGCGGCCCGCACCTGCTCGACCGTGTGCGCGCTCCTCATGCCACCAAACTATCCGGGCCGAGTGCCTGCACGTGCCCGGTCGGCGGGTTCAGAGTGCCTGCAAGTGCCCGGTCACGACTCGAGGACGACCACGGCGGAGGCGATCCCGGCGTCGTGGGAGAGCGAGAGGTGGACGGAGGCCACCCCGAGCTCCTCGGCGCGGGCCAGCACCGAGCCGCGGATGGTCAGCAGCGGCCGGCCCGACGACTCCGAGACGACCTCGGCGTCGTGCCAGGCCATCCCGACCGGCGCCCCGAGCGCCTTGGCCACCGCCTCCTTGGCCGCGAAGCGGGCAGCCAGCGAGGGCAACCGGTGCGTCGCCTCACCCGGGGTGAACAGCCGCTCCCGCAGGCCCGGGGTCCGCTCCAGCGACTCACCGAACCGCGCGATGTCCACGACGTCGATCCCGACCCCCACCACTGCCACGGCGCAGCCCTACTCGACCGTGACGGACTTGGCGAGGTTGCGCGGCTGGTCGACGTCGTGGCCCATCAGCGTGGCCAGCTCACAGGCGAACAGCTGCAGCGGCACCACGGCCACCAGCGGCTGCAGCAGCACCGGCACGCGCGGCAGCCGGATCAGCACGTCGGCGTACGGCGTGATCGCCTCGTCACCCTCCTCGACCAGGCAGATCGTGCGGGCACCGCGGGCGCGCACCTCCTGGATGCCGCTGATCATCTTGTCCCGCAGCTGGTCGCGACCCTGGGGAGGTACGACGCACAGCACCGGCATCCCCTCGTCGATCAGCGCGATCGGGCCGTGCTTGAGCTCGCCGGCAGCGAACCCCTCGGCGTGGATGTAGGCCAGCTCCTTGAGCTTGAGCGCCCCCTCGAGCGCGACCGGGTAGCCCGCGTGCCGGCCCAGGAAGAGCACCGAGGTGGCCCCGAGCTGGTCGCGGGCGAGGTCGTAGACCACCTGGCGGTCGTCGATCATCCGCTGGATGTGGTCGGGCATGTCGTGCAGCTGGTCGAGGACCTGGGTGATCTCGTCGCCGTACCGCGTCCCCTTGACCTGGGCCAGGTAGAGCGCGAGCAGGTAGCAGGCCACCAGCTGGGTCAGGAACCCCTTGGTCGACGCCACCCCGATCTCCGGCCCGGCATGGGTGTAGATGACCGCGTCGGACTCACGCGGGATGGTCGATCCGTTGGTGTTGCAGATCGCCAGCACCTTGGACCGCTGGGTGCGCGCGTGCCGGATCGCCTGCAGCGTGTCGGCGGTCTCGCCGGACTGGCTGATCGCGACGACCAGCGTGGAGTAGTCGAGGATCGGGTCGCGGTAGCGGAACTCCGAGGCCAGCTCGACCTCGACCGGGATCCGGGTCCAGTGCTCGATGGCGTACTTCGCGACCATGCCGGCGTAGAACGACGTCCCGCACGCGATGATGATGATCTTGTCGATGTCGCGGATCTCCTGGTCGGAGAGCCGCATCTCGTCGAGGTGCAGCATCCCCGCGGGGGTACGCCGCCCGAGCAGCGCGTCGGCCACGGCGTGCGGCTGCTCGTAGATCTCCTTGCGCATGAACCAGTCGTGGCCGTCCTTCTCGGCGGCCGACAGGTCCCAGTCCACGTGGTAGCGACGGCCCTCGCTCGGGGACCCGTCGAAGCCGGTCACCGCGACCCCGTCACGGGTGATCGTGACGACCTGGTCCTGGCCGAGCTCGAGCGCCTCACGGGTGTGCTCGATGAACGCCGCGACGTCGGAGCCGAGGAAGTTCTCGCCCTCGCCGATGCCGACGACCAGCGGGGAGTTGCGGCGCGCGGCGACCACCCGGGAGGGATCCTGCGCGTCGACCGCGACCAGGGTGAACGCGCCCTCGAGCATCCGGCAGACGGTCTGCATCGCCGTGGTCAGGTCGGCACCGCCGACGACCTCGATCTCCAGCAGGTGGGCGGCGACCTCGGTGTCGGTCTCGGAGACCAGCTCGTGGCCGGCGTCCTCGAGCTCGATGCGCAGCTCGGCGAAGTTCTCGATGATCCCGTTGTGCACGAGCGCCACCCGCCCGGTGCGCCCGAGGTGCGGGTGCGCGTTGGCGTTGTTCGGGGCGCCGTGGGTGGCCCAGCGGGTGTGCCCGATGCCGGTGGTCGAGGCGGCGAGCGGGGAGTCGGCGATGGCCTTCTCGAGGTTGGCGAGCTTGCCGGCGCGCTTGTCCGAGGCGATCGTGCCGCCGTCGACCAGCGCGATCCCGGCCGAGTCGTAGCCGCGGTACTCCAGCCGGCGCAGGCCCTCGATCACGACGCCCTGCGCCTGTTGCTGACCGACGTAGCCCACGATTCCGCACATGCCCGTCACTCTATCGAGCGGGTGCCGTCACGGCGGTGGGCGCGGTGGCTGCAACAATCTCCCGCATGTCTCCCAACGGCGGGGCGCCCAACGGTGGCCTCGACGACGCCGGCCGCGAGCCCTCGCCGTACATCGAGCTCGACCGCTCGGCGTGGGCGGCGCTCGCCGAGGAGACCGAGACCCCCCTCACGCCGGAGGAGATCAAGCGGCTGCGCGGCCTCGGTGACGAGCTCGACCTCGAGGAGGTCCGCGAGGTCTACCTCCCGCTGTCGCGGATGCTCAGCCTGTACGTCGAGTCCGCCGGCAACCTGCACCGCCGGCAGGAGGACTTCCTGCACCAGCCGACGCCCCCGCGCACCCCGTTCGTGATCGGTCTGGCCGGCTCGGTGGCCGTCGGCAAGTCCACGACCGCGCGCGTGCTGCAGGAGATGCTGGCCCACTGGCCCGAGCACCCCAACGTCGCGCTGGTGACCACCGACGGCTTCCTCTACCCCAACGCCGAGCTCGAGCGCCGCGGGATCCTGCATCGCAAGGGGTTCCCCGAGTCCTACGACCGGCGCGCGCTGCTCCGCTTCGTCGTCGACATCAAGTCCGGCAAGGACGAGGTCGAGGCGCCGACCTACTCGCACCTCGTCTACGACGTGGTGCCCGACGAGAAGCTCGTCATCAAGCGGCCCGACATCGTGATCATCGAGGGGCTCAACGTCCTCCAGCCGGCGCGCGTGCGCGAGGACGGCCGGGCCGGGCTGAGCGTGAGCGACTTCTTCGACTTCAGCATCTACGTCGACGCGGGCACCGGGCACATCCGCGACTGGTACATCGAGCGCTTCGGGCGGTTGCGCGAGACCGCGTTCCAGAACCCCGCGTCGTACTTCTCCAAGTACGCCCACCTCTCCCCCGAGGAGGCGACGGCCGAGGCCGAGCGGATCTGGGACACGATCAACGGGCCGAACCTGCGTCAGAACATCCTGCCGACCCGCTCCCGTGCCACGCTGGTGCTGCGCAAGGACCGCGACCACTCGGTGCGCTACGTGCGGGTCCGCAAGCTCTGAGCCTCCCCGGCGGACGCGCTCACCCCGAGCGCGGGTGCACCGTCCGCAGGATCCGCTCGGCCGCGGCGTCCGGCAACGTGCCGGGGACGCCCGCGTCACGGACCAGCACCACGTGGGTGACCGTGCCTGCTGTCGCGAAGCTCAGCAGCGTGAGGTCGACGGCCGGCGCCTCGCACCGGACGGGGTCGGGGACCGTGACCAGGGCCGACGTCCAGACCGCCCGGGTCCCGTCGTCCAGGGTGACCGGGGCGGTGCGCAGCCGCGTGCGAGGACCGGACGTCTGCAGATCTGCTCCCAGCGCGACGGCCGCGGCCCAGTCCCGGGCCACCGCGACGTTCGCCGCGCGCACCGCCGAGCCCGGGGTCGAGCCGGCGACCCCGATGAAGCCCCGGTTGGAGCCGTCCGGCTCGCGCCGACAGAAGCCGACCCGGAAGACCGCCGGGCCGGCCACACCGACGCCGGGGCGCCCCGACCGGTCGAGGTAGTAGAGGACCGTGTCCTCGCCCTCGAGGGTCCAGTCGCGGGCCGGCACCTCGAGCACGACGGCGCCGCGCGTGACGTGCTGCCCGCCGGCGAGGGCGTGCCCCGGCGAGGTCGGGGCCGACTCGTGCCGGGTGTACGCCGACACGGTCACCGCGGTGGCGCCCAGCACCGCCAGGGCGGCGAAGACGCCGAGCGCCGAGGCGAGCCGCAGGCGGGGACCGGTCATGCCGGGCACCTACCCGCGAGGCCGGTTCCGAACCGCAGGAGATCTCCGGCGGTGGAGAACCTCAGCTCAGCGTGAGCTGGCGGCGCACGACGTCGGCCAGCCGGTCGGCCACGGACTGCGCCTCGTCGGCGGTCGTGGCCTCGACCATCACCCGGACCAGCGGCTCGGTGCCGGAGGGACGCAGCAGCACTCGACCCGTGTCCCCGAGCGCCGCCTCCTCCTCGGCCACGGCGGCCGCCAGGACGGCGTCGTCGTCGGCGCGCGACTTGTCGACATTCGGCACGTTGACGAGCACCTGGGGCAGCCGGCTCATGACCGAGGCCAGCGACTTGAGGCTCTGGCCGGTGGTCGCCATCCGCTCGAGCACCTGCAGCGCGGTGAGGATGCCGTCGCCGGTGGTGGCGTGGTCGCTCATGATCACGTGGCCGGACTGCTCACCGCCCAGGTTGTAGCCGGAGATCTTCATCGCCTCGAGCACGTAGCGGTCGCCGACCTTGGTCTGCCGCACCCCGACGCCGTTGGCCCGCATCGCCTGCACGAAGCCGAGGTTGCTCATCACGGTGGCGACCACGGTGTCCTTGGCCAGGCGCCCG
Source organism: Nocardioides sp. (assembly GCA_035759395.1). Lineage (GTDB taxonomy): Bacteria > Actinomycetota > Actinomycetes > Propionibacteriales > Nocardioidaceae > Nocardioides. Next base: position 11,523 of record DASTUX010000020.1, read on the forward strand.
GTCTCCTTCAGCGACAGCGCCAGCACCGCGAGCAGCTGGTCACCGTCCACGACCGTGCCCTCGTGGTCGACGGCCAGGCAGCGGTCGGCGTCCCCGTCGAGCGCGAACCCGACGGCGGCGCCGTCCTTGACCACGGCCGCCTGCAGGTTGGCCAGGTGGGTCGAGCCGCACCCGTCGTTGATGTTGAGCCCGTCGGGCTGGGCGTGGATCGCGGTCACGTCGGCACCGGCGTCGGCGATCGCCCGCGGACCCGCTTCCCACGCCGCGCCCTCCGCGCAGTCGACGACCACGCGGATCCCGGTCAGCGGGTGGTCGATGGTGCGCACCAGGTGGGCGGCGTACTCCTTCACGGCGCTCTCGTACGTCGACACCCGGCCGACGTCACCGCCGGTCGGACGCTCCCAGTGCTCGCTCAGCCGGCGCTCGATCGCGATCTCGACCGCGTCGTCGAGCTTCACCCCGCCGCGGGCGAGGAACTTGATCCCGTTGTCG
>DASTUX010000021.1:0-2847 GCA_035759395.1 Nocardioides sp.
GCCGGCCTCGGTGAGCACCTCGAAGCCGTACATCACCAGCTGGCTGGCGCCACCGCAGAGGACGGCCTGCTCGCCGAACAGGTCGGTCTCGGTCTCCTCGGTGAACGTGGTCTTGATGCCGCCGGCGCGCAGGCCGCCGATGCCCTTGGCGTAGGACAGCGCGAGCTCCCAGGCCTTGCCGGAGGCGTCCTTCTCGACGGCGACGAGGACGGGTACGCCGCGCCCGTCGACGTACTCGCGCCGGACCAGGTGGCCCGGGCCCTTGGGGGCGATCATGACCACGTCGACGCCCTCGGGCGGGGTGATGTAGCCGAAGCGGATGTTGAACCCGTGGCCGAAGACCAGGGTGTCGCCGGCGGTCAGGTTGGGCTCGACGTCGTTGGTGTAGAGCGTGCGCTGGACGTGGTCCGGCGCCAGGATCACGATGACGTCGGCCTCCTCGACCGCCTCGGCCGGCGTGAGGACGCGCAGGCCCTCGGCCTCGGCCTTGGCCCGGCTCTTCGAGCCCTCGGGCAGACCGATGCGGACGTCGACGCCCGAGTCGCGCAGGGACAGCGAGTGGGCGTGGCCCTGGCTGCCGTATCCGAGGACCGCGACGCTCTTCCCCTGGATCAGGGACAGGTCGGCGTCGTCGTCGTAGAACATCTCAGCCACGGGGGCTCTCCTTCTGGTTGGTTCAACAGGTCTGGGTACGTCGTGGGCTTCGGGGATTCCTCAGCCGGTTCGTGCGGGCGGAGCGGGGACGGGGACGGGGCGCAGCGTGCGCTCGCTGACGGAGCGCGAGCCGCGGCCGATGGCGACCATGCCGGACTGGACGAGCTCGCGGATGCCGAAGGGCTCCACGACCTTGAGGAACGAGGCGAGCTTCTCGCTGTTGCCGGTGACCTCGATCGTCACCGCGTCGCTGGCGACGTCGACGACGCGGGCCTTGAAGAGGGCGACCGCGTCGAGGACCCGGCTCCGCGACTCGACGTCGGCCTTCACCTTGACCAGCAGGAGCTCGCGGTTGACCGAGGCGGTGCCGTCGAGCTCGACGATCTTGATCACCTCGACCAGCTTGTTCAGCTGCTTGGTGACCTGCTCGAGCGGGGACTCCTCGACGTTGACCACGATGGTCATCCGCGAGACCTCCTCGTGCTCGGTCGGGCCGACCGCCAGCGAGTCGATGTTGAAGCCGCGTCGGCTGAACAGGCCGGCGATCCGGGCCAGGACGCCGGGCTTGTTCTCCACCAGGACCGACAGTGTGTGCCTGCTCATCAGAGATCGTCCTCGTCGAAGTCGGGGGCCAGGTCCCGGGCGTACTTGATGTCGTCGTTGCTCGTGCCCGCGGCGACCATCGGCCAGACCATCGCGTCGCGGTGGACCCGGAAGTCCACCACCACCGGCAGGTCGTTGATCTCCATCGCCTTGTTGATCGTCGCGTCGACGTCAGCCGGGTTGTCGCAGGCCAGGCCCACGCAGCCGTAGGCCTCGGCCAGCTTGACGAAGTCGGGGATCCGCTTGGAGTGCAGGTCCGTGTTGGAGTAGCGCTCGTTGTAGAAGAGCGTCTGCCACTGGCGGACCATGCCCAGCGACTCGTTGTTGATGATCGCGACCTTGATCGGGATGTCGTTGATCGCGCAGGTCGCGAGCTCCTGGTTGGTCATCTGGAAGCAGCCGTCGCCGTCGATCGACCAGACCGTCTTGTCGGGGCAGCCGACCTTCGCGCCCATGGCCGCGGGCACCGAGAAGCCCATCGTGCCGAGGCCACCGGAGTTGATCCAGGTGTTCGGGTTCTCGTAGCCGACGAAGTGGGCCGCCCACATCTGGTGCTGGCCGACGCCGGAGGTGTAGATCGCCTCGGGACCGGCGATCGCGCCGAGCCGCTCGATCACGTACTGCGGGGCGAGCCCGTCGGCCGGGGTGTCGTAGCCGAGCGGGTACTTCGCCTTCACCCCGGACAGGAACTCCACCCAGGCCTCGTAGTCACCGGTGTTGCCGGCGTCGGACTCCGCCTTCAGCGCCACGATCAGGTCGCTGATCACCTCGCGGCAGTCGCCCACGATCGGGACGTCGGCGACCCGGTTCTTGCCGATCTCGGCCGGGTCGATGTCGGCGTGGATCACCTTCGCACCCGGGGCGAACGAGTCGAGGTTGCCGGTCACCCGGTCGTCGAAGCGGGCGCCGAGGCTGATGATCAGGTCCGACTTCTGCAGGCCCGCGACCGCGGCCACGGTGCCGTGCATGCCCGGCATGCCGAGGTGCTGGGGGTGGCTGTCGGGGAACGCCCCGCGCGCCATCAGCGTGGTCACGACCGGCATCCCGGTGAACTCGGCCAGGACCCGCAGCTCACGGGACGCGGCCGCACGGATCGTGCCGCCGCCGACGTAGAGCACCGGTCGGCGCGCCTCGAGGATCAGCTTGGCCGCCTCACGGATCTGCTTCGCGTGCGGTCGGGTCACCGGCCGGTAGCCGGGCAGGTTCAGCTCGGTGGGCCAGGCGAACGACGTCATCGACTGCAGCGCGGACTTCGCCACGTCGACCAGCACCGGGCCGGGGCGGCCGGTCGAGGCGATGTAGAACGCCTCGGCGACCGTGCGCGGAATGTCGGCCGGGTCGGTGACCAGGAAGTTGTGCTTGGTGATCGGCATCGTGATGCCGCGGATGTCGGCCTCCTGGAAGGCGTCCGTGCCGATCATCGCCGCCCCGACCTGGCCGGTGATGGCGACCAGGGGGACGGAGTCCATGTGCGCGTCGGCCAGCGGCGTGACGAGGTTGGTCGCGCCCGGGCCGGACGTGGCCATGCAGACCCCGACCTTGCCCGTGGCGGCGGCGTACCCCTGGGCCGCGTGGCCCGCGCCCTGCTCG
>DASTUX010000022.1:0-16584 GCA_035759395.1 Nocardioides sp.
CGGGGTGGGTGCCGCAAGAGTTACGGCGGCCATAGCGAAAGGGAAACACCCGGTCCCATCCCGAACCCGGAAGTTAAGCCTTTCAGCGCCGATGGTACTGCAACCGCGAGGTTGTGGGAGAGTAGGACGCCGCCGGACATACACTTCGTAGAGGCCACCGCAAGGTGGCCTCTACGCTATTTACAGCCCACATCGGGCAAGCACGTCGAGAGGTGAAGAGTCGTGGCCGAGGACCGAGGAAACCAGCGTCCAGCACGCGGGGGAGACCGTCCGTCGGGCCCCCGACGAGCAGGCGACTCGTCGCCCCGACGAGCAGGCGACTCGTCGCCGCGGCGCGGGGGCGACTCCGCCGGCCGCAGCGGTGGCCAGGGGCGGCCGGACCGCAAGGACCCGCGCGCTCCTCGTGCCGGGTCGGACCGTCCCGGTCGCAAGAGCGACTGGAAGCGCCCCGCCGACAAGCAGGGGCCCCGGTCGGACGAGCAGGCCAAGTACGACGGGCCCGAGCTGCCCGAGGAGATCACCGGCCGCGAGCTCGACCGCTCGGTCACGGGTCAGCTCAAGGGGCTGCCCGAGAAGCTCGCCCAGCGCGTCGCCCGGCACCTCGCCGCGGCGGGGATGCTCGTGGACGAGGACCCTGAGACGGCGTACCAGCACACGTTGGCGGCTCGTGCCCGCGCGTCGCGCATCGCCGTGGTGCGCGAGGCGACCGGTGAGGCGGCGTACGCCGCTGGTCACTACGCTGAGGCGCTCGCCGAGTTGCGTGCCGCGAAGCGCATGAACGGCGCGACCGCCTACCTGCCGATGATGGCCGACTGCCACCGCGCCCTCGGGAACCCCGAGCAGGCGCTGAAGCTCGCCAAGAGCCCGTCGGTGGTCAACTTCGAGCCTGCGGCCAAGGCCGAGATGACCCTGGTCGAGGCCGGGGCCCGTCGCGACATGGGCCAGCTCGACGCCGCGCTCCGCACGCTCGAGCTCGCGCCGCTGATGACCAAGACGCGCGACAACTGGGTGGTCCGGCTGCGCTACGCGTACGCCGACATCCTCGAGGCGGCCGGTCGGGAGACCGACGCGCTCGCCTGGTTCCACCGCACGCACTCGATCGACAGCGACGAGATCACCGACGCCGCCGAGCGGGCAGAGGCGCTCGAGAAGCGCCAGGCCTGATCCGCGTCCGGTCAGCGTCCCAGGACGTTGACGACGACCGGGTGACCGGCTTCGTCGGTGCCCCACTGCAGCCCGTCGCGGTAGGAGACCTCGACCCGGTCGATCGAGACCGGGCCGGGTGCCGTGGCGCTCACGCGCAGCAGTAGCTCGTCGCCGGGGGTGAGGTTGGCGTCGACGGCGTCGTCGACTCCCGTGCAGAAGGTGTCGGGGTCGCTGGTCACCCCCACGGTGCCGTCGCGGCACACCAGGACGTCGACGACGGCGTCGCCCGTGTGGCGCACGCGCACGTCCGAGATGTCCAGCGTGCGGTCGGTCGGGGTGAAGACACCGACGTACACCGGGATGTCGACCGGCGTCGAGGCCGTCACGGCCTCGTCGGAGGTCGGCAGCGGCTCGGGATGGGTGGCGAACCAGGCGCCGACACCCACGAGCGCCGCCACGGGCAGTGCCCACAGGGCGAGCCAGGCCCGGGAGCGACGCACCTCGAGACCTTCGTCGTGCCCGCTCTCCACCATGTCGAGAGAGTAGGGCACCGCGTCTGCCGACGTGGCGTCCACGAGGACGAGGGGTTGACCGTCGGCCGGATCGCGGGGTCTACTTCCGGCAGTCGTGAGGAGGCGGTCATGCTTCGGTTCTCGGGTGCCGGGGTCAGCGATGTGGGTCGGGTTCGCCCGCACAACGAGGACTCCGCGTTCGTCGGTCCCTATGTGTCGCTCGTCGCCGACGGTGTCGGGGGAGCGGCCGCGGGAGAGGTCGCGTCGGCCACCGCGGCGTACGTCGTCTCGGCGACCGCGCTGAGCCGGTTCGGCCAGGATCCGGCCACGATCATCCGGGACGCCGTGTCGGCGGCCCGCGCCAGCCTCGAGCACGGAGTCCGCATCGACGCGGAACGGACCGGGATGGCCACCACCCTGTCCGTGGTCGTCTGCGACGGCAGCCGGGTGCTGCTCGGCCATCTCGGCGACTCACGTGTGCACCTCCTCCGCGACGGCGTGCTGCGACAGGTCTCGCGCGACCACACCTGGGTCCAGCAGCTCGTCGACGCGGGCCAGCTGAGCCGGGACGACGCGGTCCGTCACCCCTGGCGCAACGTCGTCCTGCGCTCGCTCGACGGCAACCCGGCCTCCGACCCCGCCGACGTCGATGTCGTCGACCTCGAGGTGCGGGAGGGGGACCGGTTGCTCCTCTGCAGCGATGGGCTGACCGACCTGGTCGACGAGTCGCGGATCGCCGAGGTGCTGCGCCTCGTGGACCCGCTCTCGGCTGCGGCAGTCCTGACCCAGTCCGCGCTCGCCGCAGGCGGGCGGGACAACGTCACCTGCGTCGTGCTCGACGTGGTCGAGGGGCCGCTCGTCTCCGGCGACGGCCAGCCGCTCGGCGCGATGAGGGACCTGGCGAACATCGTCGACCCCGCCTGGGTGCGCCAGCCGGCGAGCTGACCGGATTCCTCGACACGCCGGGCGCGCCGAGAGTCGTATCACTGGTTTTCAGGTGTCCCATGCGTCACAATGAGCGTGCTAACTGAACACGCGTGTCATCAGCACCACCAACAACTCCGAAGAGACCGCTGGGGAAGGCGTATCTCGCGCCGGAGATGAAGGAGGTCACGGTGACCGCACGCACTGCCAACCGCCCTGACGGGTCGGGGACGAGGGGCATTTTCTATGTCCACTCGGCCCCTTCCGCGCTGTGCCCGCACATCGAGTGGGCCGTCGGCGGTGTCCTTGGCGTCCCCGTGAGCCTCGACTGGACCCCGCAGCCCGCACAGTCGGGCACCTACCGCTCCGAGCTCTCCTGGGCCGGAAGCGCCGGTTCGGCCGCGGCCGTGGCGTCCGCGCTGCGCGGCTGGAACCAGCTGCGCTTCGAGATCACCGAGGAGCCGACCCTCTCGTCCGAGGGCTCGCGCTACTCCTACACCCCGGAGCTGGGGGTCTTCCACGCGGTGACCGGCCTCCACGGCGACATCATGATCCCCGAGGACCGGCTCAAGGCCGCGGTCGTGAAGGCGGCCCTGGGGGACACGACGATGCTCAACGAGATCGACAAGCTCCTGGGCAAGCCGTGGGACGACGAGCTGGAGACGTTCCGGTACGCCGGGGACGGTGCCCCCGTGCGCTGGCTGCACCAGGTCGTCTGACCACTCGCCGGGGAAGGGTGTTGCCGGTCGTCCTCAGGACGGCCGGCGCATCCAGAAGTGCGACGGCTTGAACCACGCGGTGTGCCGCGTCGAGCTGCTGCCCAAGACACCGCTCGAGTGGCGGTACCAGACGAGCTTCGCCCTGATCGTGAACCTGCCCGGCACCGTGTTCCACCGGCAGAGCCCGAAGCGCGAGAAGCCGCGGTTGGGCTCGGAGTCGGAGCTCAGCACGTTGGAGGAGACCCTCTCGCCGGTGCGGTCGACGAGGAAGGTCTCGAGCGTCCAGTCGTGGGTGGGCGCGTCGACGACGTAGTGGTAGCGGTAGTTGTGACAGCCCTGGCGCAGCACCCGGTCGCGCGCGTTGGTGTGGCCGTACGCCGTGGTCCACGCCTCGGCGGGGGCGGCGGTGAGGAGCAGTACGGCTGCGGCCAGTGAGGCGAGGATCGCCTGTCGCGACATGTCGATCCCTTCGGTCGTGTGACGGACGTCATGAGGTCCAACGCAGCCGCACCGCGACGGTTACGGAGCCAGACTGAAACGACCGGACCGAAAGGAAAGACAGGAAGCGTCAGAGCGGGATGTTTCCGTGGGCGCCCCGGCGGACACCGCCGGTCTGGACGGCGTCGTCGATGGCCTTGGCGATCGCCGAGCGGGTCCGCGACGGCTCCACGACCTCGTCGACCACGCCGATCTCGACCGCCTTGTCCACGCCGCCCGCGATCCGCTCGTGCTCGGCGGCCAGCTCGGCCTCGACCTGGGGCCGGATCTCGGGGGACACCTCGGCCAGCTTGCGCCGGTGCAGGACCCGGATCGCGGCGACCGCACCCATCACGGCCACCTCGGCGCCCGGCCACGCGAAGACCTTCGTCGCGCCCAGGGAGCGCGCGTTCATGGCGATGTAGGCGCCGCCGTACGTCTTGCGGGTCACCAGGGTCACGCGCGGGACCACGCACTCGCCGAAGGCGTGCAGCAGCTTGGCGCCGCGGCGGACGACGCCGTCCCACTCCTGGCCGACGCCGGGCAGGTAGCCGGGCACGTCGACGAGCACGATGAGAGGCACGCCGAACGCATCGCACATCCGCACGAAGCGGGAAGCCTTCTCGGCCGAGAGCGAGTCGAGGCAACCGCCGAGGCGCAGCGGGTTGTTGGCCACGACCCCCACGGTCCGGCCGCCGAAGCGGCCCAGCGCGGTCACGATGTTGGGCGCCCAGCGGGCGTGCAGCTCCTGGGCGGTGCCCTCGTCGAGGACCGACTCCACGAGCGGGTGCACGTCGTAGGCGCGCTTCTTGGACTCCGGCAGCATCGCGGAGAGGTCGCGGTCCTCCACGTCGGCGGGGACCAGACTGCCCTGGGAGCCGAGCAGGGACGCAACGATGCGCGCGCGGTCGAGCGCCTCGCGCTCGGACTCGGTGAGGATGTGGACCACACCTGAGCGTCGGCCGTGCGGCTCGGGGCCGCCGAGGCGCAGCATGTCGACGTCCTCGCCCGTGACCGAGCGGACCACGTCGGGCCCGGTGACGAAGATGCGTCCCTCGGGTCCGAGGATCACCACGTCGGTCAGCGCGGGGCCGTAGGCGGCGCCGCCGGCGGCCGGGCCGAGCACGACCGAGACCTGCGGGATCTTGCCCGAGGCCTGGGTCATCACGTGGAAGATCCGGCCGACGGCGTGGAGCGAGAGGACGCCCTCGGCCAGGCGTGCGCCCCCGGAGTGCCAGAGCCCGATGATCGGGATCCCGTCGGTCATCGCCCGGTGGTAGGCGTCGACCACCACGCGGCAGCCGACGTCACCCATCGCGCCGCCCATGACGGTGGCGTCCGAGCAGAAGGCGACCACGCGGGTCCCGTCGACCTGGCCGACGGCCGCGAGCATCCCGGAGTCGTCGTCGGGCGTGATCAGCTCGAGCGTGCCCTCGTCGAGGAGCGCGGTGAGTCGGTGCACCGGGTTGCGGGGGTCCTCCTCGCGGGGCAGCTTGGCCGGCTTGGCGGCGGCGGGGGCGGTGGTCATCAGACGCTCCGGAAGACGAGCGCCACGTTGTGGCCGCCGAAACCGAAGGAGTTGTTGAGCGCCGCGATGTCGCCGGTGGGCAGGTCGCGCCGCTTGTCGGCGATGTCGAGCCCGACGTCCTCGGGGTCCTCCAGGTTGATCGTCGGAGGCACCGTCCGGTGGTGGAGCGCCAGGATCGTCGCGACCGACTCGAGGGCGCCCGCGGCGCCCAGCAGGTGGCCGGTCATCGACTTGGTCGAGGTGACGACCACGCCCGAGACCGCGGAGCCGAGCGCGGCGCGGATCGCGCCGGCCTCGGCCACGTCGCCCTGCGGCGTCGAGGTCGCGTGGGCGTTGATGTGGACCACGTCGTCGGCCGACAGGTCGGCCTCACGCAGCGAGAGCTTCATCGCCCGGGTGGCACCCAGGCCGGCCGGGTCGGGCTGCGCGATGTCGTGGGAGTCGGCGGTGATTCCCGCGCCCGCGGCCTCGGCGTACACCCTGGCGCCGCGCGCCTGGGCGTGCTCGGCGGACTCGAGCACGACGACGGCGGAGCCCTCGCCGAGGACGAAGCCGTCGCGGCCCTTGTCCCACGGGCGGGAGGCCGCCGTCGGGTCGTCGTTGCGCTTGGAGAGCGCCATCATCTGCCCGAACGCCGCCATGGGCAGGGCGTGCACGGCGGCCTCGGTGCCGCCGCAGACGACGACGTCGGCGCGGCCGAGGCGGATCAGGTCGATGCCCAGGGCGATCGCCTCGTTGCCCGACGCACACGCCGAGACCGGGGTGTGCACCCCGGCCTTGGCGCCGATCACCAGACCGATGTTGGCCGCCGGGGAGTTGGGCATCAGCATCGGGATCGCCAGCGGCGAGACCCGGCGGGGACCCTTCTCCTTGAGCGCGTCGTAGTTGCTGAGCAGCGTCTGCACGCCGCCGATGCCGGAGGCCATGGCAACCGCGAGACGCTCGGGGTCGACCCCCGCCTCGTCGAGGCCGGAGTCCTTCCAGGCCTCGAGGGCCGCGACGAGGGCAAGCTGACCGGAGCGGTCCAGGCGCCGGGCCTTGACCCGGTCGAGCACCTCGGTGGGTTCGACCGCGACCTCCGCGGCGATCCGTGTGCCGAGAGGCTCGGCCCACTCCTGGGTGAGGGCGTTGACGCCCGATCGACCCTCGACCAGGGCGGTCCAGGTGCTGGCAACGTCACCGCCGACCGGGGAGGTGGCTCCCAGGCCGGTGATGACGACTCGCTTCGTAGGCATTGTGTGCTCCGGTCAGCTGTGGGTGATCGGGGGTCAGTTCTGGGCGCGCTCGATGAACGCGACCGCGTCACCGACGGTCTTGAGGTTCTTGACCTCGTCGTCGGGGATGGACACGCCGAACTTCTCCTCGGCGGCGACGACGACCTCGACCATGGACAGCGAGTCGACGTCGAGGTCGTCGACGAACGACTTGTCGAGCTGGACGTCGTCGGCGTCGACGCCGGCAACCTCGTTGACGATGTCGGCGAGGTCGGCGCGGATCTCTTCGGTGGTAGGCATTCTGTGGTTCCTATCCTTCAGTGGTTTCGGTGGTCGTACATCTGTGGGTGGGTCAGGGGACGGTGACGACCTGGGCGGCGTACGCCAGGCCGGCGCCGAACGCCACGAGGAGCGCGGTGTCCCCGGAGCGGGCCTCGCCCTCGGCGATCATCCGATCGAGGGCGAGGGGGATCGAGGCCGCCGAGGTGTTGCCCTGCTCGGCGATGTCGCGGGCGATCTTCACCTTCGCGGGCAGCTTCATCGAGCGCGCCATCGCGTCGATGATGCGCATGTTGGCCTGGTGGGGGACGAAGACGTCGAGGTCCTCGAGGGTGACGCCGGCGCGGTCGAGGGCCTGCTGGCCGATCTTCGCCATCGCGAACGACGCCCAGCGGAAGACCGGGTTGCCCTGCATGGTCAGGTGCGGCATCACGCCGCTGCCGGGCACGGCAGGAGTCCCGACGACGTCGCGCCAGTCCTCCTTCTGCCGGATCAGGTCGAACTGCTCGCCGTCGGAGCCCCACACGACCGGGCCGATGCCCGGGGTGTCGCTCGGTCCGACGATCGCGGCGCCCGCGCCGTCGGCGAAGATGAAGGCGGTGCCGCGGTCGCCGACGTCGGTCAGGTCGGAGAGCCGCTCGACACCGATCACCAGCACGTGCCCGGCGCTGCCGGCACGCACGAAGTCGGACGCCATCGCCACGCCGTGGCAGAAGCCGGCGCAGGCGGCGGAGATGTCGAAGGCCGCGGCCTTGTTGGTGCCGAGCTCGTGGGCGATCGCGGTCGCGACGGCAGGGGTCTGGAGCAGGTGGCTGACCGTGGCCACGACGACGCAGTCGATCTGCTGCGGGTCGATCCCGGCGTGGGCGATCGCCTTGCGCGCCGCCTCGACGGCCATCAGCTGCACCGTCTCCTCGGGGGTGGCCCACCGGCGCTGCTTGATCCCGGAGCGCTGCTGGATCCACTCGTCGCTGGAGTCGATCGCCTCGACGACCTCGGAGTTCGGGATCACCCGCGACGGGCGGTAGGCGCCCACGCCGAGGATGGCGGCGTACGGCGCACCCTGCGAGCCCTGGATCGGTGCGGTCATCAGGAGGTGCCCTCCGGGTGGAGGCGGACCAGCGGCTGGCCGGGTGAGACCAGGTCACCGTCCTCGACCAGCCACTCGACCACCTGGCCGCCGTGGCGGGCCTTGACCGCGGTGCGGTCACGCGAGCTCGCGACGTCGCCGATCGTGGCGCCGGCCTCGAGGAAGTCGTCCTGGAGGGCTTCGGTGGCGAGGTGGAAGGTGCCCTTGGCGGGGGAGACGACCATCCGCCAGGTGGGGGAGATGTCCATGTGGGAGTGCTCGCCGTGCTTGGCGCAGAAGGCGCGGGCGTCGTCGAGCTGGTCGGGTGTCTTGAGGGCGAACGTCTCGATCCCCTTGAGCGCACGCTTCGCGATGCCGGTCAGCGTGCCGGCAGGCGGCATCTCCAGGATCCCGGTCACCCCGAGGTCGAGCATCGTGTCCATGCACAGGTCCCAGCGGACGGGGTTGGCGATCTGGCCCACGATCCGGGCGAGCACCTCGCTGCCGTCGTGGACGACGTTGCCGTCCTTGTTGGAGATGACCTGCGTGCGCGGGTCGTGCACCGAGACCGAGCGGGCCAGGGAGGCCAGGTGGCCCACGGCCGGGGCCATGTGCTCGGTGTGGAAGGCGCCGGCAACGCTCAACGGCATCACGCGGGCCTTCTCGGGCGCGTCGGCGGCGAAGGCCGCGAGCTGCTCGAGCGTCCCGGCCGCGACGATCTGGCCGGGACCGTTGTCATTGGCGGCGGTGAGGCCGTGCTTCTCGATCCGGGCGAGCACCTCGTCGCGGTCCCCGCCGAGGACGGCGGTCATCCCGGTCGGGGTCGCCGCGGAGGCTTCGGCCATCGCGCGGCCGCGCTCGCGCACCAGCACCATCGCCTGCTCGGCGGTGATGACCCGGGCGCCGGCGGCGGCGGTCAGCTCGCCGACGCTGTGGCCGGCCACGGCGCCGATCTGCGAGAAGGCGTCGGCGGGGTGGGGGAACAGTTCGAGGGCGGCGACCAGGCCGGTCGCGACCAGCAGCGGCTGGGCGATCCGGGTGTCGCGGATGGTCTCCGCGTCCGCCTCGGTCCCGTAGTGCGCCAGGTCGAGTCCGGCGACCGTCGAGAGCCACTTGAAGCGGGACGCGAACGTGCGGTCCTCGAGCCAGGGCTTGAGGAAACCGGGAGTCTGGGCGCCTTGACCGGGAGCGACGATGACGAGCACGTCACCAACTCTGCCGGTCCCGGGGGCATCGCTGCGCGTCCGACAGGCACGAATCTGGCGGCCAGTTCTTTGTAGGAACCCTACAAAGACGGGGTCAGGGTGACGGGCTCGTCGCCGCGGCCCGACTGGCGTCCGAGGACCAGCGCGATCTCGAGCGTGAACGCGTCGCGCGCCTGCCCGGGGGTGAAGCCCGTGAGGTCGGCGATCTGGCGCAGCCGGTAGCGGACCGTGTTGGGGTGCACGAAGAGCGTGCGGGCCGTCGCCTCGAGCGACGATCCGCTCTGGAAGTAGGCCGTGAGCGTCTCGATCAGGGTCCCGCGGGCGCGGACCAGGGGCAGGTAGACCTCGTCCACCAGGTGCCGCCGGGCGTGGCCGTCACCGGCGAGGGCCCGCTCGGGCAGCAGCTCGCTGCTACGCACCGGCCGCGGTGCGTCCGGCCAGCCGGCGGCCGAGCGGTGCGCGGACAACGCCGCGCGCGCCGACACGTGGGCGTGGGTGAGGTCCTCGGCCACCGGGCCGACCACCACCGGGCCCTCCCCGAAGAGGTCGACGACGGACTCGGCGGCGACCCGGGTGTCGCTCACGCCGCCGAGCAGCACCACGAGGCGCTCGCCCTGCACCGCGCAGAGCGCGTCCATGCCCGCGATGCGCGCGGCGCGGCGTACCTCGTCGAACACGTCGGTCTCGGTGCGCTGGGGAGGTACGGCGCCGAGCACCACCGCGACGTCCCCGCGGGCGGCCCAGCCGAGTGCGCTCGCGCGGGACAGCAGCGCCTCGTCGGCCTCGGAGCGCAGCACCGCGTCGACGACCAGCGCCTCCAGGCGTGCGTCCCAGGCGCCCCGGACCTCCGCGGCCCGGGCGTAGACCTCTGCCGTGGCGAATGCGACCTCGCGGGCGTAGCGCAGCACGGCGGCGTGGACCTCGGGAGCATCGGCCGGGTCGAGGAGGTCGTCGATGTTGCTCTCGACGACCTCGATCGAGAGCCGGACGAGGTCGACGGTCTGCTGCAGGTTGATGACGCCGGCCAGGGCACGCGGGGCCGCGCCGAAGACCGAGGCCGCGAGGGCCGTGCCGCCGACCGGCTGGTCACCCTCGCGGCGGTACCAGTCCACGAAGCCCCGGATACCGGCCTGGACGATCATCCCGACCCAGGAGCGGTCCTCGGCGCTGAGCTGCCGGAACCACGGCATGTCGGTCTCCATCCGCGCCATCGCGGTGGTGCTCAGGGCACCCGTGGAGCGCTGCAGGGCCTTGACCGCGCGCGAGCGTGGCTCGGGGGCCGGACGACGGGTCACGGACCGACCCTAGTGGACCCCGGTTTGGCGACCCGGATTTCTGGGAATACCCCATGAAACAAGGGCTCCTTCTCCCTTCCGGGGAGGGGGAGTTCTGGTTGAATCGGGGGTTCGTGCCAGGCCCGACCAGAGGCAGCCAGGAGGCTCCGTTGTCCGGAACGTCCCATGAGGTCCAGTACCTCACGCTCCACGGACATCGACGCGCGTACGTCAAGGTCGGCAGCGGCCCCGTCCTGCTCCTCCTGCACGGTCTCGGGTGCGACCACACGACGTGGGAGCCGGTGATCGACACGCTGGCCAAGCGCTACACGGTGATCGCCCCCGACCTGCTCGGCCACGGCCAGTCGGCCAAGCCGCGGGCCGACTACAGCGTGGGCGGCTACGCCAACGGCATGCGCGACCTGCTCACCGTGCTCGGCGTGGACAAGGTCACCGTGATCGGGCACAGCTTCGGCGGCGGCGTCGCCATGCAGTTCGCCTACCAGTTCCCCGAGCGCACCGAGCGACTGGTCCTGGTCGCGTCGGGCGGTCTCGGCCCCGAGGTGTCGCCGGCCATCCGGGCGATCACGACCCCGGGCTTCCACCAGGTGATGGGCGTCCTCACCCTGCCGGGTGTTCGTCATGCGGGCATGCTCGGCATGCGGGCGCTCTCCCAGACGCCGTGGAAGCTGACGCGTGACCTCGACGAGGTCGCCGACATCTACGACTCGTTCAAGGACCCCTACGCACGCGCGGCGATCCGCCACGTGGTGCGCGCGGTGGTCGACTGGCGCGGCCAGATCGTCACCATGGCCGATCGTGCCTACCTGACCTCGGCGATGCCGATGGGCGTGATCTGGGGCCGCGACGACAAGGTGATCCCGGTCCGGCACGCGAGCAACGCGGCGGCCATGGCTGCCGATGCCCGGGTCGAGGTGATCCCCAACGCCGGACACTTCCCGCACAAGGACCACCCGCACCGGTTCGCGAAGATCGTCCACGAGTTCATCCGCTCGACCCAGCCCGCGACGTACAGCCGGGCACGGTTCCGGGCCCTGCTCAAGAGCGGCCGGGCCGCCGAGCCGGTCTCGAACGTCACCGCGATCACCAGCGCCTGAGACGCAGCAGGGCCCGGACCACTTCGGTCCGAGCCCTGCTCTGCGTTACGGGGTTTCGAGACGGTTGCTGCGCAACCTCCTCAACCGCCGTGGGTGCTACGCGTCCCCGCCCTCTTGCTTCACGCCGGCGACCGCGGTCGGGTCGTCGATGCGGTACGTCGCGAACGCCTTCTCGACCTGGTCGCGCGGGATCGTGCCGGCGTCGGCCAGGGCCTGGAGCGCCTGCACGACGACGGACTGCGCGTCCACGTGGAAGAAGCGGCGAGCCGCGGCGCGGGTGTCGGCGAAGCCGAACCCGTCGGTGCCGAGCACCCGGTAGTCGCCCGGGACCCAGCGCGCGATCTGGAGCGGGACCGCGCGCATCCAGTCGGAGACCGCCACGACGGGGCCCTCGACGCCGGCGAGCTTGTCGGCGACGTAGGCGCTGCGCGGGCTCTCGCCGGGGTGGAGCAGGTTCCAGTCCTCGGCAGCGACCGCGTCGCGGGCCAGCTCGTTCCAGGACGTGACCGACCAGGTGTCGGCCTGGACGCCCCAGTCCTCGGCGAGGATCCGGGCCGCCTCCTTGACCCACGGGTAGCCGACGCCGGACGCGAGCAGCTGCACGCGCGGACCGTCGCCCTCGGCGACCGACACCTTGTGGATGCCCTTGAGGATCCCCTCGACGTCGACGTCCTCCGGCTCCTTGGGCATCGAGACGGGCTCGTTGTAGACGGTGATGTAGAAGATGACGTTCTCGCCACCTTCCACGGTGGCGGTGCCGTACATCCGCTCGAGGCCGGACCGCATGATGTGGCTGACCTCGTAGGCGAACGCCGGGTCGTAGTGCACGACGGCCGGGTTGGTCGCGGCGATGAGCGGCGAGTGGCCGTCCGCGTGCTGCAGTCCCTCACCGGTCAGCGTGGTGCGTCCCGCCGTGGCCCCGATCAGGAAGCCCCGGGCCAGCTGGTCGGCCATCGCCCAGATCGAGTCGGCGGTCCGCTGGAAGCCGAACATCGAGTAGAAGATGTAGAACGGGATCATCTGCTCGCCGTGCGTGGAGTACGCCGAGCCGGCGGCTGTCGCCGACGCCATCGCGCCGGCCTCCGAGATGCCCTCGTGGAGCATCTGGCCCTGCGGCGATTCCTTGTAGGCCAGCAACAACTTGCGGTCGACCGACTCGTACTGCTGGCCGCCCGGGTTGTAGACCTTCGCGCTCGGGAACATCGAGTCCATGCCGAACGTGCGGTACTCGTCGGGGGCGATCGGCACGATCCGCTTCCCGATCTCCGGGTCCTTCATCCAGTCCTTGAGCAGGCGGACGACGGCCATCGTGGTGGCGATCGAGTTCTTGCCCGAGCCCTGCTTGAGCTCGGAGTACATGCCGTCGCCGGGCAGCGTCAGGGGCTTGGCACGCACCACGCGCTTGGGCAGTGAGCCGCCGAGGGCCTCGCGGCGCTCCATCATGTACTGGATCTCGGGAGCGTCCTTGCCGGGGTGGAAGAACGGCGCCGCGCCGGTCTCGTCGTAGGAGCGCTCGAGGTCGCGGTCGGACAGCGGCAGGTAGAGCCGGTCCCGGAACTTCTTGAGGTCGTCCTGGGTCAGCTTCTTCATCTGGTGGGTGGCGTTCTTGCCCTCGAGGGCGTCGATCGTCCAGCCCTTGATGGTCTTGGCCAGGATCACCGTGGGCTGGCCGACGTGCTTGGTGGCCGCGTCGAAGGCGGCGTACACCTTGCGGTAGTCGTGGCCGCCGCGGGGGAGCTTCACGATCTGGTCGTCCGACATGTGCTCGACCATGGCGCGCAGCCGCGGGTCCGCCCCGAAGAAGTGGTCGCGGATGTAGCCACCCTCCTCGGTCGAGTAGGTCTGGAACTGGCCGTCGGGCGTGGTGTTCATCTGGTTGACCAGGACGCCGTCGACGTCACGGGCGAGGAGCTGGTCCCACTCACGGCCCCAGACGACCTTGATGACGTTCCAGCCCGCGCCGCGGAAGTTGGCCTCGAGCTCCTGGATGATCTTGCCGTTGCCGGTCACCGGGCCGTCGAGCTGCTGCAGGTTGCAGTTGATGACCCAGGTGAGGTTGTCGAGCTCCTCGCGGGCGGCGATCCGGATCGCGCCGAGGGACTCGGGCTCGGCCATCTCGCCGTCGCCGAGGAACGCCCACACGCGCTGGTCGGCGGTGTCCTTGATGCCGCGGTTCTGCAGGTAGCGGTTGAACCGCGCCTGGTAGATCGAGTTGATGCCGGTGAGCCCCATCGACACCGTCGGGAACTCCCAGAACTCCGGCATCAGGCGGGGGTGCGGGTACGACGGCAGGCCGGCGCCGGGCCCGTGCTGGACCTCCTGGCGGAAGCGGTAGAGCTGCTCCTCGTTCAGGCGGCCCTCGAGGAACGCGCGGGCGTAGATGCCGGGGGAGCCGTGGCCCTGGATGAAGATCTGGTCGCCACCGCCGGGGTGGTCCTTGCCGCGGAAGAAGTGGTTGAAGCCGACCTCGTAGAGGCTCGCCGAGGACTGGTACGTCGCGATGTGGCCGCCGACCTCGAGTCCCTTGCGGTTGGCGCTCGACACCATGACGGCGGCGTTCCAGCGGATGAACGCGCGGATCCGTCGCTCGATCTCCTCGTCACCGGGGAACCACGGCTCACGCTCGGGCGGGATCGTGTTGATGTAGTCGGTGCTGCGCAGCGCGGGCACACCGACCTGCATCTGGCGGGCCCGTTCGAGCAGCCGGAGCATGACGTAGCGCGCGCGTTCGCGGCCGCGCTCGTCGACCAGCGAGTCGAACGACTCGATCCAGTCGTTGGTCTCGTCCGGGTCGATGTCCGGCAGCTGGGTGGGCAGGCCCTCGTGGATCACCGACGCGATGGAGCCCGGTCGGGGGCTCGTCGTCGTGTCGGAGCTGGTGCCTGAAGTGGGGGATGAGTCTTCGGTCACTGCGTCATCGTTGCACGGGTCGTATCGTCTGGGAATTTACCCATCAGTAGTCCCAAACGGCACGCGCCGGAGGTCCTTCCGGGCACCCTTGTGTTGGACACGGGTTGCGCACCCGCCTGAACTCGGGTGGACTACCCCTCACCTTGCCGCCCGACACGGGTGGTTGATTCGACGTGACTGGAGGATTCAGTGAGTTCGACCGCGGGTGGAGGGTCCACCCAGACAGACGGTCCCGCCATGGGCCCGGCCGAACGGCTCGGCTTCAAGCCGGGCATGGTCATCCAGGAACTGGGCTGGGACAACGACACCGACGACGCCCTCCGGGTCGCGATCGAGGACACCGTCGACGGGGACCTGGTCGACACCGACTACGGCAACGTCGTCGACGCCGTGCTGCTCTGGTGGCGCGCCGAGGACGGTGACCTCGTCGACGGACTCGTCGACGCGCTGACCGACCTGGTCGGGGGCGGCGCCATCTGGCTGCTCACCCCGAAGGTTGGCCGGCCCAACGCGGTCGCCCCGGCGGACATCGCCGAGGCAGCGCCGATCGCCGGTCTCTCCCAGACCACCACCGCTGCGGTGAGCAAGGACTGGTCGGCAACGCGCCTGGTCGCGCCGAAGACGCCGGCCTGACCCCGACCGACCGACCGACCGACCGCAAGGATCCCCCGTGCTCCGACAAGTCCTCGGCCGCGCTGCCGCCACCGGCACCAGCCTCAAAGTCCTGACGGCGTCCGGGATCATCCGGCCGTACTCACCACGAGTGCTCGCCGGGATCGCCAAGGCGATCCACGCCTGGGGGACGGGACCGGCGGGCGGCTTCGCCGCGCTCGCGATCCGGGAGCCGAACCGGATCGGGCTCGTCGACGAGCTGGGCTCGCTGACCTTCGCGGAGATGCACCGGCGCTCGAACGCCCTGGCGCGCGCCCTCACCGAGCTGGGCGTGACCGAGGGTGACTCCGTCGCGCTGATGTGCCGCAACCACCGGGGCTTCGTGGACGCCAGCGTCGCCGTCGCCAAGCTGGGGGCCGACCTCCTCTACCTGAACACCGCCTTCGCCGGCCCGCAGCTCGTCGACGTGCTCGAGCGCGAGAAGCCGAGCGTCGTCATCCACGACGAGGAGTTCACGGACCTGCTCTCCGGCGCCGAGGCCGGCAACCGGGTCGTGGCCTGGACCGACAGCGGCGACCAGGACGTGACGGTCGAGTCGCTGATCGCCGGGCACGCCGGTGACGACCTCATCCCGCCCGAGCGTCACTCCCGGATCGTCATCCTGACCTCGGGGACGACGGGGACGCCCAAGGGCGCGCCGCGCAACGAGGCTGGCATCGAGGCGGCCGTCGCGCTGCTCTCCCGGATGCCGCTGCGCTACGGCTGGACCACGCACATCGCGGCACCGCTGTTCCACACGTGGGGCTTCGCGCACCTGGCCATGGCCATGCTGCTCGGCTCGACCGTCGTGCTGCGCCGCCGCTTCGATCCCGAGGAGTGCCTCGAGGTCACCGAGTCCGAGAAGTGCGACTCGCTCGTGGTCATCCCGGTGATGCTGCAGCGGATCATGGCGCTGCCCGAGGAGACGCTGTCGTCGTACGACCTCTCACGGGTGAAGGTGGTCGCCGCGTCGGGCTCCGCGCTCCCGGGCGACCTCGCGCTCGACTGGATGGACCACTTCGGCGACAGCCTCTACAACATCTACGGCTCGACCGAGGTCGCCTACGCCTCGATCGCGAACCCGGTCGACCTGCGGGAGGCCCCCTCGTCGGCGGGCCGGCCGCCGTGGGCGACGGTCGTGAAGATCTACGACACCGACGGGCACGAGGTCGCGGCGGGGGAGTCCGGCCGCATCTTCGTCGGCAACAGCCTGCTCTTCGAGGGCTACACCGGCGGTGGCCACAAGGACATGATCGACGGCCTGATGTCGACCGGCGACGTCGGTCGCTTCGGGTCGGACGGGCGGCTCTACGTCGAGGGCCGCGACGACGAGATGATCGTCTCCGGCGGTGAGAACGTCTTCCCCAAGGAGGTCGAGGACTGCCTCGTCGGGCATGACGCCGTCGCCGAGGTCGCTGCGATCGGCGTGGACGACGACGACTACGGCAAGCGCCTCAAGGCGTTCGTGGCGCTGCGCGAGGGCGCTGACGTCAGCGAGGACGAGCTCAAGGAGCACGTGAAGGCCAACCTGGCCCGCTACAAGGTGCCCCGCGAGATC
>DASTUX010000023.1:0-22123 GCA_035759395.1 Nocardioides sp.
GGCGTCCACTTCGGTCACCAGACCCGTCGCTGGAACCCGAAGATGAAGCGCTTCATCATGACCGAGCGCAACGGCATCTACATCATCGACCTGCAGCAGTCGCTGGCCTACATCGACCGCTCGTACGCCTTCATCAAGGAGGTCGTCTCCAAGGGCGGCACCGTGATGTTCGTGGGCACCAAGAAGCAGGCCCAGGAGGCGATCGCCGAGCAGGCGACCCGCGTCGGGATGCCCTACGTCAACCAGCGCTGGCTGGGCGGCATGCTCACCAACTTCCAGACCGTGCACCAGCGGATCAACCGCCTCAAGGAGCTCGACGAGGTCGACTTCGACGACGTGGCCGGCAGCAGCCGCACGAAGAAGGAGCTGCTCCAGATGCGCCGCGAGCGCGACAAGCTCAACAAGTCGCTCGGCGGTATCCGTGAGATGACCCGTACGCCCGCCGCGGTGTGGATCGTCGACACGAACAAGGAGCACCTCGCCGTCGAGGAGGCGCGCAAGCTGCGCATCCCGATCATCGGCATCCTGGACTCCAACTGCGACCCCGACCTGGTCGACTTCCCGATCCCGGGCAACGACGACGCGATCCGCGCCGTCGGCCTGCTCACCCGCGTGGTTGCCGACGCCGTCGCCGAGGGCCTGATCGCCCGCTCCGGCGCCAAGGCCGGCACCGAGGGTGCTGCCGAGGTCGGTGCCGAGGAGCCCCTGGCCGAGTGGGAGCGCGAGCTGCTCGGTGGCGACGCCGAGAAGGCCGCCGTCGAGGCGACCGGTGGCGACAAGGCCGTCGAGGAGACCCCCGCCTCCGAGGCGACGGGTGCCGCGTCCGAGGCCGCTGAGGCGACCGAGGTTGCCGAGGCTGCTGCCGAGAAGCCCGCCGAGGTTGCGACCGAGGCCAAGGCCGAAGAGCCTGCCGCCGACGAGGCGAAGGCCGACGAGCCCGCCGCTGACGAGGCCAAGGCCTGACCGATCCCCGACCGCGGCGGTTCGCGTACGACGTACGCGAGCCCGCCGCGCCGGTGACCGGCGTCCCCAGCAACACTGACCAGAGGGAAACGAGAACATGGCGAACATCTCCGCCGCTGACGTCAAGAAGCTCCGTGAGCAGACCGGCGCCGGCATGATGGACTGCAAGAAGGCCCTCACCGAGGCCGACGGCGACTTCGACAAGGCCGTCGAGATCCTCCGGATCAAGGGTGGCAAGAAGATGGCCGAGCGCGCCGCTGAGCGCGAGGCCTCGGCCGGCCTGGTCGCCACCTCCGGTGGTGCGCTGGTCGAGCTGAACTGCGAGACCGACTTCGTCGCCAAGGGTGACGAGTTCGTCTCCACCGCCCAGAAGATCGCCGAGGCGGCCGACGCCGCCAAGGCCGCCGACACGGAGGCCCTCAAGGCCGTCCAGCTCGGCGACAAGACCGTCGGCGAGGTCGTCAACGACCTGGCCGTGTCGATCGGCGAGAAGATCGAGCTCGGTCGCGTGGCCTACTTCGACGGTCCGGTCGTCGTCTACATGCACAAGCGTGCGGCCGACCTGCCGCCCGCCGTCGGCGTGCTCGTCGAGTACGACGGTGACGCCGACGCCGCCCGCGCCGCCGCCATGCAGGTGGCCGCGATGCGTCCGCAGTTCCTCACCCGCGACGAGGTCCCCGCGGAGCTCGTCGAGAAGGAGCGCCAGATCGCCGAGGCGACCTCCCGCGAGGAGGGCAAGCCCGAGCAGGCGATCGCCAAGATCACCGAGGGTCGCGTCAACGGGTTCTTCAAGGACGTCGTGCTGCTCGAGCAGGCGTCGGTCACGGAGAACAAGAAGACCGTGAAGACCGTGCTCGACGAGGCCGGCACCAGCCTGAAGCGGTTCGCCCGTTTCGAGGTCGGCGCCTGACCCGGTCGCTCCACATGGAATAGATTGGCGCCAGACGCACCCGAGGAGGCCGGCTCGATGACTCAGATCCTGATCATCGGACCGGCCTTCTCGCATGTCCGTACGTCCACCGCTCGAAGGGATCTTCTGTGACGGCCTACCACCGCGTTCTGCTCAAGCTGTCCGGCGAGGTGTTCGGCGGTGGCAAGGTCGGTCTCGACCTCGACGTCATCAACGCCATCGCGCGTGAGGTGGCCGACGTCGCCCGCACCGGCGTCCAGGTCGCGATCGTCGTCGGCGGGGGCAACTTCTTCCGCGGCGCCGAGCTCCAGCAGCGGGGCATGGAGCGTGCGCGTGCCGACTACATGGGCATGCTGGGCACGGTGATGAACTGCCTCGCCCTGCAGGACCTGATCGAGAAGCACGGGGTCGAGACCCGCGTGCAGACCGCGATCACCATGGGCCAGGTCGCGGAGCCGTACATCCCGCGTCGCGCCATCCGCCACATGGAGAAGGGTCGCGTCGTGATCTTCGGGGCCGGCGCCGGCATGCCGTTCTTCTCGACCGACACAGTTGCGGCGCAGCGTGCGCTGGAGACCCGCTGTGAGGTCATCCTGATGGGCAAGCAGGGTGTCGACGGGGTCTACGACTCCGACCCCAAGAAGAACCCCGATGCGGTGAAGTTCGACAACCTGACGTACGACGAGTTCCTGACCCGGGGCCTGAAGGTCGCCGACGCCACGTCGGTCAGCCTGGCCCGGGACAACGACCTGGACATGATCGTCTTCAACCTGTCGCAGCCCGGCACCATCGGCCGCGTGGTCGAGGGTGAGAAGATCGGCACGACGCTCTCGCGCGACTGACCAGACGTCCACGAGGCTCTAACGACCAAGCTAGGAGAACCCGGTGATCAACGACATCCTCAACGAGGCCGACGGCAAGATGGAGAAGTCGGTCGAGGCGACGCGCGAGGAGTTCGCGGCGATCCGTGCCGGCCGGGCCCAGCCCAGCATGTTCAGCAAGATCGTCGTGGACTACTACGGCTCGCCCACCCCGCTGCAGCAGCTGGCCTCGTTCACCGCGCCCGAGGCCCGGATCATCCTGATCCAGCCGTACGACGTGGGCGCGATGGGCAACATCGAGCGCGCGATCCGTGACTCCGACCTCGGCGTGAACCCGTCCAACGACGGCAAGATGCTGCGCTGCGTGTTCCCCGAGCTCACCGAGGAGCGCCGCAAGGACTACATCAAGGTCGCCAAGGCCAAGGCGGAGGACGGCCGGGTCGCGATCCGCAACCTGCGCCGTACGGCCAAGCAGGGCCTCGAGAAGCTCGAGAAGGACGGCGAGGTCGGCAAGGACGACGTCACCGGTGCCGAGAAGAGGCTCGACGGGCTGACCAAGAAGCACACCGACGCGGTCGACGAGATGCTGAAGAACAAGGAAGCCGAGCTGCTCGAAGTCTGAGCGACCCTTTTCATGACCGATACCTCCCCGGCGCCCGCGGCGCCCGTTCCGCCGAAGGACCACGGCCGCGCAGGGCGTGACCTGCCGGTCGCGGTCGCCTCCGGGGTCGTCCTGCTCGCCCTGATCGGGGCGTCGCTGCTGTTCTGGAAGACCGCGTTCATGGTCGTCGTCGCGGCGGCGGTGGTGGTCGCGATCTGGGAGCTCCACAAGGGACTCCTCGCCAAGGACATCGACGTGCCCGAGCAGCCGTTGATGCTGGGCGGTGTCGTGATGGTGGTGGTGGCCTACTTCTACGGCGCCCCCGCCCTCGTCACCGCGACCGCGGTGACCGCGCTGGTGATCATGCTGTGGTTGCTGCGACGCGGGATCGACGGCTACGTGAAGAACGCGTCGGCCTCGGTGTTCACGCTGGTCTACGTGCCGGTCCTCGGCTCGTTCGTCGCGCTGCTGCTCGCCGAGGGCGGCTGGCGCGATGCCGGCGGCATCGACGACGCCGGGGTCAAGGGAATCATCGCGTTCATCCTGGTCACGATCGCCTCCGACATCGGCGGGTACGTCGCGGGCGTGCTGTTCGGCAAGCACCCGATGGCACCGGTCATCTCGCCCAAGAAGTCGTGGGAGGGCTTCGTGGGCTCGCTGCTGTTCTGCGTCGGCGTCGGCTGGGCCGTCGTGGTCTACCTGCTCGAGGGTGACTGGTGGGTCGGCGTCCTGCTCGGCCTGATCGCCGTCGTGATGGCCACCCTGGGCGACCTGTGCGAGTCGGTCATCAAGCGCGACCTCGGGATCAAGGACATGAGCCAGGTCATCCCCGGACACGGCGGCCTGATGGACCGGCTCGACTCGCTGCTCGCGACGATCGCGCCGATCTGGCTGCTGCTGCACTACCTCGTCTACTGACGATGACCCTCTTCCTGGTCCGGCACGGGCGCTCGGCGCCGACTCCCGGCACGCCTCCGCACCTGTGGGAGCTCGACCCCGCCGGCTTCGACGACGTGTGGGCGCTGCGCGAGTCCGGCCGCCTGCCCCGGCGGGCCAGCTGGTTCTGCTCCCCGGAGCCGAAGGCGGTGGCGACCGCGCAGTTGCTGACCGAGAACGACGTCGGCGTGCTGGACGACCTCCGCGAGCACGTCCGGGACACCCCGGACTGGATCGAGGACTTCCCGGGAACCGTCGCGCGCGCGTTCGCCGAGCCTGACCTGTCGGCGTACGACGGGTGGGAGCCGCTGGCGTCCTGCCGGGACCGCGTCGTCCCGGCGGTCGAGCGGCTGCTGGACGTGCACGGGGGCGAGGACG
This sequence comes from Nocardioides sp., assembly GCA_035759395.1. Lineage (GTDB taxonomy): Bacteria > Actinomycetota > Actinomycetes > Propionibacteriales > Nocardioidaceae > Nocardioides. Next base: position 4,610 of record DASTUX010000023.1, read on the forward strand.
TCGTGCTGGTCGGCCACGGCACCGCCTGGACGGTGCTGGTGGCGGCGCTCACCGGTGCGGCCCCGGACCTCGTCCGCTGGGCAGGCCTGGCGATGCCCGACCTGATCGTGGTTCCCGACGAACCGGGTGCGCTCGCCCGGTCCGGGCCGGGTGGATGACATGCTGAGCACATTCAGGACAAGGGAGTTCTCCGCATGACCGCCCACCCCCCAGCCGACCGTTCCGTCGACCTGCCCGGTCCCGCGTCCAAAATTGGGTCGGACGAGCAGGCGGCGCGCCAGCCCGACTGGTGGCACCGCGACCACCCGACGTTCACCGCCCTCACCGGGTTCCTCACCGGCCTGGCGTTCGTGATCCTCGTGCCGGGGGTCTTCGTGGCGGTGCTCTACGCGATCTTCGACGACCACACAGCCGAGGACCTGTTCCCGCTCGTGCTGGTCACCCTCGTCGTGCCGTTCGGCCTCGTGGCGGCCCGGCGGACCCGCAGGTTCGGCCTGTACATGCTGATCGGCATGGTGACCACGGCCCTGGTCGTGACCGGCGTCGCGGCCCTGGTGCTCTGGTACATGGTGGAGTACCAGAGCTGACGTTTCGGCGCACCGAAGCCCCGGATGAGAGGATCGGTGTCTGATGTCTGACTCACCCACCTCCTCCCCGGACGCTGCTGACGCCGGCGCGACGCCGCTCCAGCTGGTCTTCGACGAGCCGCGCGGCCGCAAGAAGCCCCCGCGCCACCTCGCCGACCTGTCCGCCGACGAGCGCACCGCCCTGGCGACCGAGCTCGGCCTGCCGGGCTTCCGGGCCAAGCAGCTCTCGACCCACTACTTCTCCCGCCTCGTCGACGACCCGGCCGAGATGACCGACCTCCCGGCCGCGCAGCGCGACGAGCTCGTGGCCGCGATGCTGCCGCCGCTGATGACGCCGCTGCGCACGCTCGAGGCCGACAAGGGCGCGACCCGCAAGACGCTCTGGAAGCTCTTCGACGGCGCGCTGGTCGAGTCGGTGCTGATGCGCTACCCCGGCCGGGTCACGATGTGCGTCTCCAGCCAGGCCGGCTGCGGCATGGCCTGCCCGTTCTGCGCCACCGGCCAGGGCGGCCTCCAGCGCAACATGTCCACCGCCGAGATCGTCGAGCAGGTCGTCGCCGGCGCCCGCTCGCTCGCGCGCGACGAGGTCCCCGGCGGGCCGGGCCGCGTCTCCAACGTGGTGTTCATGGGCATGGGCGAGCCGATGGCCAACTACAAGGCCGTGATCGGTGCGATCCGCCGGCTCACCGACCCCACCCCGCACGGACTGGGCATGTCCGCCCGCGGGATCACGCTGTCGACGGTCGGCCTCGTGCCGCGGATGAAGCAGCTGGTCGAGGAGGGCATCCCGGTCACGCTCGCGCTGAGCCTGCACGCGCCCGACGACGAGCTGCGCAACGAGCTGGTCCCGATCAACACCCGCTACTCCGTCGCCGAGACGGTCGAGGCGGCGTGGGACTACGCGCGGGTCACCAGGCGTCGCGTCTCGATCGAGTACGCCATGATGCGCGGGATCAACGACCAGGCCTGGCGCGCCGACCTGCTCGGTGACGTCCTGAACTCGTACGGCGACTGGGGCTGGGTGCACGTCAACCTGATCCCGCTCAACCCCACGCCGGGCTCGAAGTGGACCGCCTCGGACCCGAAGGACGAGCGCGAGTTCGTGCGCCGGCTCGAGGCCAAGGGCATCCCCACGACCGTGCGCGACACCCGCGGCAGCGACATCGACGGAGCCTGCGGCCAGCTGGCCGCGGTCGAGTAGACCCGCTACTGGCGCAGGAACCTCGGCGCCGGCACGAGCAGCTCCACGTTGCGGTCGGCGCGCCGGCCGCGCCGGGTGCTCTCCCGCTCCTGCCAGTCGTTGGCGGCGAGCTCCCGACCCAGCGCAGCGAGGTGCGTGACGTCGTCCAGGCGACCGCCGTACTCGACGGGGGAGCGGTGGTCGAGCATCGTCGCGAAGATCGACAGGGTGCCGTCGCGGTTGTCGAGGATCTCCAGCAGCCGCGACTGCTGCGGCCAGTCGATGTGCGAGGCGGTGTTGATCTCCCACAGCCCGCCGCCACCGGTCCGCGGCCGCGCCCACACGTTGTTGCTGTGCGTGTGGCCGTTGACCCAGGCGACGACGTTGCGGTGTGACAGCAGCAGCGCCAGGACCTCGTCGCCGAGGACGCGCGGCTCGGTGTCGCCGCCGGTCCCGACGAGCGGGTTGTCCATGCTGCCCGACGTGTGGTGGCTGCAGATGACGACGACGCGGTCGTCGGACGCCGCCAGCTTCCGGCCGAGCCAGCCGAACTGCGTCTGGTCCAGGGACCCGTTCGCCTCGCCGTTGGGGTTGACCGTGTCGAGGACGATGAACCGGACCGGACCGCGGTCGAAGGTGTAGTAGGCCGTCCCGTCGCGCCGGTTCGCGGACGTGAAGCCGTGCCCCTCAGGGGTGCCGGTGGTCGTGAAGTGCTCCTCGACCAGGGCCGCCCGGTCGAGGATCCGGCGCTCGGGGTCGGGGGTCACCTCGCGGACGTACGGCGACGTGGCGAGGCCGGCCAGGAAGCCTGCGTAGTCGCCGCGGAGCGCGTCCAGCAGGTCCTGCTGGCTCATCCCCGCCGGAGGTGAGACCAGCTTCAACGGGCCGGTCGCGACGGTCCCGAACTGCGTCGTCTCGGGGAAGTTGCCCTGGGAGAGACCGTCGTGGTTGCCGAACGCGGTGTACCAGGGCACGTCGAGCCCGCGCGCCCGGAACGGCCGCCGGGCGGCGTCGAGCAGGCCCGGCACGGTCGGGAACCCCAGCTCGGCCCGTGGCCGGTCGTCCGCCAGCCCGTCCGGCGTCCCGTCGGGGTGCCAGTAGTGGGTGTCGTAGTACGTCGGGTCGCCGTCCATGACGCCCTCGTAGCGAGTCAGGTCGCCGGAGTCCGGCCGCACCGTCCCCCCGTCCAGGAGGTCGATGTTCCAGCGGATCTCGTTGCGCTGGGAGTTGTCGGAGTTGTCACCGGTCTGGATCACGAACGCCAGCGGCCGGCCCGACACCGGGCCGCGCCCGACCTCGTTGATCGCGCGCACCATCGCCTCGGCCACGTGGGCGGTGAGCATCTCGTTGGGCCGGTACGCCGAGCCGAACAGCCCGGGGACCGGGTCGCCCGGCTCGGACTGGTCCTCGTAGCGGTCGACGTACTCCACGCGCATCGGCGACTGGTGGTCGACGACGTGCAGGTCGCTGAGCTGCGCGAAGGCGAGAAGCCCGCGTCGCCGCCTCGCGCGCCCCGCGGCGGCCTTCACGCCGAGGTCGGTGCGGACCAGGTGGGGCTCGCCGGCGCGGCGGACCAGCGCACGGTAGCCACCGGCGGACTTCGGTCCCCGCACGATCACCTGCCCCACTGTCGTGCCCAGCGTCGCCGTCCGGGACGCCGTCGCGGCGACCGCCGCTTGGGCGAGCGAGGGGAGCGCGGAGACGCCGGCGGTGACCGCGGACGAGCGGAGCAGGCCGCGTCGGGAGATCCTCATGTCAGGGAGAACGACGCTCAGGGGCGGTCCGTCACGCCGACGACGGCGGCTGCTTCCTCGATCGAGTCGACGAGGTGCACGTGCTCCTCCATGGCGCGGCCGCGGGCGAGCGCCTCGAGCAGCGGCCATGCCGGGACGGTCTCGGTCCAGTACGCCGCCCCCACGAGCACCATCGGGGCGACCGACGACTCGTCGGCGTAGTAGTTCTCGCAGGCGTCCTGGAAGACCTCCTGCACCGTGCCGCCGGTGCCGGGCAGGAAGACGATCCCGGCATCGCAGATCGCGAGCAGGATCGCCTCCCGGGTGGCGTTGCGGAAGTACTTCGCGATCGCGGTCGGGAACACGTTCGGCGGCTCGTGGCCGTAGTGCCAGGTCGGGATGCCCAGCGAGTCGGCGCCGTCGGGGAAGCGCTCAAGCACGGCGAAGCCGGCGCCGGCCCAGGCGTCGACCGAGGGGCGGTAGGACGGCACGCGCGCCAGCCCCGCCAGGGCGTCGTCGAGGTCGGCGGCGGGCCGACCGGACAGCCAGGCCCCGAGATTGGCCGCTTCCATCGCGCCCGGCCCGCCCCCCGTGGCGACGGTCAGCCGGCCCCCGACCGCGTGCCCGAACCGGGCCGCGTCGGTGTACGCCGCGTCGCCACGGGCGACCGTGTGGCCGCCCATGACACCGACCAGGTGGCGACCCTCGATCCAGGTGCCCAGCGCCTCGTCGATCGCGTGGTCGTGCAGTGCCCGGGCGAGGGTGTCGTCGTGCTCGGGTGGCTCGAGGGCCCAGGCGTGGGCGCGGGCGTCGACCGAGTCGGCGTACCGCCCGGTGTCGTAGAGCTCGCGGCCGGTGTAGAGGCCCTGCCGGTACGGGTCGATCGGCAACCCCGGCGGCAGGGTGACCACCCCGCGCGCCAGTGGCCGCACCTCGATCGAACGTCCCCGTGTGATCCGCACGGGGCCATCCTGCACGACCCACCCGTCAGAACGCGTGCGCCAGCAGCTCACCGAAGAGGTCGTGCTCGTCGACGGCCAACCCGCGTGCCCGGAACCACGCGGTGACGTTCGTGCAGTCGCGCATCAGGAAGTCCATCCCGGTCGGGTTGCCCACGATGTCGACCATCTGGGGCAGGTCGATGATCACGAGGCGCTCGCCGGCGGCCAGGATGTTGTACGCCGAGAGGTCGCCGTGGACCACACCGTTCTGCACCATCAGCGCCATCGCGTCGCGCAGCTGGTCGAAGTACGACGCCAGCAGGTCGTCGTCGGGGCGGGTCTGCGCCAGCCGTGGCGCGGTCTCCCCGTCGACGGTGATCCACTCCATCAGGATCTCGGTCCCGTCGATCTGGACCGGGTACGGGACCGGCAGGCCGAGCGTGTGGAACCGCTTGAGCGCGTCCCACTCCGACACCGCCCACTCACCGGCGGCGACGACCTTGCCCCAGGTGCTCTTGCGGTTGAGCGCACGCTGGTCGCGGGAGCGCTTGGTGCTGCGGCCCTCGGTGTAGGTCGCGGCCCGGTGGAAGTTGCGGTGCTCGTTGCTGCGGTAGCGCTTGGCCGCCATCACCACGCCGCCGTCGGGGTCGGCCGGGTCGGCCCGCTCCAGCAGGAAGACGTCCGCCTCCTTGCCGGTCTTGAGGATCCCGAGCTCGGTGTCGATGGCGCCCTGCGAGGTCACCACCCAGTCCGGGCGCGGCTCCGGGCCACGGCACAGCGGCTCGACGCTCAGCCAGGTGGACCAGCGCTGGGTGGCGTCGTCGAGATCGTCGTACGCCGTGAAGTCGAAGACGAAGGAAGGGTCAAGCTCGGGGTACTGCGTGAAGTCGTGAGACATCGGTGTGGGTGCTCCTGGAGATCGAGAGGGTCTGGTCTGCGGACAGGCCAAGGACAGTCATGGACATGTCAGCTCCTCTCGACGGGCACCGGCCGACTGCCGGGTCACGCCGCGAGTGTGGCAGCGCCCGGAACGCGGCCGCAATCGAATAATGGGGAGACCCGGCGGCGGCGCACCCCGCTCGGTAGATTCATGTGGTGAACCATCGTGCCGCGGGGCTTGTCGTGGCGGGCGTCGTGCTCGCGCTGCTGCCCGCCGTACCCACCTCCGGGGTGGTCGCCGCGGCGCCGTCCCCGGGCGCGGCCGGGATCGGGGATCCCTACTTCCCGCTCGACGGCAACGGCGGCATCGACGTGCGCCACTACGGGATCCACGACTCCTACGACTTCGCCGAGCGGCGGCTCACGGGGTTCACCCGGCTCACGGTGCGGGCCACCAAGGACCTGTCCCGCTTCGACCTCGACCTGCTGCTGCCCGTGAGCTCGGTGACCGTGGACCGCCGGCCGGCACGGTTCGGCAGGCCCAACGCCCACGAGCTCCGGATCACGCCCGCCCGCCCCCTGGCCGCGGGCACGACGTTCGTGGTGGTGGTCCGGTACGGCGGACGTCCCGGCCGGATCAGCTGGGAGGGCGAGAGGAACTGGCTGGCCGACGACCACGAGGTCGTCACCATGAACCAGCCGCACATGGCGCCGTGGTGGTTCCCCGCCAACGACCACCCGCGCGACCGGGCGCGGATGGACATCCACATCACCACCCCGCGCGGCCAGCGGGTGGTGGCCAACGGGCACCTGGTCGGCCGTGCGGTGCACGGGCAGCAGGTGACGACCCACTGGCACGCAGCGGAGCCGATGGTGCCCTACCTGGCGTTCTTCGCGGCCGGCCGCTTCGACGTCGAGCACGGCGTCCACGACGGCCTGCCGTGGTACGTCGCGGTGTCGCGGAGGATTCCGGGCGCGGACCGCGACCGGTCGATGGCCCTCATGAAGCGCACGCCTGCCCTGGTGGACTGGCTCGAGGCCGAGCTCGGCGTGGCCTACCCGTTCTCGAACACCGGGGGAGTCACCACGAACCTCAGCCCGGGCTTCGCGCTCGAGACCCAGACCCGGCCGACCTACCCCGTCCTCGGGTCCGGGTCGGTCACCACCGTGGTCCACGAGCTCGCGCACCAGTGGTTCGGGGACTCCGTCGCGGTAGAGAACTGGCGCGACATCTGGCTCAACGAGGGGGCCGCCACGTTCATGGAGGTCCGCTACGAGGCCTGGCGCGGTGGGGAGACGGGGGAGCACTGGCTCAGCGACTGGTACGCCGTGCTGGCCGACGACGCGACGTTCTGGCGGCTGCCGATCGACGACCCCGGCCCGGAACACCTCTTCGACTGGCAGGTCTACCAGCGTGGTGCCATGGCCCTCCAGGCGTTGCGCAACCGGATCGGCCCCGATGACTTCGCCGTGCTGCTGGACCAGTGGCTCACCCGCAACCGCGGCGGCAACGGCTCCACCGTGAAGTTCCGGGCGCTGGCGGCCGAGGTCAGCGGGGAGGACCTCCAGGGGTTCTTCGACGCCTGGCTGTCGAGCAGCACCCGACCGGACCCGACCGCGGCCAACGGTCTCTGAGGGGCCGGCTCAGCCGCGCAGCCGCACCGACAGGCAGGTGACGCAGCCCTCGAGCTTCTCGAACTCCCCGATGTCGACGGCCACGACCCGCAGCCCCCGGGCCTCGAACAGGGCCCGCGACCTCGGCGCGCTCGTCGACATGAGGACCGTCTCCGCGTCGAGCAGGACCACGTGCGCGCCGGCCTCCTCGGGCACCGGCAGGAACTGATCCCAGACGGCCGGGTCGTCCACCAGCGGCTCGAAGCCGACCACGGTGCCGTCGGGCAGCGCGGTGACCGCCGACTTCAGGTGCAGCACCCGCGAGACGGGTACGCCGACGACGCGCCCGCCGAGCGGGGCCAGCAGGGCGGCGAGCTGTTCGACGCCCGACTGGTTGGTGCGTCCGCCCAGGCCGACCCACACGGTGCCGTCGTGCTTGAGCACGTCGCCGCCGTCGAGCGTGCCTGGCTCACGGATGTGGGCGATCCGGTACCCGAGGCCGGTGAGCGTCTCCTCGGTGCCCGGCGTCTCCGGTCGGCGCGCGTCGGCACCGGGGTGGGCGATGACCGCCAGGTCGCCGTAGACCACGACCGTGTCCTCGACGAAGGCAGCGTCGGGGCAGTCGTCCGCCGCGGGGACCTCGATCGTCGCCCAGCCCTCGGCGGCCAGCGCCGCGACGTACCCCTCCCACTGCTCGAGCGCGAGCCCGGGATCCACCGGAGTCCGGGCGATGTGCGTGATCAGGCCTTCCGCGAGGCGGGGACTGGGCCGTCTGACGAGCGCGCTTCGGTTCACCCGCCCATCGTGTCGCCCCGCCCGGGGCATGTCACCCCGTCAGCCGAGGTGAGGGGCGACGGTCCGGGCGACGAGGCTGGGACGGCGGGTGAGGGACTCCTCGGCATCGGCCAGCGTCATCGCCTGCAGTCCCAGGTTGATCTCCAGCCACCGCAGGGGTTCGGGCTCCCAGCCGGGGGAGCGGTGCCCGACCCAGGGCAGGTGGGTGAGGTCGGTGTCGTGGCCGAGGACGAGGTCGCGCAGGGTGCGCCCGGCGAGGTTGGTCGTGCTCACGCCGTCGCCGACGTACCCGCCGGCCCAGGCGAGCCCGGTGCCGCGGTCGAGCCCGACCGACGCGCACCAGTCCCGCGGGATCCCGAGTGCGCCGCCCCACGCGTGGGTGACCCGGGTGCCGGCCAGGACGGGGAAGAGGTCGACGAGGGTCGCGTAGAGGCGAGCGAAGACCTTCGGGTCCCGGTCGAACTCGGGACGGATCCGAGAGCCCGCGTGGTACGGCGCGCCGCGGCCGCCGAAGACGAGCCGGTCGTCGGAGGTGCGCTGGCCGTAGATGATCAGGTGGCGCAGGTCGGTGAACGTCTCGCGCCGGGCCAGCCCGATCTCGTCCCACACCTCGGCGGGCAGTGGTGCGGTCGCGATCACGAGCGAGTAGACCGGCACCAGCGTCCGGGACTGGCCGCGGAGCCGGGCGGTGTAGCCCTCCGTGGCCCGCACCACCGTCTCCGCCCGCACGACGCCGTGCTGCGTGACGGCCCGACCGGGCTCGATCGCGGTGACCCGGGTCCGCTCGTGGACGGTCACGCCCCGACGCTCGACGGCCTCGGCGAGCCCGCGAACCAGGTGCGCGGGGTGCAGCGCGGCGCAGTCCGGCGTGTACGTCGCCCCGACGGTCCGCGACCCGCGCAGGACCGCGGTCGCCTCCCCGGCCCCGAGCAGTCGCAGGTCGTCCTCCCCGCGCCCCCAGGCCCGAGCCTCGGCAACCTCGTCCTGTGCGCGCCGCCACTGGGCGCGACCACGCGCCAGGGCGATGGAGCCGCCCTTGGCGAGGTGGGCGTCGATCCCCTCGGCCTCGCACACCCGCGCGACCTCGTCGATGGTCGCGCGCATCGCGGCGTGCTGGGCGAGGGCGGCCGGCCGGCCGGCCATCGTGGCGAGGGTGGGGAGCGAGGCCGGGAAGAGGGCCGAGCACCAGCCGCCGTTGCGGCCGGAGGCGCCGTACCCCGCGACCTCGGCCTCGAGCACCGCGATCCGAAGGTCGGGCTGGGCCTCGGCGAGGTAGTACGCGGTCCACAGACCGGTGAAGCCGGCACCCACGACGGCGACGTCCACGTCCAGGTCGCCGGGCAACGCGGCCCGGGGCGTCCAGTCGGTGTCGGCGGTCTCGTGCCAGAAGGAGAGGCGGCCGGGAGCCTCGTGGCTCAGCGGACGCCCCACGAGTAGGTCTGCTTGCGCAGCTGGAGGTACATGAAGGTCTCGGTCGCGACCACCCCGTCGATGGAGCGGATCTGTCCCGAGATCAGCTCGAGCAGGTGCTCGTCGCTCTCGCAGACCACTTCGACGAGCAGGTCGTAGGAGCCGGCGGTCACCACGACGTAGTCGACCTCGTCGAGCTCGGCGAGCTGGTCGGCGACCTTGTCGAGCGGGCCGACCACGCGGATGCCGACCATCGCCTGGCGGGCGAAGCCGAGCTGCATCGGGTCGGTCACGGCGACCACCTGCATGACCCCGTTGTCCATCAGCCGCTGGACCCGCTGGCGGACCGCGGCCTCGGAGAGGCCCACCACCTTGCCGATCGCGGCGTACGACCGGCGCCCGTCCTGCTGGAGCTGCTCGATGATGGCCTTGGAGAAGTCGTCGAGCTGGACAGCGGGGCGGTCGGGGGAGCGGGTCATGGCCGCATGGTTTCAGGGCAGGAGCGGCTGGTCAAAGGAATCACCGAATCGTGACCCGACGAGGGATTTCGTTGCGTGGGGGTTGCAGATCGACGGGATCGCTTGTGGGGGGTCGTTTCGCATGGCACGATCCGATCATCGAGAGCAGACCCCAGGAGGCTCCGGAATGACTGATCGAGGACGTAACCGAACGGGCCTCGGGGCCTGGGACGCACAGCTGGCCGGTGGGTTCACCCGGCGGAGCTTCCTGAGCGGGGTGGGGCTTTCGGCTGCCGCCCTGGGCGGTGCCTCGCTCCTCGCCGGGTGCGGCACCGAAGGGGCCAAGATCGCGGCAGGTGGGTGCACGAGCACCGACCTGAGCGACACGGAGAAGACCCTCGTGTTCTCCAACTGGATCGGCTATCTCGACCCGATGAACAAGCCCAGCACCTCCACCATGGAGAAGTTCCAGCAGGAGAGCGGCATCAAGGTCGAGTACCGGAACGGCGACGTCAACGCGAACGACACGTTCTTCGCCAAGGTCTCCCCGCAGCTGCAGGCCTGCAAGTCCACGGGCCGTGACGTCTTCGTGGTCACCGACTGGATGGCGGCCCGGATGGTCGAGCTGGGCTGGCTGCAGAAGCTCGACCACGCCGAGATGCCCAACGTCGACGCCAACATCCTCGACCTGCTCAGGTCACCCGACTACGACCCCCAGCGCGAGTACAGCATCCCGTGGCAGAGCGGCATGACCGGCATCTGCTACAACGCCGAGCTCACCGACCCGGTGCGGAGCTACGAGGAGCTGCTCACCCGCCCCGACCTCAAGGGCAAGATCGAGCTGAACACCGAGATGCGCGACACGATGGGGCTCATGCTCCTGCTGAATGGCAGCGATCCCGGCGACTTCACCGACGACGAGTTCAGATCCGCGCTCGATGCGCTCCAGGGGTTCGTCGACTCGGGCCAGGTGCGGCGCTTCGCCGGCAACGACTACGTGGACGACATGAAGTCCGGCGACGTGGTGGCGTGCCAGGCCTGGAGCGGCGACGTCATCAACCTGCTCGGCGGCACTCCCTACGAGTACGTTCCGCCGGCGGAGGGGTTCATGGTCTGGACCGACAACATGGTGGTTCCCAACAAGGCAACGCACAAGACCAACGTCGAGAAGATGATGAACTTCTACTACGACCCGGTCAACGCAGCGCAGCTGGCGGCCTGGAACTACTACCTGTGTCCGGTCAAGGGCGCCCAGGACGAGATCGCCCGGTTCGACAAGTCGGCGGTGCACAGCCCGTTCATCTTCCTGGACGACAAGGCCATGGCCAACGGGCACTCGTTCATGTCCATCTCGACCGACAAGGACCAGGAGCTCCAGCGCCAGTTCAACGAGGTGCTGAGTGGCTGACCCCGCGCGGGACCTCCGGCTCGAGGACCTGACCAAGCGCTTCGGCGACTTCACGGCCGTCGACGACCTGACCCTGACGGTGCCGCAGGGCTCGTTCTTCGCCCTGCTCGGACCGTCGGGCTGCGGCAAGACGACGACGCTGCGGATGGTGGCCGGTCTCGAGGACCCGACGACAGGGCGGGTCCTCATCGGTGACGAGGACGTCACCCACCTGCGCCCCTACAAGCGGCCGGTCAACACGGTCTTCCAGTCCTACGCGCTCTTCCCGCACCTGACGATCTTCGAGAACGTCGCCTTCGGGCTGCGCCGCCGGGGCGTGAAGGACTACCGGCAAAAGGCGCTGGACATGCTCGAGCTGGTGCAGCTCGCGCCGTACGCCGCCCGCAAGCCCTCCCAGCTCTCGGGTGGCCAGCAGCAACGGGTCGCGCTCGGCCGGGCACTCATCAACGAGCCCGGGGTGCTGCTGCTCGACGAGCCCCTGGGGGCCCTCGACCTGAAGCTGCGCAGGCAGATGCAGATCGAGCTGAAGCGGATCCAGACCGAGATCGGGATCACCTTCGTCCACGTGACCCACGACCAGGACGAGGCCATGACCATGGCCGACACCATCGCGGTCATGAACCACGGCCTGATCGAGCAGATCGGCGCCCCGGAGGACCTCTACGAGAACCCCGAGACGACGTTCGTCGCGAACTTCCTGGGCCAGTCCAACCTGATCGAGGCCGAGGTCCTCGACTCCGCCGACCACCGTGTCGCCGTCGACTGCCACGGCCAGAAGGTCACGGTCGACGCGTCGCGGTCGCACGCCGGGGGCAGGAACGCCTGGCTCGGGGTGCGTCCGGAGAAGATCTTCGCCGGCACGGCCGGGGGGGACGGCGCGGCCGGCTCGAACGTCCTGACCGGTGGCCGGATCACCGACGTCAGCTTCGTGGGGGTCAGCACCCAGTACCTCGTCGCCATGCCCTGGGGGCAGGAGCTGATGGTGTTCGAGCAGAACACGGGCGAGCGGTCGCCGTTCAGGAACGGCGACGAGGTGGACATGAGGTGGTCGCCGGACCACGCCTTCCTGCTCGACGCCGACCAGGACGCCTCCGCCGGCATGATGACGCCGGAGGACGACGAGTGACCACGGGACCGACCGCCTCTCCGGGGTCGGTCGTCGACGTCGAGACCGCCCGGCGCCGCGGCTGGGGCTGGCTGATGCTGATCCCGGGCATGCTCTACCTCGCCGTCTTCTTCCTCTTCCCGACGGTCCAGCTCTTCTTCACCTCGCTGTACGACCCGAGCGGGTCCTACGACACCGGCTACGCGATGACCTGGCACTTCGCGAACTACGTGGACGCCGTCAGGGACTCGTGGAACCTCTTCGTCCGCTCGTTCCTGTTCGCCGGCATCGCCACCGCCATCTGCCTGGCGCTCTCGTACCCCCTGGCCTACGCGATCGCGTTCAAGTCGGGGCACTGGAAGAACTTCATGCTGGTGCTGGTCATCGCGCCGTTCTTCACCAGCTTCCTGCTGCGGACGCTGTCGTGGCGCACCATCCTGTCCGACCAGGGACCGGTCACGAGCTTCCTCCAGACCATCGCGATCCTCCCGGACGACGGTCGCCTCCTGGCGACGCCCGTGGCCGTGATCGCGGGGCTCACGTACAACTTCATGCCGTTCATGACGCTGCCGATCTACGCGTCCCTCGACAAGGTCGACCAACGCCTGATCGAGGCGGCCGGGGACCTCTATGCGAGCCCGTTCACGGGCTTCCGGAAGATCACCTTCCCCCTGTCGCTGCCGGGCGTGGTGGCCGGCACGCTGCTCACGTTCATCCCGGCCTGCGGCGACTACATCAACGCCGAGCTGCTCGGCACACCCAAGCAGTACATGGTCGGCAACCGGATCCAGTCGGCGTTCCTCACCGAGCACAACTACCCGCTCGCCGCGACCCTGTCGCTGGTCCTGATGGCGGTGGTCGTGGTGATGGTGGTCGCCTACGTCCGTCGCGCGGGCACCGAGGACCTGCTCTGATGGCCGCCGTCGCGACCCGGCAACCGGTCGGCCGGTGGCTCGCGGACCACGTGGTCCTGCTGATCGGCATCCTGGTGCTGCTCTACATGTTCGTGCCGATCGGCTACATCTTCGCGCTGTCGTTCAACCAGCCGACGGGTCGCTCGGCCACTGCCGAGTTCGAGTCGTTCACCTGGACCAACTGGACGACGATCTGCGACCCGGACGGGCTGTGCGACTCCCTGCAGCTGAGCCTCGCGGTGAGCGCGACCGCGACGCTGCTCGCCACGGTGCTGGGCACGCTGATGGCCTTCGCGCTCGTGCGCCACTCCTTCCGGGGCCGCTCGGCGTCCAACCTCGTGATCTTCCTGCCGATGGCAACGCCCGAGGTCGTGATGGGCTCCTCGCTGCTGGCGATGTTCGTGTCGGTCGGCTTCGACAGCGTGCTCGGCTTCATCACCATCGTCATCGCGCACGTGCTGTTCTGCCTCTCCTTCGTCGTGGTCACGGTGAAGGCGCGGCTGTCCGGCATGGACTCACGGCTGGAGCAGGCGGCGATGGACCTCTACGCGAACGAGTGGCAGACGTTCCGCCTGGTCACGCTTCCCCTCGCCATGCCGGGGATCGTCGCGGCGGCGATGCTGTCGTTCTCGCTCTCCTTCGACGACTTCATCGTCACGAACTTCACGGCCGGCCAGTCGGTGACCTTCCCGCTCTTCGTCTACGGCAGCAAGCTCAAGGAGTTCCCGCCACAGCTCTTCGTCGTCGGCACGTTGATGTTCTTGGTCTCGTTCGTGTTCGTGATCGCCGGTGAGCTCTGGCGGCGCCACCGGGCCGCCCAGTGATGGCGGAGTGATGGCTGCAGAGACGAACGACCTCCCCACCGTCCCCCACTGGCGCGCGGGGTCCCGCTGGCCGGGCGGCGGCGAGAGGTACGGCGACGTGCACGACCCCGCCACCGGACAGGTCAGCGCACGCGTGGCCTTCGCGTCCGGTGCCGAGGTGTCGGAGGTGGTGGCCGAGGCCGTCACGGCCGGCCGGGAGTGGGCCGCGGCCTCCCTCGCGCGGCGTACCTCCGTGCTGTTCGCGTTCCGAGAGGTCCTGTCGCGGCGCCGGGAGGACATCGCCGCGGCGATCACCGCGGAGCACGGGAAGGTCCTCGACGACGCGCTCGGCGAGGTTCAGCGCGGGCTCGAGGTCGCGGAGTTCGCCTGCGGCGCCCCGCACCTGCTCAAGGGGTCCCACACCGACGGCGCCTCGAGCGGCGTGGACGTCCACTCGCTGCGCCAGCCGCTCGGTGTGGTCGCGGTCATCTCCCCGTTCAACTTCCCCGCGATGGTGCCGCTGTGGTTCGTGCCCCTGGCGATCGCCTGCGGGAACGCCGTCGTCCTCAAGCCCAGCGAGAAGGACCCGTCGACGTCGCTGCTGCTCGCGGAGTGCTGGGCCGAGGCCGGGCTGCCGGCCGGGGTGTTCAACGTGGTCCAGGGCGACCGTGTGGCCGTCGACGCGCTTCTGGAGCACCCGTCGGTGGCGGCCGTCTCGTTCGTGGGGTCGACGCCGGTCGCCCGGCACGTCTACGAGACCGGCACCAGCCACGGCAAGCGGGTGCAGGCGCTCGGCGGCGCCAAGAACCACATGGTGGTGCTGCCCGATGCCGACCTCGAGTCGACCGCCGACGCCGCCGTCAGCGCGGGCTTCGGGTCGGCGGGGGAGCGCTGCATGGCGATCTCGGTCGTGGTCGCCGTCGACCCCGTGGCCGACGAGCTCGTGCCGCTGATCGCCGCGCGGATCGCCGGGCTCCGCACCGGCGACGGCCGGCGGGGCTGCGACATGGGCCCGCTCGTCACCGGCGCGCACCGCGACAAGGTGGCGTCGTACGTCGATGCAGGCGTCGCGGCCGGCGCCTCGCTGGTGGTCGACGGTCGCGAGGTCGTGCCCGACGGTGCGGCCGACGGGTTCTGGCTCGGTCCCACGCTCTTCGACCACGTGCGGCCGGGGATGCCCGTCTACGACGACGAGATCTTCGGCCCGGTGCTGTCGGTGGTCCGGGTGTCGACCTATGACGAGGCGCTGGCCCTGGTCAACGCGAACCGCTACGGCAACGGCACCGCGATCTTCACCGGCGACGGCGGGGCCGCGCGCCGCTTCGAGCGCGAGGTCCAGGTCGGCATGGTCGGCGTCAACGTGCCGATCCCGGTGCCGATGGCCTACTACTCCTTCGGCGGCTGGAAGGACTCACTGTTCGGCGACACCCACGCCCACGGCGTCGAGGGCATCCACTTCTTCACCCGCGGCAAGGTCGTCACCACCCGCTGGCCCGACCCCTCGACCCGCCACGGGGTCGACCTGGGGTTCCCCAGGCACAGCTGAGGGGGTCCCCAGGCCCGCAAGCACGTCACCGGGTTTCGACGCGCTCGTGCGACCTCGCGCGCCGCTGCTCAGCTCATCAGATGAGGGTCGATGCCTTGTCCAGCACCACGCGCAGGATCTGCTCCATCTCGTCGAAGTGCTCCTGGGTGCAGATCAACGGGGGAGCGAGCTGGATGACCGGGTCGCCACGGTCGTCGGCGCGGCAGTAGAGGCCCTCGTCGTACAGCGCCTTGGAGAGGAAGCCGCGGAGCAGCTCGTCGGCTTCCGCATCGTTGAAGGTCGCCTTGGTGTCCACGTCCTTGACCAGCTCGATGCCGTAGAAGTACCCGTCGCCGCGGACGTCGCCCACGATCGGCAGGTCCTTGAGCCGCTCGAGGGTCGCCCGGAAGCCCGACTCGTTGGCGCGGACGTTCTCGAAGACCTGCTCGTTCTCGAAGATGTCGAGGTTGGCCATCGCGACCGCGGTCGAGACCGGGTGGCCGCCGAACGTGTAGCCGTGGGCGAAGGACGAGTGACCGTGGAGGAACGGCTCCATCAGCCGGTCCGAGGCGATCATCGCGCCGAGCGGGGCGTAGCCCGAGGTGATGCCCTTGGCGCAGGTGATCATGTCGGGCTGGTAGTCGTAGCGCTGCGCGCCGAACATGTGGCCGAGCCGTCCGAAGGCGCAGATCACCTCGTCGGAGACCAGCAGGACGTCGTACTCGTCGCAGATCTCGCGCACCCGCTGGAAGTAGCCGGGGGGTGGCGGGAAGCAGCCGCCGGCGTTCTGCACCGGCTCCAGGAACACGGCAGCGACGGTGTCGGGACCCTCGTTCTCGATCGCGACCGCGATCTGGTCGGCCGCCCAGCGGCCGAAGGCCTCCGGGTCGCTACCGTCGAGGAAGCCGCCGGTGATCTCCGAGGCGCGGTAGGCGTTGGTGTTGGGCACCCGGAACGTCGAGGGCACCAGTGGCTCGAACTGCTGCTTGAGCCCGGGGAGGCCGGTGATCGAGAGCGCGCCCGCGGTGGTGCCGTGGTAGGCGATGGCGCGGCTGATCACCTTGTGCTTCATCGGCTTGCCCGTGAGCTTGAAGTAGTTCTTGGCGAGCTTCCACGCGGTCTCGACCGCCTCACCGCCCCCGCTGGTGAAGAAGACCCGGTTCAGGTCGCCCGGCGCGTAGTTCGCCACCCGCTCGGCGAGCAGGATCGCGTTCGGGTGCGCGTAGGACCACAGCGGCATGAACGCGAGCTCGCGCGCCTGCTTCGCCGCGGCGTCGGCGAGCTCGGTGCGGCCGTGGCCGAGCTGGCTCACGAAGAGCCCGGCGAGCCCGTCGAGGTAGCGCTTGCCCTTCGCGTCCCAGATGTAGGGACCCTCGCCGCGGACGATCACCGGCACGTCGGACGTGTCGTACGTCGAGTGGCGCGTGAAGTGCATCCAGAGGTGGTCCTTGGCGGCGCGCTGGAGGTGGTCGTAGTCGGGGTGCATGGCCCCATCGTGGCCGCTGGTCGGACGTTCGGCAAGTGAATCCGTGGCGAAACGGGTCCGGTGGCACGGAATTCGTCGTTCTTCTGGCAGGAGGCGGGCGACC
This sequence comes from Nocardioides sp., assembly GCA_035759395.1. GTDB lineage: Bacteria > Actinomycetota > Actinomycetes > Propionibacteriales > Nocardioidaceae > Nocardioides. Next base: position 21,551 of record DASTUX010000023.1, read on the forward strand.
TGATAGGAATTCGACATGGCAACCGTGGTGTTCCGCAACGGCGCCCTCTTCGACGGGCGACGACACCTCGGTGCCGGCGCGGTCGTGGTGCGCGACGGCCGGATCGCCGAGGTGCGCGCGGGGGGGAAAGTCGCGGGCGCGGGCTCAGGGGCCGACCGGGTGGTCGATCTCGACGGCGGGTTGCTCGCGCCCGGGTTCGTCGACGCGCACGTGCACGCGGTCCAGGGCGGGCTCGAGCGGATCCGGTGCGACCTGTCCGGGGCGCACACCCGCGAGGAGTACCTCGCCACCGTCGCGTCGTACGCCGCCGCCCACCCCGAGCTGCCGTGGATCCTCGGCGGCGGTTGGGCGATGTCGGCGTTCCCCGGCGGCACCCCCACGGCGGCCGACCTCGACTCCGTCGTCCGCGACCGCCCCGTCTTCCTTCCCAATCGCGACCACCACGGCGCCTGGGTCAACACGCAGGCCCTGGAGATCGCCGGCGTCGACGCCGCCACCCCGGACCCGCCCCACGGACGCTTCGAGAGGGACGCGTCCGGTGCGCCGACCGGCACGCTGCACGAGGGCGCGATG